>CAIMSU010000195.1 GCA_903844155.1 uncultured Pseudomonadota bacterium | reverse complement strand
CGTCGCTGCCGCTGGCGGAGATGACGATCTCGGATGCCTCGGGGGGCAGGAGCTGGTCGAGGGCGGCCTTGTAGAGGAGGCAGCACTCCTGGTCGAAGGTGACGACCATCCCCTTGAAGCCGTTGGGCGCCACGGCGGTGGCGTAGTGCTGGGCGATGTCCGCGCAGATGCGGCGCACGCGCTCGGGCACCTTCACCAGCACGGCCATCTTCGACGCGGCCTTGGCGAGGTTGTCCTTGTCGAGGTCGGAGAGGTCGCCCGTGAGGGCCTGGTATGCCTGGTCGATGGCGGGCTTGTCGATGTGCATCTCGACGAGGCGGGGCTCGAAGTGCAGCTTCAGCGTGGCGCCGTCGCGGATCGACTCCTCGAAGCCGTAGCGGCTCATGTAGCCGTGCCGATCCTCATCGGCGCCGAAGGCGTAGAAGGTGTTGTGGTCGCGCCGGTTGATGGGTGTGCCGGTGAGCCCGAAGAGGAAGGCGTTCGGGAGGGCCGCGCGCATCTTCATGCCGAGGTCGCCTTCCTGGGTGCGGTGGGCCTCGTCCACCAGGGCGACGATGTTGCCCCGTTCGTTGAGCACGCCGTCCGCCTCGCCGAACTTGAAGATAGTCGTGATGATGATCTTTCGGGTGTCCTGCTTGAGCAGGCGCTGAAGGTCCTCGCGGGTCTCGGCCTTCACGAGGTTGGGGACGTCGGAAGCGTGGAAGGTGGAGCTGATCTGCGCGTCGAGGTCGATCCGGTCGACGACGATGATCACCGTCGGGTTGCCCAGCGCGGGCTCGAGGCGGAGCTTCTGCGCGGCGAACACCATGAGCAGCGACTTGCCGGAGCCCTGGAAGTGCCAGATGAGCCCCTTGCGAGGGCGGCCGGCGAGCACGCGCTCCACGACGAGGTTCACAGCCTCGTACTGCTGGTAGCGGCACACCACCTTGATGCGGCGCTTGTTCTTGTCGGTGGCGTAGAGCGTGAAGTGGGCGAGGACGTCGAGCAGCACCGTCGGGCGTAGCAGGCTGTTCACTGCCGCCGTGAGCCCCGCGAGGGTGCCCGGCGCGGCCGTGCCGTCGCCGCGCCACGGCCCCCAGAGGTTCACCGGCATCCGCACGGAGCCGTACATCAGCTCCTTGCCCTCGGTGGCGACACTCAGCACGTTGGCGACGAACAACTCGGGGACGTTCTTCTCGTAGTCGTCGTGCACCTGGACGGCGCCGTCGAACCAGCTCACGGCGTGCCGCACCGGGGTCTTGGCTTCGATGACGACCAGCGGGAGGCCGTTGACGAGCAGGACGAGGTCTGCGCGACGCTCGGCGGGGCCGGCGCGGAACGTGAACTGGTTGGTGACGACGTAGTGGTTGTTCTCGGGATTCTCGAAGTCGAGCAGGCGGACGGTGGTGTGCTCGTTCTTCGGGCCGAAGGGCATCGACCGGTCACCGCGCAGCCAGGCAGTCAGCTCCTCATTGGCCTTGATCAAGCCGTCTGAGCGCACGGCGAGCACGATGGCGCGGAGCTTGTAGAGCACCTCGTCGGCGCGGTCGGGGATGGCCGCGATCTCGGGGTTGAGGCGGATCAGCGCGTCGCGGACCCAGGACTCGGCGAGCACCTCGTGGGGCAGCCGGGGCACGGAGGAGGCGGGGAGGTAGTGCCAGCCGACGCCAGCGATTTTGCCTTGACGCCGGGCGAGGCCCGCTCCGACGGCGGTGTGGTGGGTGACGCCGCCGCAGAGGAGATCGCGGACGAGGGACTCAACGGTCGAGGCTTCGGTGAAGCTCACGCGGCACCACTTACGTCGCTCGACAGGATCGCCCGATGGATTTCGAGTGCCGCCGCCAGTCGGCGATCCGTGGCGGCCACCGCCGCATTGAGATCCGCCGCCGCGGAGGCGATCTGGTCCTGCGTGCTCCGGCAGGGAACCGGGACGGACACTTCTCGAAGATCGCCAAGGGTAATCTCAAGAAGCGACTCGCCCTTCCAGCCGCGGAGAAACCTTCGAAACTCTCGCCGGCCGCGCGTGCTTCGCAGCGCCCAAAGCACAAATGTCGAGTTGTGTTCCGGCGAAACCCTTACTCGCGCGGTACCCTGTGTTAGGTTCGCGCCGTCCAACTCCGCAGGGACAGTCATGACGCGACCCGCGACGCCCCTCAGCGCTACCACAATATCCCCAGTGCGAACCATCGAGCGGGCGTACTTCTTGGCGATGTCTGCCGAAGTTCGCAGCATCCCATTCGTGGAAAGTTCATCGCCCGCGGTCATGTCGGTCACGCGGATGTAAGGCACGCCAGTCGGAACGTCCGGCCCAGCCTGCACGATCCCGTAGGTGATAGTGTCGGCGCACAACCTCGAAAGTGGAACCGCGCTGTCGGGCAGCGCGAACAGGCTGTCCAGAGCCGCCCGCTGCACCACGCGCGCCTCCCTCGCCAAAGCGGTCAGATGCTCGACGAAGGCTGTGGACGCCTCCAGCAACCTGGCCACCCGACGTTGCTCAGCGAGTGGGGGAAGCGGGAACTCGTACTCCGCGAGGTCCCGCCACTTGATGCGGCGGGTGATCGACCCTGTCGCATGCTTGACGACGTACTCCCAAATGCGAGGGTGGTTGAGCACGGCGCCGAGGAACCCAGGCTCGATGACTCCGGGGCGCGCGCGCAACGGGAGGATGTCGCCGGAACAGACACCCGCGAAGTCGGAGCGCGCAGCGCGCTCCCGAAAGTCCGAGGCATACAGGCTCCGACGAACGAAGAGAAAATCGTCAGGTTGAAACACTTTTGCTGCCGAGGTGACCTCAGTGGAGGACCTCCATCGACGCAGCGACCCCTCCAGCCTGTCGATGTCGTCGGAGCCGACGTAGCGGTCAAACTTAGAGTCTGCGGGGTTGTCGACGCGCTCGGTGCGTTCGATGGCAACCTCGCCGAGCTTCACCGATCGCCAATTTGCTTTCAGCACGTCACCCATCGCTCACCTCGACTCGGCACATGGACTCAACCAAAGCCGCGGCCTCCTCCACGTTCTGCCAGAAGGTGTCGCCCTCCTCGTCGAACCGCGCCCATGCTGGCGCGAATCCGCTCTGACCCGAGGTGGCTACGGCGTCCGCGCGCCGCCTGACGTACTGGTTCACCGAGAGGCTGTCGCCCGAGCGGTGAATCTCGTCCAGCGTTACCACGGCCGCGAGGCCTTCGATCGGCACGAAGCGGTGGTATACGTCCGCGATGCTGCGCTGATGCTCGGTGAGTAGCTTGTTGTTCGGGCCGTCCTTCACCACAAGGTGCGCGGCGTCAACAAACAGAATCCTCCCGCGGCGTTCGGCCTGCCGATGGCTTCGACAAACCAGCAGGCATGACTCCATGCCCGAGTTGAAGAACAGCCGTCGGCCCAGTCCGATCACGGCCTCAATCACATCGGCTCGTACCAGTTCCGCTCGTACGGCCCGCTCGGAGTCACGCGCAAGGAATCCGTGCGGTAGTAGGGTGACGGAGCGGCCTGTACTCGGGTTCATCGAAGCAATGATGTGCTGGACGAACACGAGGTCCGCGGAGTTCTGCGGCGGCGCTCCGAATCGATTTCGCCCCCATGGGTCGCTCATCCACGCATCGCGGTTCCACTGCTTGATCGAGTAAGGGGGGTTCGCCACCACAAGGTCGAAAGTCCGCAGCCGGTCGTTTTCGGCAAAGGCGGGTGTCGCCAGCGTGTCGCCGCGGGCGATCTCCGAGTCCTTCACCCCGTGAAGTACTAGGTTCATCCTGGCGATGGAGGCGGTCATGTGGTTCCGCTCCTGACCGAACAGCTTGAGCGTACGGTGCTCGCCACCGTTGCGCTTGACCTCGGCGAGCGCCGAAATCAGCATCCCGCCCGTGCCGCACGTCGGGTCGTAGATGCGCTCACCAGGCTGCGGGTCGAGGAGCTGCACCATCAGGTGGACGACGGTGCGGTTGGTGTAGAACTCCTGCGCGGTATGGCCACTGTCGTCGGCGAACTTCTTGATGAGGAACTCGTAGCCGTTACCCAGCTCGTCCTCCGGCACGTTGGCCAGACAGAGAGTCTGCCCGGAGAAGTGCTCCAGCAAGTTCTTGAGCGTGACGTCGGGCACGCGCTCCTTGTTGGTCCACTGGGCGTCGCCGAAGATGCCGTCGAGGCGCCCGGGGTTCGCGGCCTCGATGCTGCGGAGCGCCGCCTGGAGCGCGCGCCCCAGATCCTTCGCGACCGCGCGGACGTCCTTCCAGTGGGCGCCGTCCGGGATGACGAAGTCGGTGTTGGCCTGCTCGACCGCGTACGCGTGGTCGGCGCCGGCGTCCTGCATGGCGAGGGCGTACTCCTCGTCCCACACGTCCGAGAGCCGCTTGTAGAAGAGTAGCGGGAAGACGAACTGCTTGTAATCGCCGGCGTCCACGAGGCCGCGGAGGATGACCGCGGCGCCCCACAGGTAGGACTCGAGCTCTTGCTGGTTGAGGGTCGCGCTCATGCCAGCCACCCCCCTTCGACCATGACCTTCCGCAAGTTGTCCTCCGCTTCCCGGCACTTCGAGAGCGCGTCCTTGAACGCGGCGACCGCCTCGGGCAACGGCGGGATGTCCGCGCCGATGGGCGGCAGGACGTAGCGCGAGATGTTCAGCGTCCAGCCTTCCTTCTCGACTTCGGCGAGGCTCACGACGCGGGCGCGGTCCTCGACGTCCGCGAAGCCAGTCACCCAGCCGAGAATCTCGGCGCCGTGCTCCGGCTCCATGAAGTTCTGGGCGCGGCCCTTCCTGAACCGCGAGGAGGCGTCCACGACGAGCACCTTGCCGGCCCTGTTGGGCGGCTTCCGCTGACGGAGCACGATCACGCAGGCTGCGAGCCCAGTGCCGTAGAACAGGTTGGGGGCGAGGCCGATCACCGCTTCGACGAGGTCTTTCTTCAGCAGGTACTGCCGGATGTCGCCCTCGACGCCACCCCGGAAGAGCGCCCCCTGTGGGAGAACGACGGCCATGCGCCCGGTACGGGCGGCCATCGACTTCACCATGTGCTGGACCCAGGCCATGTCGCCGTTGCTGTCGGTCGGGAGGCCGGCGAAGGCGCGGCCCCAGGGGTCGTTCTCCCACAGCTCGCGGCCCCACTGCTCCAGGGAGAACGGCGGGTTGGCGATCACCACGTCGAAGGTGGCGAGCCCGCCCGTGCTCGGGTCGGTGAAGACCGGGTTTCGAAGGGTGTCGCCACGCTCGATGACAAAATCCTCGATCCCGTGGAGGAACAAGTTCATGCGGGCGACGGCGGAGGTGGTGAGGTTCTTCTCCTGCCCGTGGAGGTGGCCGAAGAACGTGCGGGGGTCGCCCCCGCGCTCACGGACGTGCTCGACGGCGGCGAGGAGCATCCCGCCCGTCCCGCACGCCGGGTCGTAGATCGTCTCGCCCTCCTTCGGGTCGACGATGTCCACCATCAGCCGCACGACGCTGCGGGGGGTGTAGAACTCGCCCGCCTTCTTGTTCGTCGCGTCGGCGAACTGCTTGATCAGGTACTCGTAGGCGTCGCCCATCACGTCCGACGCGACGCGGCTGTTGCCGATGGCGAGCGCCGAGAAGTGCTCGATGAGGTCCTTGAGCAGCTCGTCGGGCAGACGGTCCTTGTTGGTCCACTGCGCGTCCCCGAACACACCGAACAGGTGCTTCTGGTTCGCCGCTTCGACCCCGCGCATGGCGTTCGAGAGGGCGGTGCCCACATTCTTCGGCGCGGCCCGCACGTCTCGCCAGTGGCACCCTTCCGGCACCTGGAAGCGGTGCTGGTCCGCGAAGTCTTCGCCGAAGTCCGACAGCATCTCGGCGTGCTCCTCGTCCCAGGCATCGCAGATGCGCTTGAAGAAGAGCAGCGGCAGGATGTACGACTTCCAGTCGGTACGGTCGACCGGGCTGCCGCGCAGGATGTTGGCGGCCTCCCAGAGGTGCGACTCCAGCTCGGTGAGGGTGATCGGCCCCGATGTAGGAAGTGAAAGCTGCGTCATTCGGGTCGGTCAGTCTCGTGCGGAGGGGCGGAATCCCTATCACGGTCACCGGCTCAAGAGGGCCATCGCGGCGTACAAGTAGCCGGTCACGGTGACGAGGGACGGCTCCCGACAACCCCCCAAACCCCCGGCCGCCCCGTCCCCTCCGGCCATTCCCGCACCAGCCCGTAGCTCACCCCCTCGACCTCGAACGTAGCATCCGCGTACTCCGTGAACAGCGCCCCCACGATCGTCGCCCGCGCTCGCTGCGACTTTTCCTGCCCATTCCGCTCCTTGAACCTGTCTTCCAGCACCTCCCCGAGGACCCCCGCCCACTCCTGCGCGGTCATCGGCTCGCGGTCGTGGAAGCCGCGCACGATGTCGAGCATGACGGCGTATTTCGGGTCGAAGGCGTGTTCGCTGGCCTCAAAGTTCGACAGGAAGCCCGTCATTCCGGCGTGCGTGAGGATGCCGTCGATCGTCGCCGCCCAGCGGTGCCCGGTGCTGTGCCGGGCGGGGTGGACGGCCAGCGGCTTCCCGGCGTCGAACCAGCGTTGGACGAGACCGAGCAGCTCAGCGACGATGCCTTCCCGGTGAGCCTGCGCCCAGGCCAGCACGTCGTCGTGCTCAAAGCGAGCGTTGCGCACGTCCACGGCGAGTTCCAGGTTGACGGGGAGCGCCCGGCGGCGGAGGTCCGCGCCCATCTGGACGAGGTTCATCGTGATGCAGAACAGCACGTCGTTCTGGGCGCGGCCGATGCTGGAGTTGGAGCCGAGACGCCGGAAGTTCAGCCGTGTATCGGTGATACATCGCTCCAACACCGGGCTTTCGATGGGCTTCGCCGTCTTGGCGTTGTCGATGATGATCACCCGGTCGCCGGCCTCGACGCGCGTGGCGAGCTGCTTCTCGAACTCCGCCTCGTCCGGGCACCACGACACGGTGGACGGCTCCATCCCGCCCTCGCAGAGCAGGCCGAGCAGTCGTGCCAGCGTGCTCTTGCCGACGCCGGGCTTGTTGCCGTTGATCGCGAGGAACGGGTGGCCGCGCGTCCACATCGGCATGGTGATCGTCGTGAGCAATGCGCCGATGAAGTTGACGCGGTCGGCGGGCTCCTTCCAGCAGAAGCCGGTGAGCACCGTGTCGAGGTTGACCATGCCTTCACCGGGTTCGATGACCGGCCCATCGTAAAACATGCCGCAGTCCTCGTGAAAGCCGGGGCGGGCGACGAGGCCGCCGGTGGCGTCGAACAGCGGGGTTCGCGTGTACGCGACGAGGACCGGGAGGCTGGCCGAGACCCGCGGCGAGTAGACGAAGGCGCGCGCCAGGTCCATCGGGAGCACGTCGTAGCGGAGCAGCTCCTGGCCGTCGTCGTGGTCGTGGAGGAAGCGGATCTCGACGAGCGCCGAGAGCAGGCCGGCGACGTTGCGCTCGGTGATCAGGATCGGGCCGATGCCGCGACGGACGAAAACGAGGTCCCGGTCCTGCCGGAAGAAGCGCCCCACGGGCTTCACCGCGGCGATCAGCGCGTCGAAGAGGCTGTCCACCGTGTCGCGGTTCTGGACGTAGTCGACGACGGGTCGGCCTCGGGGAGCGGTGGCCTGCACCCGCGCCTTCTCCGATGCCCGTCGCCCGTCCTTCCGAGCCTCGGTGAGCGTGCGATGCAGGAGCGCGGCCGACAAGCCGGTGATCTCGGCGACGGCGTCGAGCACCTGGCGCTGCTCGATGGCGGGGAGACCGACGGTGGCGGCCACGGCCTCGCGCGCGGCCCCATGACGACGTCCCTCATCCGACGACGACGCCCACGTCGCCCGAAGGCGGTCGAGCGCCCCCTCCCCGACGGCGGTGGGACCAGGGAGCGGCACGCCCGAAAGCTGGGCGATCTCCCGACAGGCCCCGGCAAAGTCCGTCGCTCGGCCCCGGGCGACGAGGAAGTCGAACACGGACAGCGTCCGGCCGTCGCGGAAGGAGTGGAACGCGCCGCGCTCGGCCTCGGGCGCGGTGTCGGCGACGCCAGCGGAGGGCCGTTGATCGCCCGACGGCGACTCGGGATCGCGACACTGCGCCCAACCGTTGACGGCTTTTCCGGTCAACAAGTCGCCGTAGACCCGGTCAATTGGGAGCGCGGCGAGGGCGCGGGCTCGCCATTCCGACCACGCCGTCGTCGGTTTCGGGGTCGTCGGTCGTGGTGGAGCGATCCTGGGCGCAGCGACCGCTGCCACTGGTCGGTAGCCCACGCGGGCCGCGAGTCGATCGGCGAGGTCCACGTCCTCGGGGATCGCGGAGAGGTCGATGGACGCGATGCGATGCGGGTGCTCGTCGGTGCTCTCGCCCTTCATGGCGAGCGAGCCGTACAGCTTGAGGATGCGGGACGGGTTGTAGACGGACGTGTCCACGCGCGCGCCGCTGGTGGAGAACCGGGCGTCCAACGCCCGTAGGATCGTGTGGGCCTCGCGGGCAGCCCCAGAGACGCCTTCGCCGGGGACCGGCACCAGCGGCACGATCAGGTGGAAGCCGTTGCCGCTGTCGGCGAGCAGGGCGTCAACGCTCGCGGCGACCAACTCGGCGCGGATCGCGGTGGCGACGACCAGCGCCTGGGCCTTCTCGGCGTCGGTGGCGGCGCGGTCGCGCGGCATCCGCTCGGGGTCCACGTCCACCACGAACATCGTGTACGCGAGCACGTCGCGGTCCCGTGTCGCTCGGTTCACCCGCTCGAACAGGCCCGATCCGCGCGTCGGCACGGCGTCCGGCTTCACGGGGTTCAGGCCGAAGTAGAGGTTCGCCTCGCCGCACCGGGGCCAGTCGGGGAAGACCAGGCGGGGACCTCCCGGGAGCGGGGCGAGCGCCTCGACGGCGGCATCGAGGTCATCGGGTCCGACGAACGCCGACCAGACCCCCTTGCGGGGACCACGCCCGAGGGCGCGCAGCTCGGTCCGCCCTCCGATGGCGGCGTGGCGCGGCAGCAACCAAGCGAGCCATGCGCGGATCTGGTCGGCGTTCCATCGCATCAGTTGGCGGCGGAGGCGAAGGGGGCCATGTCCTGGACGAGCGCGAGCGGCGTGCGCAGCGCGTGGCCGAGCAGCAGCTCCAGCGCCTCGACGCGCAGCGCAGCCCACTGCTCGGTCGTCACGGCACCGGCCCCGCGGAGGACCTCGGCGAGCTGGATCGTCTCCCGGTAGGCGTGCTTTCGCTCCTCCACCCGGTCCAATCGCTTCCCGAGCGCCTTCATCTTCGCGACCGCTTCCGCCAGGGCGCCGGACGGCCGAGGCCTCTCCCCGCTGATGGCCTTCTGGAGGGAGGTCGACGGCGGCAGCGGGGGGAGCGCAGGAGCGGGAGAGCCGCCACCGTCGTTGCTCCAGCCGCGGGCCGGCGTGTTCGCATGGTTGTACGCCACCACCCGCGAGAGGACGTCCTCGTGGATGAAGTCGATGAGGTCGCGCGCCGAGCGGACGTGCGAGCGGAGGAGGCAGCGCTCCACCCCGGTCGGGAAGAGCACGATCGCCGTCGTGGTGGACGGCGGGAGCGGCACCTCACGCTTGAGCACGTCGAGCTCGCGGCCGACGAGCTGGGCGATGTCGTCGTCCTCTTCGAGCGAGGCGGGCCACTCCCGGACGATCTGGTCCACGAAGCGCTGGCCGTCGCCCGAGTACCCGGCGGCGACGCCGATCTCGTGGGGGAGGAACGCGACGCGACCGCGGATTTCGAGGACGCTGATGGGGTGCTTGTCGAAGAAGGCAGTGAAAAGCAGGGACATGGGCTACTCCGGACGGGTTTGACGGGAACGCCGCTTCGGCTTGAACGGCGGGATGGGGGGTGGGTTCGGCAGCGAGCCTCCTGCTGCCACACGCTCGCGGCGGAGCCGGTCGAGCACGCGGAAGAAGCCGAGCACGTTGGTGGCCATCTCGCGTCCGTCCTCGAGCGTCTGCGGTTCGGCATAGAACCGCTGGAAGTGGTCCCGCGCGCTGCGGGCGAGCGAGGGCGTGACGTAGGGGACGGGGTGGGTAGGCATCGGGCTCGCTGTCGAACGCCCATCCGGTACGCCGCGATCGAAACTGCGACCGTCAGCCCTGCGTTAGTCCGCGGGGCCGGTTTTGGGGTCTCCGTCAGTCCTGGCGCGGCGTTCGGAATTGCGACCGCGCGATCCCCGCCGTTCGACGGCCGGAATCTGCGTTTGCTATCGTCAGCGTTGTGTCAGCGGAGGGGATCGCCGGCCCGGCTCGCCGCACCATCACCGGCCCGCGGCGCGATCCCGTTCACCAGTCGCGGCCTCGCAGCAAGGACTCGATGTCGTCCGGAACGCCAACGAGCCGCGCCAGTTCCGCGACGCGGCCGGCGATCACCTCGCGCACGACGGTGTCGATCTCGGCCCCGGCGTCCTCAATCGCGTTGAACTCGCCCGCGATCCGGCGGAGGACCTCCCGACGCGCGTCCTCGGTCCCGCCGGTTCGCAACGCAATGAGGTCCTTCGTGGCGTCGCCGAAAATTCGCTTCGCACGGCGGACCGCCTCGGGAGGCGCATCCCCGCTGAAGCCGAGCGAATATCGTTCCCGCAGCATCTTCTCCAGCGTGATGGTGGCCCGGCGCTGAGCCCGCCGAGCCTCACGCTCCGCGGCGTCCCGCTGCCACTCCTCGAGCAGGGCCTCGCGATCGAACTTGAGCCGCCAACGCGTGTAGAGCGTGTCGCGCAGGCGGGCGACGGTCCCGAAAATCATGGTGCCCGAGTACGTCGCGGCATAGGCGACCTCCTTCGGTCCGAGCGGCCGCTCCACGCAATGGGCAAGACCGCCAGGAATCCCCCCGTTGATCCAGCCCTTCCACACCTCGACGTGTCCAGGGATCTGAGGCCCCTCTCTGGGTGCAGGAGCGGTCGACAGCGCGATGGCACTATCGGGGGCGTTCTCCCAGAACCCGTCAAGCACGAGAAACTCGACGCTTGCACCCTCGACGCTGACAACCCAGATGAGCGCAAAGCTCCCGTTTGGGAGTCGGATCGAGAGCACGTCCCCGACGGAGACCGTCAAGAGAGACCACCGCGGAGCGCGATCAACTGTTCGGAGGCCTGCTCCACCTCGCCACGCGCCGCGGCCAGCACCTCGCGCACCGCGGCTGCGACGTTCATGTCCGAAAGCGCGAAGAGCCCGCTCATCGTGGTTCCGCTGTCGGGTGGCGGGATCTCCGTCTTCACGAGGATCAGGCGATCCCCGGCGACCACTCGCAACGCCACGAGCGCCGCCTCGGCGTTGACCTTCCGACTCCGGCCCTCGAACTTGAAGGGCGTCGTCACGACCGGCACGACGACTGCGCCGACCGACGCGGCGATCTCGACGACGACCGGCACGGCGCCGCCGCCCGTGCCGCCGCCCAGCGCGGCGAGCAGGATGACGAGGTCCGCGCCTGTGAGCGCGGCCGCGATCTCGGACCGGTCGGCCGCGACGGCAGCCCGCCCGACCTCGATGTCGCCGCCCGCGCCCAGTCCGCGCGCGACAGCCTTTCCGATCTGGAGGCGGGTCGCTGCGAGCGTGCGCTTGAGGTCCTGGACGTCGGTGTTGGCGGCGATGAAGTCGGCGGGGTCCGCGCCCGCACGCACCATCGCGTTCAGGGCGTTGCCTGCGCCGCTGCCGAGGGCGAGGATGCGGATGGTGGACTCCAGCGTCGAGCCAGTCTCGGTGCTGTCGTATCCTGGGGAAGGAGGGTCGTGGTGGCAAGCTCCGGGCGGCGCACCCCTTTCATCCGGTGCGCCCCCGGCAAAATGTCGCCCGCCCAACCGCTCACGCATTCTCACGGCTTCGAAGCGGATGCAGCCTCCACCCAGGTGTGGCCATCGAATTTCAGGACGATGTCGTCGTCGCACACCAGGTCATGGCGTCCGTTGCTCATCGACTTCAGGACGCCGAACCGGTCGCAGCCCATCGACAGTTCTTGCACCTTCCCGTCGGCAAGGGGGAGCGTGCACAGCAACGTTCCCCACCGCTCCCACCCCTTGCAGCTGACGGTCTCGGGCGCGCCATCTGCATCCAGGTCAGCCTGAAAGGACTTTGCGCCAGGGTCGGTGAGCGCTTGCCCGGCACCGTGAACCTCCACCGAAGCCACCAGCACATGGCGCGTCGCGGCCGACGCCACGACGGCCTTGTTGCCGTCGAAGGTCCAAACCCCCTTTGCCCCCGTCGAGTCCGTGAGTCCGAGTGTCGGCTTGCCACTTGCTACGCCCACGGCGGCGTCATCGGCCCATGATTCCGCGATGTGTGCGGGAACGACCTTCCCGGCCTTGAGCGTCACGAAAAAGATCTCTGACGGGCAGCAATTCCCCCCGGTCGACAGGGAAACCACCGCGTCCATGCTTCCATCACCGTCAAAGTCGGCCTCCGCCTCCACGGCCAGGAGTTGGAAGGTGTCATCTGACTCGCCGGAAATGGCACCTGCGGTCGCACGGTACTGCACGGTGCCGTCGCTCGCAATGAGGGTCGTACCCGAAGCGGTCCACTTCAGCGGCGCGGCCCTCGCGGGAGTGGCCGCAGCGAGAAGCAGGAGGGCAGGCCCAATGGCCCATTTCATCGACATCAGACACACTGGTAGGGCGATGCTGCTAACGCGAACGCACAGTGCGCTCAACTCCAGGTGCCCCACTCTCGGCTGGCAGAGGCGCGGGGACCCAGGGCCGGGAAGGTGCCGAGTTCCCTGACCTCCCGGACCTCCCGGACCTCGACGCCGAGGGTAGGTCCACCACCAATCCCAGCCTCCATCCCCAACTTCTGACCTCTCCCGGACCTCCCGGACCTCTTCTAGGCCCCCTCGCGCGGGAGAAAGATCTTTCCACCGACAGGCTGATCAAGAACCACGTCGTCGCTACCGACTACAGCGGCGATCAGGTCCGGGAGGTCCGGGCATGGTCCGGGAACGCCGTAGCCATCGGCATCCTCGCCGATCACCCGAGGTCCGGGCCCAGGTCAAGGAGGTCCGGGAGGTCCGGCGACCTACGCGAGGCGGACGTGCTCGGCCGGGAGCATGAGTCCGTAGGCCCCCGCTGCGTCGCCGCCTCGACGGGTCAGGACGGCGTCAGCGAGCGTCGGGGCAGCCGCCCGGAGCGCGATCCGAAGCTCGCCGACCGCGGTTCGCAGCCGCCCCTCGAAATGGTCGGGGTTCACGCCCTTCGGGATCTGGCCGTTCTTGTTGTGCTCCTCGGGCCACAGCTCCAGCCAAAGCTCGCGCCGCCCGACGAACGCCCCGGGCCGCTTCGCCAAGGCGCGAAGCACGGCCGGGGCCACGATCCCGGGCACCGCGACGTCCCGCCCGCGCCAGCGAGCGGCCAAGCCGTCGACGACCAGCCCATCGAAGGGCGGCTCGACGACGGCAACCGCGAAGCGCCGCCGAGCGAGGATCGGCCGCAGGTCGACCCCGAGGCCCTCGCCGAACGTGAGCACCTCGTTCAGCCCGACCCACACCAGCTCGGCGCCAGCCAGCTCGCTCGGCACGTCGGCCGGAAGACAGCGGCTGTCTGGGACGATGACCACGCGGACCGCCGGACCGCCGCGCGCCAGGCGGGCCAGGGCGTCGAAGGAGTCGGGGCGGCCGGGAACCGAGAGCAGGTCGAATGCGACGATCTCGCCGCCGAGCCGCCGCCGACCGAGGGCCGTGACGAGGCCGATGGCGCCGGGCACTCCGTCGAGCTGGAGCGCACCGGCGAGACGGAGCGCGAAGTCCTCGGCGTTCATCTTGGACCGCGATGGCGTGGGGCCGAGCTCCAGGTCGGGGCACTGGAAGTCGCCGGTGCAGATGGCGACCGCGTTGCCGTCGCGCTCGTAGATCACGCGCGCATCCCG
>CAIMSU010000194.1 GCA_903844155.1 uncultured Pseudomonadota bacterium | reverse complement strand
GGCGTTGAAGAGCGGGATCGGGCCGTGATACGCTTCACCCATGGCACACCTTCCGGAACGAGTTGGATCGAGAGATCAACCCGGTTCTATGCCGTTTTCAGAGGGTGTACCACTCTTCTGGCACGAATATGGCGGGTTGATTCGCGCAGGCGCGCCTGTCGGGGACCCGGCGGCCGTGCTCGGGCTCGAGCCGGGGCAGGTCTGCATCGGCGTGCGGCCCATTGAGCACGCGGCCAGGTGGTTCGGGGCTATCTAGCCCTCGGACAGATCCCCAGCGTCCATCCCGAACTTCACCAGGCGATACCGCAGCGAGCGGAACGTGATGCCAAGGAGTTTTGCGGCCTGGGTGCGGTTTCCAGCCGTGACTTCCAGCGCTTTTTCGAGGTAGCGCCGCTCGATGGTCGCGATGCGCGCCTCCAGGTCCACCCCGCCTGGCGGAAGGTCGAGCTCGCCGCGCTCCTCGCTCATGGGGGGAAAGCTGCCGTGCAACCGCTCTGGCAAGGAGCTTGGCGTCAGCACGGTCCCAAGCTCAAACGCGACGGCGCGCTCGATGACGTTCTGGAGCTCGCGGACGTTCCCCGGGTAGGGGTAGTTCTGGAGCAAGCGGAGGCACTCCGGCGACGCGGCCCGGATGGGCTTGCCGAGCTCCTCGGCGAACTTCTTGGTGAAGTGCTGGGCCAGCGCGGGGATGTCCTCCGGCCGCTCCCGGAGCGGCGGCATGTCGATCTGGACGACGTTGAGCCGGTAGTAGAGGTCCTCCCGGAACCGCCCCTGTGCCACCTCCACCTGGAGGTCCCGGTTTGTGGCGGCGACGATCCGCACGTCCACCGCCTCCTCCACGTTTCCGCCGACGGGCAAGACCTTGCGTTCCTGGATCGCTCGAAGGACCTTCACCTGGGCAGAGGCTGGCATCTCCCCGATCTCGTCGAGAAAGAGGGTGCCCCCGGCGGCGGCCTTGAACATGCCGACCTTGTTGTGGTTCGCCCCGGTGAACGCGCCCTTCACGTACCCGAACAGCTCGCTTTCGATGAGATTCTCGGGGATCGCTCCGCAATTCACCGCGATGAACGGCCCTTGCGCGCGCTCGCTGCCGTAGTGGATCGCGCGGGCCAGCAGCTCCTTGCCGGTGCCGCTCTCTCCGCACACGAGGCAGTTGATGCGCGTGCCCATGACGCGCCGTACCAGGGCGTAGACCGCCTGCATCTTCGGAGAGGTGCCGACAAACTGGCCGAGCTGGAACCTCTCGCCCAACTCCGCGCGAAGGCGGGCGTTGTCCGCCTCGAGTTGGCGCATGGCCAGGGCGCGCCGGACGATGAGCCGCAGCTCGTCGTTGTTGAAGGGCTTGGCGACGTAGTCGAACGCGCCCTCCTTGGTGGCGGCGACGGCGTTGGCCACCGAGCCGTAGGCGGTCACCAGGATGAAGGGCACGTCCCGCCCCGCCTTCATCGCCCGGGCCTTGACCTGCCGCAGCAGCTCGATGCCGTCGATGCCGGGCATGTTCAAATCGGAGATGACGAGGTCGGGGGCGAAGCCGTCGAAGGCATCAAGGGCGCGCTCGCCGGATGGCGCGGCGCGCACCACGTAGCCGTCGCGCTCCAGCAGGATGGACAGGAACTCGCGCAGCGAGAGCTCGTCGTCGACGATGAGGACGCGTTCACCCGACATGGGCCTCCTTGGGGAACCACAGGACAAACGCGGTACCCCCTTCCGCTGGCGCGCGCACGGCAATTCGACCGCCATGCGCGCGGACGACCTGCTCGACGAGCGCCAGGCCAAGGCCGCTTCCCCCTGAGCGGGTGGTGTAGAACGGGTCGAAGATGCGCTTGCGGTCGGCCTCGGAGATGCCGGGACCCTGGTCGACCACGACGATCTCGACGCCGTCCGGGCCCTGCTCGTACTCCTCACGTTCTTCGACCGTGACCTGGATGTGACCGCCCCGGGGCATCGCCTGCGCGCCGTTGAGGACGAGGTTCCAGAGCACCTGCCGCACGCGGTCCGGGTCCACTGAGGCGACCGCCGGGCCCCCGCCGCGCGCAACCTGGACGGTCTCCCGGAACCGGGGGTCGCTGGCGAACGCCGCGATGACCTCATCCACCATGGTGTGCAGCTCGGTCGGGCGCGGCTCGACGCGCTGGCTGCGCGACATCGAGAGGAACTCCTCGACGAGGCGGTTGAGCCGCTGGGTCTCGCGCAACGCGATGTCCACGAGGCGTGGGCTCGGGGCGTCGCCGGACTTCCCGACGGCGTCCTCCGCGATGAGCTGCAAGCTGCCTGTCAGGCTTGCGAGCGGGTTTCGGATCTCGTGCGCCATGCTCGCGGCCAGCCGCCCAACGCCGACGAGGCGCTCATCGCGCGTCGCGACCTCGCGCATCCGCGTCAGCTCTGTCACGTCCTCGATGACGATGACGCGCCCGCCGTCGGGGAGCGGGTCTGCGCAGCACAGCCAGCGCCGGCCGCCATCCCGGGCCTCCTCCCAGGTGCCTTGAGCCGGCGAGCCCGTCAGCACGTCGCGAACGGAGAAGCCGGCCACGTCGCCGAGCAGGCGCAACGCCGAGGGGTTCATGCCGACGATGCGCTGCAGTCGGTCCAACGTGAGGACGGCCGCCCGAACCCGGTCGAGCACCATCTCATGCTCGCTCGCCAGGATCGCCGAGCTCTTCTTCTCCGCGGCCAACGCGCGACCGCTGCGCTCCCCTTCCTCTGCGAGCTGGCCTCCCAGGGTGGCCACCATGAAGAACGCCAGCACGCGCGCGGTCACGGTGGTGAGGAGCAGCGTGCCCTGGTTTTGCGGGTCGCCCAGGTTCGCGGCGGCTACTCCGATCAGGCCCAGACTGGCGAAGCCGGCGGCAGCCAGCGCGCCGGAGAGTCGCAGTTGGTACGCGCCGGCGAGGATGGACGGCGCGTAGAGGAGGAGGAACGGGGTCTGGACGCCCCCCGTGACCTCGCACAGGAGCGACGTCACCAACGAGTCCACCGCGAGCTGCGTGTAGATGAACCCGGGACCGTGCGGGGCCCGCCGGAGCGCCCACCAGCTCGATCCCGCGACCGTCACGAGCCCAAGCGCGCACGCCCGAAGCACCGCGCCGAGGTCGGAGCTGGTCCAGCCCCCGCGCAGCGCAACCACAGTCGTGCCGAGCAGCATGGCGCACGCGACCACGAGGCGAACAACGGCGTACCGCCGCAAACGGTCAGTCATGAAGCCACGGCACTAGTTGATATGCGTCGCCATCTCGAAGATCGGCATGTACATGGCGATGACCAGACCCCCGACGATGATGCCCATCAACGCCATGATCATCGGCTCCATCATCGCGGTCATCGACTCCACGGCAACGTCGACCTCCTCGTCGTAGAAGTCGGCGATCTTCCCGAGCATCGTGTCGAGCGCGCCCGTGGCCTCGCCAACGCTGATCATCTGACAGACCATCTGCGGGAACACTTTTGACTCCGCGAGCGGCTCCGAGATCGTCCGGCCCTCGCTGATGCTGACGGTCACCGCCGTGATCGCGTTCTCGATGATGACGTTTCCGGCCGTGCGCCCGCAGATCCCGAGGGCCTCGATGATGGGCACGCCGGAGCTCAGCATCGTCGACAGCGTGCGGCAGAACCGTGCGACGGCGACCTTCTTGATCACGTCCCCGAAGACGGGGAGCGCGAGGAGCAGCCGGTCGAGGACAAGTCGCCCGCTCGTGGTGGCGTACCACCGGCGGGTGCCCCAGACGACCGCGAAGATGCCCACGCCGATGTAGACGAAGTTGGCCTGGAGGAACTTGGAGAGCCACAGGACGAAGAGCGTGGGTGCCGGGAGCTGGGCGCCCATGCCCGCGAACATGGTCTCGAAGGTCGGGACGACCTTCACGAGGAGGATGGTGGTGACGATCGCCATGACGACGATGACGATGACCGGGTAGGTCATCGCGCCCTTGACCTGCCGGATGAGCTTCTGGCTCTTTTCCAGGTAGGACGCCAGTCGGGTCATGATCGTGTCGAGCATGCCGCCGACCTCGCCGGCCGCGACGAGGTTGACGAACAGGTCGTCGAACGTGCGCGGATAGGTCTTCAGAGCCTCTGCGAAGGTCGAGCCGGACTCGACCTTGTCCTTGATCACCTTGAGCTGGTTGCGAAGCGTCGGGTTCTCCGCTTGCGACGACTGGATCTCCAGACACTGCACCAGGGGCAGGCCCGAGTCGATCATGGTCGCGAACTGTCGGGTGAAGATGACGAGGTCGCGCGTGGTGATCGACGGGTCGAAGAACGCCGGGAGCTTCAACTCCCGGCTCATCCCCTTTGCCTCGACGATGGTGTTGGCGGTGATGCGCTGCTCGCGCAACGAGGCCCGGGCCGTCGCCTGATCCTTCGCCTCGATCGTTCCATTTCGAACTTCGCCGTTCGCGGACCGACCTTCGTATTTGAACTGTGCCATGGAACCTGCTCCTGTTCGGACGGGAAGATCAGAGCCGTATCATACACGAATGGCGGACCGTTGCTATGTTCCGGCCGGGAGCACCATGGAAGCGGTACTCGGGCCAGCATTGCGTCTCGCGGCAGCGCGGGCTGCGTTCCAGGAGGGGCGGTACGACGCGGCGCTCGCGGAAGCGGAGGCCGCGCGCTCGGGGTTCCAAGCGGTCGGCGACGAGTCTGCCCGGGCGGACGCGGACAACGTGACCGGGTCGGTCCACCTCGAACGGGGCGACTACGGCCGGGCGGCTGAGCACTTCGTGGCGGCGGCGGACGGGTTCGTGCGCGCGGGGGACGTTGATGGAGGCGCCCGAGCCCGGAGCAACCTCGGGCTCGTGCACTGGCGGATCCACGATCTCGAGCGTGCCCGTGCCGATTTTGAGGCCGTGCTGCCCATCTTCGAGGCCTCGGGGAACGCGCGCGCGATCGGGAACACGCTGAACAGCCTCGGGCTCGTCGCGGAAGAGGAGGGGCAGCGGGCGACGGCCATCGCGCTCTACCATCGGGCGTTGCCGTTTGTGGAGGCCGCAGGCGACCGCGTGTTCCAGGCCAACGTCCTGGCGAACCTCGCAGACGCGCTGGAGGCCGAGGGCGATGTGGAGGGGGCCTGGCAGGAGGCGTCACGCGCCTTTGGGCTGCGGGTTGTGGCGTTGCATCGCCGCGGAATCGTCGGCTCGCGGGTGTCGTTGGCTCGCCTGGCGCTCGCGCGGGGGGACACCGACCGGGCGCGTGCCGAGATTCGCGAGGGGTTGGCGTTGGCGGCGCTCATCGGGCTGCGCAAACACGATGCGGACCTCGTCGACCTCTCCGCGCGGGTGCGAGCAGCGGACGGGGCCTGGGAGGCGGCCTACGGCCTCGCGCGGCAGGCGGCCGGGTTGCGCGAGGCGCTCGCGGGAGAGGAGTTGACGCATCACATCACCAACCTCCGCGCGCGTCTGGACGTGCAGGAGGCGCAGCGCCTCGCCGTGGCCCGGGACGCCGAGAATGCGGCGCTGCGGGAGGCCACCCGCGCCGCCGAAGCGGCGTCGAAGATGAAGTCCCAGTTTGTGGCGGTCATGAGCCACGAGATGCGGACACCGTTGACAGCTGCCCTCGGGGCTGTCGAATTGCTGCGCGAGACCCGACTCGACGCCCAGCAAAGCCGGCTGGTGGAGATGGCGTCGTCGAGCTCGCGCGCGCTGCTTGCGGTCGTCGAGGACGTCCTCGACTTGTCGCGAATCGAGTCCGGCCGGTTGACGCTGGTGCGCGAGGTCATCGAAACGCAGGCGCTCGTCCACCAGCTCCGTGCCCTCGTCGGTCTGCGCGCGGAGGCCCGCGGCCTGACGCTCACCGTGGTCTGGGGCGATGGCGTTCCCGCGCGCGGGCTCGGGGACCTGTCGAGGGTGCGCCAGGTGCTGGTCAACCTGTTGACGAACGCCCTGAAGTTCACGGCGCAAGGCTCGGTCACGCTTCGGATCGAGCCGGATCCCGTGGGCGTCCGATTCGAGGTGGAGGACACCGGAATCGGCATGGCGCCGGAGGTCGTCGCCCGCATCTTCGAGCCGTTCGTTCAGGCGGACTCTTCGACCACCCGCGCCTACGGCGGCGCCGGCCTGGGCCTCTTCATCGCCCGCGAGCTCTTGACGGCGATGGGCGGGGACGTCGCGGTGCAGTCGACACCCCGGATTGGCACGGTTTTCACGGTCCGGCTTCCGTTCCCGTCGGCCGGCCCGGTGAGCTTGCCCCCGGATGCGCCAACCCGGGGTGCTGTGGCCGGGGGCCCGAAGGTGCTCGTGGTCGACGACGATCCCGCTGTCGCCGCCGTGGTCCTCGCGATGCTGGAGCACATCGGGTGCCGGGTGCGCCACTGCGCAGACGCTGAGCGGGCGCTTGTGGAGGCACGGCTGGAGGCCTGGGATCTCGTGTTGCTCGACGTTCACATGCCCGGCGTGGACGGCTACACCCTTGCCCGGCGGCTGCGCGCCGAACACGGCCCGAGCTTGCGGATGTGCGGGCTCTCCGGCGCGGCGACGGCTGAGGCCCGCGAGCGGGGACTGGCCGCGGGCATGAACGCGTACGTGACCAAGCCGATCACGCTCAAGGCGCTTCGGGCGCTCGTCCACCCGCCTCCCGCGCCGCTTACCCCGGAGTCATGAGGCGCACAGCGCGTCCAACTGCCATTCGTCCTCCCGGGGGGGCGCGAGCGGTGAGAGGTGCGGCGCCTCGGCCACGATGACCTTCGCGCGCTGCGCCTCCGCGGTCCGCCCCCAGACCTTGTACGCCGCACAGAGTGTCGTGCGCTCCCCGGCGAGCTGCGCGCGTACGGCCGTCTCCACGCGCTCCACGTACTGCGGCGGGTTCAGCACCTCATCCAGCGCATCGGTGATCCAGTCCGCCCAGCGGAACGGCCGGGCCAGAACCACGCAGCCGTCGCCGCCGCGCTCCAGCGGGCTGTCATCGGTCAGCAACGCCTTGTAGAACTGGTAGCCCTCCCAGTTCGCAGCCAGATCCGCGTAGCTGTAGACTCCGGAGGTCGCAAAGCCGTAGGCGCCCTTCTCACTTGCGTCGCCCCACGCGATGGCGTCGTCGTCGTTGAGACCGTGGTGGGAGGCGAGGAGGTATTCGTACCCCTGCGCCCAGAAGTGGTCCGGCTTGTCCGTCCCCATCAACCTTCCCGCGAGGAGAATGGTGCTGCAGACGCCGACGGTGCTCAGTACCAGGGAGTCCTGCGGGCGCGTGCGGGCGTAGATGTCGCCGTAGTACTCGACGCTGCGACGGTCGACGCTGGGCGACGTCTCCAGCCAGGCCGCGTAGGCACCATACCCGAGCCCGGCCAGCTCGCCCCGACCCTTCACGTACGTCGGAAACGCCATCTGGTCGTAGATCTTTTCGGCGAGGGTGCGTCGTGTGACTTCGGTCGTGGCGCGACAGCCGGTTTGCTGGTTCGTCCGCTGGATTGCCGCCGACAGGCGCCTGGCGACCTCGCCGTCGGCCTCGACGCCCGCATCACGGAGCGGGAGCAGGCGGTCGGTGATCTGGTCGGTCTCATACGCGGCGGCCGACGGCAGGAGGGCGGTGAGCGCCAGGGACATGGACAGGGCAATGGGCGCAAACGGCATGGCACCGCAATGTAAGCACGCCCGGTGGGGCGGGGTCAGCCCGCGGCTCGTCACGGTCCGTCAGGATACCGGAGGAGATGCGCCCTCGTCCGTCCACCCGCCTCATCTGCTCCGCCGGTCTCGTGGCCATGCTCCTCGCCGCCGGGTGCGTCGACACCGCCAGCGGTCCCGTCCCCCGCAAGGAGCGGCCCGTTCGGTCGGGTGATTCGGCCTCCACCGCGGACACCTCCGCGGACACGGACACCGACACGGACACGGACACCGACACCGACACGGACACCGACACCGACACGGACACCGACACCGACACCGATGCAGACACGGGGAGCGACGGCGCGGCGATGTGCGCCCGGTGGACCGCTGACCGTGCCGATCTCTCCGAAGGTACCTGGCACGGCAAGGTCTCGACGTGCGATGCGGGCGACATGGACGCGGCGTGGCGCGGCCGGGTCCTCACGCAGGTGAACCTCTATCGGTGGCTCGCCGATCTCCCCGCCGTCACGCTCGACGACACCCGGAACGCGGCGGCGCAAGAGTGCGCGTTGATGGAGGATGCGCACGGCTCCCTTTCCCATACCCCAGATTCAACCTGGACTTGCTACGATGCCACGGGGGCGGATGCCGCCGGAAAGTCCAACATCGCGACCACCGCCGCCGTTGAGGCGGTGGACCTGTACATGGAGGACTTCGGGAGCGGGAATTCCACGTCCCTCGGGCACCGACGCTGGATCCTCTCGAACACGCTCGGGCCGATGGGGGTCGGCTCGACGAGCAGCTTCTCGTGCATGTGGGTGCTCTATGGGACCGGTGCCGACGGGGCCGCGTACACCGCGTGGCCCTCCGCGGGCCCCTTCCCGCTCTCCGCGATGGGGACGGGGACGGACGGCGTCGACACCGTGGGGTGGAGCATCCAGTCGGACACCATCGATCTCGGACGAGCGAGCGTGACGGTCACGGAAGGCGGCTCCTCCAAGGCGGTCACCGTGACGCAGCTTGATGCCTACTATGGGAGCAACTACGCGATCCGGTTCGTGCCCAGCGGCTGGAAGAGCGCGGCGGGAAAGACCTACCACGTTGCCGTCTCCGGAGTCACGCCTGCGATCGCGTACGACGTGCAGATGGTCGACTGCGGCAGCTAGGGTGACGCGGCGCTCCGGCATCTGGCGGGTGGTGCTCGCGCGAGCGCCCGCAACGGCCGATGCGCACGCCGTGATCGATGCGATCGGCGGCTCGGCGCCTGCGGGACTGCCGCGCTCCTTGAAAGGCGAGCTCTCCTGGCAGGCTGCAACGGACCTGGTCGACCAGCTCCGGGCCGTCGGCGCTGACGCCGCCGTGATGCCCGAGGGCACCGCGTGCGAGACGCATCCCGCGGAGATTGCGGGCCGGAATTGCGCCCTTTGTGACCGGCCAATCTGCGCGGAGTGTCGGGCGGCCTCGCGCGGCGCCGCTATCTGCCCGAACTGTCGGCAGCGCGCCACCGAGCTCCGCCGTGCCCGCCGGTTGCGAAACCTGTTCGCGATCTTCCTGTTCTCGGTCTTCCTGTTCGAGGTCGCCTCCTACTTGCGACGTGAGGCGGATGCGCTGGTGCCGCCCGTAAAGGTCGTCATCGTGGAGTTCGCCCCGCCGGAGCTGATGGCCAGCCCTGCGCTGCTGGCCATGAACCAGCCGGACGACGGCGCGGGACGCTCGCTCTACGACATTGGCGCGTTCTACCAGCAGGAGTACACCCGGTACACCGGGGGCGGCGACGCCCCCATCTCCGTCACCATCCGCGGTCCCTTCGCAACGCAAGTACACCCTCCGGTCGTGCTCGATCGCGAGCCGCCCTGGTGGAAGCTGCTCTGGACGGCGTGGCAGTACCCGCGGTACTTCCACGGGCTCGCCCGGGATGAGGGCATCGAGCCGGACGACTTCGGCGCGCGGATGTACGTGGTGTGGTCAAACGCGAGCGGTGACGTGGCCGGAGACTCCAGGGGCTCGCGAAAGGGCCGCGTTGGAATTGCCTTTTTGTCGACGGATGAGCCGAACCTTGGATACTCCGTTGTCAGCGTTGCCCACGAGCTCTGTCACATCCTCGGGGCGGTCGACAACTACGATGAGGGCAGCTTCCTTTCCCACTGGCCGGAGGGGTACGTCGAGCCGTTCGCGACGCCGCTCTGGCCCCAGCATTGGGCCGAGCTGATGGCGGTCGATCGGCCCACCGGCCCGACCGAGGAGAGCGAGGTGCAGAGCCTGTTCGACGTGCGGATCGGGTACGACACGGCCGCACGGATCGGGTGGATCGCGAGCGAGCAGGCCAAGCTCTACTACTCGCCCCGGCTGACGATGCCCGAGGAGACGTTGCACCAGATCGAGCGCGCGCGGGCGCGGGTGGCGCCGGCACAGTCGGTCGGTGCCCGCTCGGAGGGGTCGGGGGCGGCTGCGCAAGGACCGGACCCTCAAGCCAGCCCTCCGGACCCCGCGCCGGGCACGGACGCAGCCCAGCCGCCGGAGCCTGTGCCGGATGCCCCACCCGCGGGGGATGGCTCGGCGCCCCCGGTGTCCCCATCGCCTTGACAGTCGGTTAGCCCTCGCGCCCGATGCCGTCCTCTCCCGATCCCAGCTTCGCCGGCGCCAACAACGCGATCGTCCACCGCATGCTGGTGATGATGCCAGCGCTGAACGAAGAGGCGTCGATCGCCGCCGTCCTGGCGCGCATCCCGCGGTCGATCCCGGGCGTGGGGAGCGTCGAGATCCTGGTCATCGACGATGGGTCGACGGACGCGACGGTGGCTCTGGCGCTCAAGGCGGGGGCCTCGGTGCTCTCCCACGGTCGAAACCTCGGCGTCGGCGCTGCGCTGCAAACGGGCGTGGCAGAGGCCATCCGGCGCGGTGTGACCATCGCCGTGAACATCGATTCGGACGGGCAATTCTCGCCAGAGGACATCCCGACGCTGGCTCGGCCGGTGCTGGACGGGCGAGCAGACTTCGTGACGGCGTCCCGGTTCAAGGATCCGGCGTTGGTGCCCGAGATGCCGCGGGTGAAGCTGTGGGGCAACTGGGGGATGTCGCGGATCGTGAGCGGGCTGGTCGGGCAGCGGTTCGCAGACGTGAGCTGCGGCTTTCGCGCGTACAGCCGCGAGGCGCTGCTCCACCTGGTGCTGCTCGGGCAATTCACGTACACGCAGGAGAGTTTTCTGGTGCTTTCGCGCCAGGGCTTGCGCATGCAGGAGATGCCGATGCGCGTGCGCGGGGTGCGCGAGCATGGGCAGAGCCGGGTCGCGTCCAACCTGTTCCGCTACGGCAAGCGTACCGTCGGCATCATGTTCAGCTTCATCCGGGACTACTCGCCGGGTGTGCTCTTCAACAACACCGCCGCCTTCTTCCTCGCGCTCTCGCTCGCGCTCGCGACCTTCTTCCTCGGCCATCGCATCGTCTCCGGGCAGTTCAGCCCCCACATCTGGGCCGGCTTCGTCTCCGCCTTCCTTTTTGGCCTCGCGGCGATCACCTTCGGCATTGGCCAGGTCGCGGAGATGATCGCGCGCCTGCGGAGCGTGCAGGAGCGACAATTGTACCTCATCCGCCGGTATCTCCCGCGGCTGGGCGAGCCGGATGGGCCGACGCCCGATCCGGTGACGGCCGAGGTCCCCATCTCCCGGCCACCTGCTCCGGAGGACGACGATGCGCATCGACGCTGAAACGCTCCGCGAGATGGGCGCGATCCTCGCCGCGGAGGATCGTGATGAGATGGCAATCCCAAGCTTTCTCCACAAGAATCCGGCATTGCGCTGGATGGCCTGGCGACGCGTAGAGGTCGTCGCGCGGATGCTCGAGCGCGTGTGTCCGCAGGGCGGGACGGTGCTGGACTACGGGTGCGGGACGGGCGTACTGTTCGAGGCCGCGCTGACGAAGGCGGGTGCGGTCGTCGGCGTGGATCTCGTCCTTGGGGCGGCAAAGCTGTGGAAGAGCCGACGCAACCTGCAGGCCGTGACCTTGCTGACACCCCCGGAGGTCGATGCGACGGTCGCGGACGCGAGCGTGGATGTGGTGGTCGCGGCTGAGGTGCTCGAGCACATCGACGAGCCTGCGCCGACGCTGGCGATGTTTCGGCGCGTGCTCAAGCCGGGCGGCTCCCTGCTCGTCAGCTTGCCGACCGAGAACCGCGCATACAAGTTCGGGCGTCGGATGGCGGGGTTTGACGGGCATTTTCACGTCCACAACGCGTCGAATCTCCACACCGTGCTCCTGGGGTCCGGCTTCGACGTCGCGGAGCGGTCGTGGATCCCCCTCCCCGGACCGCTCGCCATCTACATGGTCGCCCGCTACACGCGCACCGGCGGGAAATGATCACGCTCTGGCGTCGCACACCGGCGGATCTGCGCTTGTTCGGCGTCTTCCTCGTCGCCCTCCTCCCCGCCCGCATCGCCGCCTGCTGGACGCAGCGCTGGATGGCCATCGACGGCGGCTACTACACCGAGGTGGCTCGGCACGTTCGTGACGGCCTCGGCCTCACCACCAACGTGTCGCTCTACCAGATGGGCTACACGCATTTCCCCTATCCAACCTGCATCTACCCGCTCTGGCCGCTGGTCCTCGGGTACGCAGCGCGGCTCGGGGACCTGAACCGCCTCGCCCATTGGCTGCCGCTGGGATTCTACTTCACGGCGATCATGGCCGCCTTCGGGTTCGGCCGGCGCCTGGCGCCGAGGGAGCTCTTCCCGTCGGTCGTGCCGGGGCTGCACATGGGCCACGTGTTCGGGATCACGCTGGCCATGCAGCGGGAATTCGTGGTTTTCACCACGATTCCCTACACGGAGGGCCTCGCGGAAACCTTGCTTTTCGGGTTCCTGTGGCGCCTCGCCGCGAACGGCCCGCGGCTGGGGCTCGGGTCCGCGGTGGAGTCCGGGGTGTGGCTTGCGCTGCTGTACTTCGCGCGTGCCCAGCTCATTGTCGTGGCGATGGCGATCGCCTGCGCCTACGCGCTGCGCATCGCGATCGGTCCAGACCGCGGCCGCGTCACGGCGCACGCGGGCGTGGCCCTCGGCGTCACCGGGCTCGCGCTGTTCGGCTGGTGGCTCTACATCCGCGGGTTCGTGATGGACGCCGGCCTGCTCTCGCTCTTGCGCTTCGACCAGAACCGCACGAACGCGTTGCTGGCCCCCATCGACGTGATCGTTGGGACGAACGGCGTTTTCGCGTTTTTGTGGGATCGGATCCAGGGGCTCGGCGTCGGCTGGGACATGGGTGGAGCGAGCAGCTATTACCTGGCGTTCTACGGTGCGTGTTGGGCGTTGCCCGGAGCACTGCTGCTGCTGTTGCACACCATGGTGGTGTCCGTCCGGACAGTGGGGTGGCGTGAGTCGGTGCGGGGCGGGGTCGAGGGGCTGAGACGGCCAGAGGCCTTCGTATGGGTTGCCCTGGTGGCCCTTTCGCTAGGCGGCGTGTTCTCGCTGCAGCTCGCGCACAAGCACTACAACGGGTCGTGGTACTTCGCAAAACGGCAGGACCTCGTGGCATTGCCGGCGTTCGCCCTGTCGCTCTGGTGGCTTCTTCGAGCCGCCCGAGTGGAGACGCGGGGGCTGTCCCTGCTTTTTGGCGTGACCTTCTTCGGCAGCTCGTTCATGAGCGGGATCCACGAGGTCATGCTCGAGGCCGAGGACACCAAGGCGGACACCCGCGTCTCGGATGACTTCGGGCCGCTCGTGACGTGGCTCAAGGAGACGGACGCGGCTCAGCAGAAGGCGGGAAGTGGGCCCCTCGTGGTGATCATGGACGCCGAGATCGTGCAGCGCGTGGCCTGGCGGACCACCACGGTCGGCTACCATTGGTTCGACGAGCACACGTCCTACGACGACGTGCAGACAATGAGCGATTCACTCGGTGCGACCTACATCATCACCCGGGTTGGCGTTCACGACTGGGACTTCCAGGAGGATGAGCCGGCCGCGTTCCGAAGGGACTGGGTGCGCGACCGGAATCCACCGCTCGGCTACACCGTTTACGCGCGGCAAGGGCCCGGGTCCGGAGGGTCCCCGGTGACCGGCCCGCTGGAGGCGCCATGACCCGCGGCGGGCAGCGTTTTTGGGTGCCGGTGGTCGCGCTCCTGCTCGCGCTCCCGCACCTGGCGCTCTCGCTCTGCGTCACCGACTTCGGGGCGGATGGCGGATATTACAGCGACATCGCCGAGAATGTCCGCGATGGTCTTGGGCTCCAGACCGACGTCTCGATCTTCCACCAGGGCTTTCCACACTTCCCGTTCCCGACACCCGTTTACCCGATCTGGCCGCTGGTCTACGGCCTGTTCGCGCATCTGGGGCCCATCTCCGTGGTCGGCGTGTGGCTGCCGACGACGCTTTTTTTTGTCATCCTGGGGTTGGCGTTCGCCGTCGGTCGGCGCCTCGCGCCACGGCTGGGTCTGGAGCGCTGGATGGGCCCCGCGGGCCTCGGGCTGCACGGCGGGCACGCGTTCCTGCTCGTGACCGCGCTCACCTCGGAGCTCTCATCGGCGACGGCGCGCCCGTACACCGAGGGGCTGGCCTACACGCTGGTGTTCGCGCTGTTCCTGCGCGCGCCCGCGCTCTGGCTCCGGCTCGGGCCGCTCGCCGGGCTGGAGTTCGGCGCGTGGCTGATGGCGCTGTTCCTCACGCGGAGTCAGCTTGTGGTCGTCGCCCTCGGTGCGCTCGTCGCCGCGCCCCTCGCGCTTTGGGCGCGCCCGCGCTCTGCGATTCCGTTCGTCGCCATGGCTCTTCTGATCATCGCGGGCGTGTGGACGATCTACATCGGTTGGGTCGGCACGTTTCTCCCGGATCCCACGCTCACCACCTACATCCGCTTTGACCTCGCGCGCGTCCCAAGCGGCCTCTCCGCGATCCCGATCATGGTGGAGACGGGCTCGACGTGGGACCACCTCGTCGACCTCGCCGGCGGCTTCCCGCTCGCGTTCGCGCTGTATGACACCTCAACGTCGTACTTCCATCTCCACCACGCGTTCATTCACGCGCTACCCATCGCCGTCGGGGTCCTCGCGTGGCGCTGGCGAAAGCTCCCCCTGCTCCTGCGGTTTGCCCGTACGCGCGCCGCGCCCAACGCGCTGTTCTTCACCGTCTCGGCCATCGGCCTCCTGCTCTCGCTGCACACCGTGCACAAGGTCTACGGATCAACCTGGGTGTTTGGCAGCCGTCACGCGATCCCGTCCCTGTTCCTGGTCGGCACGAGCGTGCTGTTCCTGCTGCGCGCGCGGAGCCCCGGCCTGCTCGGGCTCAAGGTGGTTGGCTTCGGGCTCCTCCTGGTCGGCGCGTACGACGGGTGGCGCGCGCTGGCCCTGGAAGCCAACGATCAGTGCCTGAACGCCCAGAAGTCGCCCGCGCTGACCAGCTACCGGTCCCAGCTCCGGAGCTTCTTTGAGAGCGAGCGGGCCCGACTCGGCTCGCTGACTGTCGCGGTCGAACGCCCTGAAGCCCAGCGTCTCGCCTGGCGGACCCCGGGCGTTGGCTTCCACTGGCTCTCGGACACCACCACCGTCGGCGATCTGGCCCTGATGGTTCACGACCTCGGTGTCGCCTACATCGTTGATTTTGACGACATCCACTACGCGACGTTCGCCGACGACCCGACCTTCGCGCTGCGGTTCGCGCCCGTGATCACGTTCGCCGAGAGCAGCGCCGGCGAGGACGACGACGCCGAGGTGAGCGCCAAGCCGAAGCTCACGCGCGTCTACGCCCCGCGCTGTGCCGCGTTCGTCCCCCGACCCGCGACGTGCATCGCGCTCCCGGCGCCGCCGCAGAAGGTGTTGCCGAGCGTGGGACCTTGAACGCCGGCCGGTGGTTTGCGTGGGTTCGCTGGGGGCTTGCGGCGGCGATCGTCGGCTACAGCGCCTGGCAGATCCGGTCGTCCTGGGGCTCCCTGGCGACAGCGCACCTCGTGCTTCGACCGGCGCTTCTGGCGGCGGCGGTGGCGATGGGCGGCCTCGCGCTTGGCTGTCTGGCGACCGTCTCGGCGGTCGGGGCGCGCGCGGCGGGCCTCGGCGCGGGCGACAGGCAGTTCTGGACGGGCTGGCTCCGGGTCTGGTTCCAGGGCTATTTCTACCGGTACATCCCTGGGAAGCTCGTGCTCGTCGTCGAACGGGTGCGGCTCGGGGAGCTGCTCGGGGTGCCCCGCGCCGCGAGCGTCATGCTGGTCGTCTGGGAGAGCCTGCTGCTGATGGCCGGGGCGGGGTTGCTCGGCGGTGGCGGCCTTCTTTTCTTGCCCAGACATGGCGACGAACCCGTATCGGGCGCCGCCGTGGCAGGCCTCGCCCTCGTCTCCCTGCTGGGTTCCATCGTCCTGTGGCCGGTGTTGCGACAGGTGGCGCGCCGGGTGCCGTCGCTCGCGGCGCGGCTCCCCGGCATGGTCCTGAACGTCTCGCCGGTCGCGCAGGTGGCGTTGGTGGCTGGGAACGCCCTCGCGTGGGGCCTGCTCGGGGCGTCCTTCGCCTGTTTCTGCGCCGCGACCTCGCCCGACGGGGTGACGACGCCGAGCGTGGCGATGCTCGTGACCTGGTTCGTCGCCAGCTACGTCGGCGGGCAGCTTGCGAGCGTCGTGCCCGCGGGCATCGGGGTGCGCGAGGGGCTGATCGTGGCGGGGTTGTCCGGGCAGGTCCCGGCGGCGATCGCGCTGGCGTGGGCGTTGGGGCACCGGATCATGCTGTCGACGGTGGAGCTGATGCTGGTCGGCCTGGCGACGCGGATTCGGCTTCCCGAGGCGTTGACGGAGGCGAGGAAAGGCGAGTAGGATCGGGCATGTTGCTGTGGTCTGCCGTCGTCGTCGGGTGCGTGGCGGGTAAGCCTGCAGCGTCGACGGAGTCGGCGGTGGATGGGGATAGTTCTGCGCTGGTCGCAGACAGCGGCGGCGATTCGGTGCTGGACTCGGCGGCGGCGGCGGCGGAGGAGGCTGGCGAGGCGACGCCGCCGGACTGGGCGCCGGGGTGTAGCCTCGTGTGGGATGACTACGACCTTTCCGAGGAGACCGAGGACGGCTCCGGCGATGACGAGCTCTACAGCTACGACGCTGAGAACCGGCTGCTGCGCTGGCAGGACTTGGGCTCTGAGTACCGAACAAACTACCTGTACACCTACGACGCCGACGGCAAACTGCTCAGCTTCGTCGACGCCTACACCGGGGAAAGCTGGGTGTACCTCTACAATACGGACGGCACGGTCGCTGAGATGGACACCGTGGCGGGCGGCACGTCTCCCCCGGTGGAGTACTTCCTCTACGCGGACGGGTATCTCAGCGAGGTCGACTACGTCCGCGACGGCTGGACGTACTTCAAGTACACCTACGACCACGCCGGGAACGTCCTCAGCTTCTCGTACTACTCCGATGTGGACACGCTCGACCACACCGACGTCTCCGTGTACGACGCCGACAACCGGTTGTTGACGCTGACCGAGTACACGGGCAACGCCCTCGACCTCAAGTTTGTGCAGACGTCCACCTACGACGGTGCTGGCACGCGCTACCTCTGGGTGCAGACCGCCGCGGATGGCACCACCGAATACTGGGACACGTGGACCTACGTGCATTCGGCCGACGGGATGACCGTGACCGAGGAGGACTTCGATGCGGACGGGAACGAATTGAACTACGTCACCACCTACGACGCCGCTGGGAACCCGCTGACCCAGCTCACCGAGTGGTGGGGAGGCATCTACAGCACCTCCACCTGGTTCTACCTCGACGCGTGCTGATCCCAGCCCACACCCGCGGCCGGCCCGGACCTTTGCGCGGACGCCCGCGCGTACTCGCGCGCTCGCGTCCGCGCAAAGTCGCGGCGTTCGCTTCGGCGAACGCCGTTAGGGCCCGGCCCTGGGGGTCTGGGGGGCGCCCGTGGCGCCCCCCAGTAATTACTGCGGCACCGCCTTCACCTTCGCCTTCCCCTCCTCGATCATGATCCGGAACTTCACGTTTTCGGTCTGGTAGGTCGACTTGATGAGGCGGACCTGCTTGTGGAGCGCCTCGCGGACGGCCTCGAACGAGAGCTCCGTCGACTGCCCGCACTTGGCACGGGCCTCCATGTACTTGTCGAACACGAGCTTGTAGGCACGCTCCTCGCGCTCGGACTTCTCGGCGCGCTGGCGCAGGACCTCCTGCTGCTCGACCGAGAGCGCCTCGGGCTGCACCGTCGCCAGCTTTGCGTTGGCGTCCGCCCGGAACTTCATCTTCGGGTGGGTGCCGCGTTCGATCTGGATGAGGTTGCGCGTCCAGTACAGCTCCAGGCTTTGAAACCGCGCTTTGAGCGACTGGTAGCGAAACCGCTGCGTCGCGGCCGTCATCGGCTCCAGCGACAGTTCCCGCATGATCCGCCGGATCTCCTCACGCTCCCGGAGCGGCTCGATGCGTTCGATGCCCGAGAAGTACTTCTCGTACTCGATCTTGAGGAGGAACATCTTCTGCTCCACCTCGTCCATGTCGTTTCCGACGATGCGGTCGACCTTCTCCTTGCGTGCCATGGCTGCTCGCTCCGGGCTCTGTGGGCGGGAGAATAGCCCACTCCCGCGCGATCAGAAGCCGGCGGCCCCGAAGCGTTCGGTCTTGGTGACCGGCTGGTCCCGCGCGATGCGCGAGAACTTCCAGGCGCCGACGGTCTTGGCGATGCAGGACTCCAGGTCGGCGTCCTTCCGGCCCTGCGGCGTGACCGCCACGCTCGCCGTCGACCCATCCTTCTTCACGACGAAGGAGAGCGACCACGCGCCGGCCAGGTTCTCGTTGAGTTTTAGCCGCGACTCGTAGCAGGCTCGCACCTGCGGCGTGTACCGCGACGTGACCTCCTTGATCATGCCGAGGATCTCGTCGTCGGAGGTCAGCACTGCGCTGCCCATGGCGGGAATCGGGACATCCGCGATGTCCTCGCTGGCGCTCGGCGAACCGGACATGGCCACCTGCACGTCGGTCGCGGCATCTGCGGTCGAGTGCTTGGGGCCGGAGAGCGTTGGCGGGGCGACGGGCGCGGGCGTGTTTGAGGCGATGTCGGGCATCGCGCCGATGGGCGCGGGTGCGCTGTTGGCGAGGGTGGCGAGCGGGTTCGCGGGGTTCACCGCCGGCATGCCGGGGTGCCTGGGCGTCGGGACCGCCTGGCCGGGCGTCGGGGTGGCGGCGGGGGTGACGCCGGGCGCGGCGGCCTCCTGGAGCGGCGGCAAGTACAGATCGTCCGGAAGTTCGTAGGTGCGGGCTTCTTTGTCCTGCTCGGCGTTCCATGCGAGGATCCCGATGCCGACGCAGGACGCCAGCGCGACGAGCACCCCCCATTTCACGCGCGTCTTCTTCAGCGCGCGCGCCTTCAGGAGCGCTTCAGCCTCCAGCTTCTTCCGCGCGATCAGGCCGGGGTCCGTCGGCGCCTCCTCCCCCGGGATCTCCAGGAGACAATGCGGGCAGTTCCCGCCGAACTGGAGGACGTCGTCCGCGACCTTGCCCTTGCAGAACGGGCACGACGCCGTGGCGACGATGGCGGGCTTGTTGGTCACGAGGTGGGCAGGGTAGCAGGGTCGAGGGGGGGTAGGCAACCCCGCGCCACAGGTTTGACCGCGATCATGCGCCAGGGACCTTCGGACCGGTCCATTCCGACATCCCGCCGAGCACGTTGCAGATGTCCGAGGCGCCGATGCTGGTCATGAACTCGGCCGCGGCCGCACTTCGACCGCCGCCCTGGCAGACGAAGATGACGTGGGTCGTCTGCTTGAGCTCGGCGTAGCGATGGGGCAATTCGTCAACGGGGATGAGGCGGGCGAGGGGGGAGTGCTCGCGCTCCCACTCGGGCTTCGTCCGCACGTCGACGAGGATGTACGGCGAGTCCTTTTCCTGGAGGAGGCGGATCGCTTCGGCGGACTCGACATCGCGCACGGCAGCGGGGCCGCGCCCCGGGTCGCGCAGGGTCGCCGACGAGGTGTGATGGGCCGCAGCAGGGGCTGCGCGCGCGGGGACGGGCTTGCCTTCGGCACGGGCGAGGACGGCGAGGAGCTCCTCGACGTCCGGAAACCCCTTCTGCGCGTAGAGCACGTTGCCGTCCTTTCCGATCAGGACGACGTTGTCCTTGCAGATCGGGCGGACCCGTCCCGAGGCGCGAAAGCCGCGCGCGGCGAAGGCCAAGGGGTCGTAGAGCAGGAAGAACTGAATCCCGATCTTGGCCCGGAACTCGCGGAGGCGATCGGTGCGCGCCGTGTGGACGCCGAAGATGCCGCACTCGAGCTCCTCAAAGCGCGCCTGCTCGGCTTGCATCGCCCGGAGGAAGGTCTCGGTGGTGTTCTCGTCCATGCGCCGGAAGAAGATCAGGACCACGTTGAGGTGGCCCTTGAAGTCTGCGAGCTTGATCCACGTGCCTTCGTCCGCCGTGAGGGAGAGCGGTGTGGCGGGCGTCCCGACGGGGAGCGGCTTCCAGTTCAACAGGTCAGTGATCATCGGGACTCCGGGGGCGTGCGGTTAATCAGAAACCGGGTGGGACGGTTGCCGGTTGATCGTGTTCCGATGAAAGCGCTACCGTCCTTTCTGAGGGGGCCGCCTATCCGGCGGCCCCCTCCGGCGCGCGCGGCGCGCCTACCCCCGGGCCGGGCCCTAACTCGATTCGCTTGGGCGAATCCAGCGACTTTGCTCCGCCGCAAGCGGCCGAGTACGGCCGGGCGGCGGAGCAAAGGTCCGGGCCGGCCGCACGTTTCCCACCTGCATGGGCAACGGCGTGCACGGCTCCGGCCGCTCGCTGCAGGGCGCGGGGCGCGCCTGCCCCCGGGCCGTCGCGGAAAGGTCCGGGCCGGCCGCCGATTTGGCACCGTTCGCGGACCGCAGGCCCTACCCCCGCCCCTCGTCCCGGCGCCGGAGCGCCTCCAGCAACAGGTAGTCCGAGGACCGCGCGAGGTTGTTCTTGCCATCGTCGACAAAGCGTGCCTCAAACCTGCCTTCGTCGAGGCCGACCATCGCGTAGAACGCGTCTTCACCCGTGCGGGTGCCGTAGTGGGCCGCGACGATCTGGCCCTCGCGGACCTGGACGATCCCGGTCTCGATCGCCCCCTGGATCTTCACCCGCGCGGTCCGACCGCCGAGCGTGAGCGTTTGTAGCAGCTCCTGCAGCGGCAGATCGGCGAGACGACCCCCGATCGCCTCATCGTCGCTCGCCCGACGCCCGATCGCCCGTCGCACACGGGCGACGATCACGTCCACGTTCGTCGGCAGCTCGATGACATCCTCGGCGCCCATCTCCAGCGCGCGCGTGACGTCCGCGGGATCGGCGCCCTCGGCCGTCAGCAGCACGGGAATTCCGCGCGTCGACACGCCCCGGCGCATCTCGACGATGAGGCTGATGCCGTCGCGACGCCCCATCCTCAACCCGGCCAGGACCGCAGCAGGCTCCAGTGCCTTCGCGAAGTTCAGCGCGTCCTCCCCGTCCGTCGCGATCGAGACCTCGAACCCGGCCCGCGCCAGGCGGTCCGCCACAGCGGTCACCAGGGCGTCGTCCGGCCCGGCGAGCACGATGCTCTGGCTGGCGCCCTCCCCTGCGGCGACGAGGTGCCGAAGCCCCTTTTTCCGCCACACGTCCGCGAGCGCGCGCAGGGTGGCCCCGTCGTGCCTCGCGGCCTCGCTCCCGAGCGCCTCGACGGGATCCTGTCCGTCCTTCAGGGCCGTGCGGGCAACCGCGCGGGCGGTGTACAGCACCTCCACCGCGGCGTTCAGCCCGGGGCCTTCCTCGCCCGAGACCCGGCGTTCCAGCGCCTCGAACAGCCCCGGAAGGTCCCAGGGCGGGCCGAACGGTGCCAGGAGCGCGACGGGCAGCCCGAAGCGGCGGCCATCGAGCGAGAGGCCGTCCAAAAATGAGAGGGAAAGCTCGTCGAGATCGGCGAACAATGCGGCGATGGTCACGGCGTCGCGGAGCTCTGAGGCGAGGCCGAGCTGGCTGGCGAGGTCGCGGGACAGCCGGACGGTGCGACGCACGCGGTTCCGGGCCTCCTGCGGCGCATCCCGCCGGGACAACAACAGGAATTCGGTGATGCCGAGCAGGAAGTCGCGGGCCTGGCCAAACGGCACCGTGGACTGCCGACCGGGGCCAAAGCCCTCGACCTGGGCGATCTGCAGGCTCGGCCGCAGGCGCTTCCACGCGGGCACGTAGGCGTCCACGTCGTGCGCGACGGCGCGGCGGAAGAAGATGCGGTCTGCCTGGTTGGCCTCGATGAACGCGGAGACCTGGTCCGGGTCGGAGACGATCTCGACGCCGCTTTGCTCGCAGGCCTCAAGCGCCAGCAGGGCCGCGGCGCGCTCGGCGTCGGGCTCGAACACCAGCGTGGCGCCGTTGGGTGCCGGGGCCTGCAGCTCGTCGAGGCCGTCGCGCGTGGTCGTCGGGAGATCAGTGGCGGGCAGCAGCCGCTCGACAAGCGCGCGCAGGGGGCCGCGGGGGGCGACAAAAAGGCGCAAGCGGGCTGCACGGGCTGCGGTCTGGACGGCACGCAACGACGGGATGTCCGTCGGGTCGGCGACCATGACCGAGAGCACCTTCTTCTCGCTGTCAAACGAGGCCGGGACGAGCAGGCGATCGCGGATGAGGCCGGGCGGCAGCATCCCCAGGACATCCGCCGGGATCGTCATCTTTTCGAGGCGTTCGGCGGGCACCATGTTCAGGCGGAACTGGTGGGCGAGTGCTCTGGCCAGACCCTCGTCGTCGATGATGCCGATCTCGATCGCCACTTCGCCGAAGCGCGCGCGGCGGCCCTCGCGGAGCTGCGCCAGCACGCGCTCAACGCCCTCGGCCTGGATGAGCCCCAACGAGAGGCAGACCTCACCCAGCGGCGTATGGCTCATGCGCGCTCAGCCGTGCTGTGGGGGCGCGCTGCTGGTGCGTTTGGGAGGGGCACAGGTCAAGGGTAACGCGGTTCGCCCGGCGGCTGCATCGCCATCCGGATGCGACGCCTACATGTCCTCGTCTTCGTCCCCGCCGCCCATGTCGTCGAAGAAGCCGTCCGGATCGTCCTCGTCGTCCTCGTCCTCGACGTCGTCGTCGTCTTTCGTCGTCCACTCGACGTCGCAGACCTTCTCGATCAGCGCCAGGATGTCCTCGGCGGTCAGTTCAAGGTCCTCCGAGGACTCAAAATGCTCTTCGAGCAGCTCGAGCAGCGAGGCCTCGAGCTCCCCGGACGTCTCCATCTTGACGATGATGTCGTCCGCGTCCGGCAGTTTCAGCTCCTCGGCCGCGGTTCCCAACAGGTCCACGACGAAGGCCGCGACAGCCTCGGCGTCCGGCGTGCCGTTCTGGCTCTCGAGGTACTCGTCGAGCTGCTCGACGACGGTGTCGCGGAGCTCGTGGGGAAGTTGCATCATGGGGAAGTCTCCAAGCGCCGCGCGTATAGCAATCTCGCCCGCAGGGTCAAGGGGCGATCGTGGGAACGTCGCGCGCTGGGGGGGCGGCCAGCTCCAGGAGCGCGGGTGTGGCCCGGCGGAGCATGCCGAGCACCATGGGGTTGTCGGCGAATCGCAGCCACGGGACGAGGACTGCGCTGGCCTCGGCCGGTGTCACCTGTCCTGATCCGGCCGAGGAGCGGACGAGGTCGCATTCAAACACAAAACGTCCCAGCATCGCCACGAATCCGCCGGCGGCGACGAGGTGCTTGCCGAGGATTGCTTGCCCGAGCAGGGTGTGCAGGTACCGCTTCGTCGCTTCGCTCAGCCGGCGGGCGCCGTCCGATCCCTCGGCAGACCGGGCGATCTTTCGGTCAAACAACAGGTTCGTCTGCCGCACCAGGGTCCGCTGCCACGCTTCGGTCGCTGGCGTCTCCTGCGCGATCGCCGCGTTGGCCACCATCCGCATCGCTTCGCGGACCGCGTCCGCCGCAAGCGCGGTGCGACCTGGAGGAAGGGAACGTCCAACGGCCTGAACCGCCGCCCGCGCCAACGCGCGCGCCGTGTCCTCGGGCTCCGCGGCATCGGCGTCGACGGCCTCCCAGCACGCCAGCAACGAGCGTTCCAGCGCCATCCAATCCGCCAGCGACGCGCCGACGCCGGGAAGGATGGCCACGGCTTCGGGGCGAAATTCCGGGGTCGGCCGGAGGGTGGGGAGGGCGCTGGCGAGGGCGGTCTGGGCTGCGAGCGGGTCGCCGTCGACGTGCGAGGCGTGGAGGCCCCCGCATTCGGCGCGGATCACGAGGACCTCGCCGTTCGGGTCGCGCAGGCGACGGTAGGGAAACTCCTGACAGAAGCCGGGTTTCGCCTCACCGCCCCAGCGCGCGTGCACGGCGCAGCGGTTGTCCGGCAGGAGAAAGACGCAGTGCCCGTCGACGTGTCGCAGGAAAAGCCCGGTTTCGCCGCCCGGACCCGCCTCGGGCACGACCCAGTCCGCTGGTCCGGAGAGCTCCGCCACGAGCGCGTCTGCTCCTCGCGCCTTCAGGGCTGCGACGACCTCCGGCTCCACCGGTCCGAGCCGAAAATCCCGGCAGCAAGCACCACAACCGTGACAGGACCACTTCGCGCCGGGGAGGGTTTGCATCCGATGCCGCTAACCGCTCCGCGCGCGGCCCAGGCGGCATCGTTCAGTCGTCGGCTGTGAGCCGGCCGACGCCGACCCGGACCTCGCTCCGCGTCGCCGTGCGCTTCTCCACCGAGACCCAGGCGCCAAGCTGCTCAGCGAGGCCTTCCACGTGCGAGATCACCCCCACCTGCCGGCCGGTCGCGTGCAGGCCCTGGAGCGCGGTCACGACCAGGGCGAGGGTCGCGGGGTCGAGCGTGCCAAAGCCTTCGTCGATGAACAGCGAGCCGATGCGCAGGTTCTTTGAGGTGATGGACGCGAGGCCCAGGGCCAGGGCGAGCGAGGCGAGGAACGTCTCGCCGCCGGAGAGGCTGGCGAGGCTGCGGACCTCATCCGCGTTGTCGCCGTCGATGACCTGAAGGTCCAGATCGAGCCCGGGAACGCGCTGGAGGCGGTAACGCGGGGCCAGCTCCTTGAGGTGCTGGTTGGCGCGGGCCAGGAGGACATCCAGCGTGATCGATTGGGCAAACTTGGAGAACTTGTTGCCCTCGCTGTCCCCCACGAGCGCAACGAGCGAGCGCCACCGGTCCCGGGTCTGCTCCAGGGGTGCAAGTTTTTCGCTGAACCCCGCCTTTCGGGCCCGCTCGGCGTCATCCCGGCGGAGCGCTTCGTCGAGCGCGCCCAGCGCCCGCGTGTGCGCAGTCAACGATTCCTGGGCGGTATCTCGCGCCACCTGGGCCTCCGCCGCGGTGCCGTCCGGGCGCACGCCCGCTCGGTGGGGGGCGAGGTCGAGGGTGCGGACGTCGAGATCGCGCTGGGCACCGTCGAGCGCGCGCTGCAGCCCGGCCAGGGACTCGGTCTCGCGGCGCCGCGTGTCCGGGTCGATGCTGAGTCGGGCGACGATGTCGGGGAGCGTGAATCCACCGGCATCGAGCGCCTGGTCCCGCGCGGAGGTCGCGAGGAGGGCGGCGTCCCGGGCGAGTTGAGCGGCTTCCATTGCCGCGTTCGCCGTCGCGTGCAGGGCTGCGGACGCGCTCTCGGCCCGGGCCGCGCGCGCCTTTGCGGTCGTTGCCGCGCGGATGGCCGTCGTCTCTGCCCCGGCCAGCCGGGCCTCCGCCACCGCGACGGCCTCGCCCGCGAGCAGGCCCGCGCGCTCGCTCCGGGCCCCCTGCAACGTCTGCCGGGCGGACGCGGCCTCGGCCAGGGCGCGCGCCACGACGCCGTCCTTCTCCACCCGGCGACGATTCAGGCCCGCCAGCGCCTCGTCGACGCGCCCGATCTGCTCGGAGGTCTGCGCGCGGGTCTCCGCGTGCGCGCGATGCAGGCGCACCTCGACCTGTCGCTCCGACCGGAAGCCGCTCGGATTGCTGTCGAGCGCCCCGCGCCAGCCCGTCCAGCCGTCCACCAACGGCGCCAGGCTGGCAAGCGCCTCCTCGTCCCGCCGCGCTGCGGCCGCCGCGGCATCCGTGTTCTTCACCACCGCCGAGGCGACCTCCTGCGCGGCCTGGGTTGCCGCGCGGGCCAGCCGTTCCGCCGCCTCCCTGGCGGCGCGCGCCGCGGACTCGGCCTTTCGGGCCGCTTCGGCGTGCCGCTGGGCGTTGGTGCACGCGGCGTCCAGCGTCCCAACACGGGCGTTCAACGCGGCGAGCCCCGCTTGGTCGGGGTCCAGCGCCGACGGGGACGGGGCGTCAGACCGGCCCTCGGCACGCCAGGCCGCGGTGATCCGGGCGATGGCGTTGGCGTGCGCGTCCCGTCGTAGCGTTGCAGCCGCAGCGGCCGCGACCGCCGAGTCCGCGAGCGTTCGCGCGGTGGTTCTGACCTCGGTTTCGGCGCGGATCGCCCGGGACAAGGTGGCTACGCGGTCCTCCAGCTCGGCGAGGAGCGTGTCGACGACGGGCGGTGCTGCGGCGAACGGGTGGTCGAGGGCACCGCACAACGAGCAGGGTTCGCCGTCAACGAGCGTGGCGCGATGGACGGCCTGATCGGCGGTCTGCCGGGCTCGATCCCGCATCCGCTCGGCCTCCGTCAGCCGGATCTGGTTGTCAGCCACGCTGGCAGCGGCGGCCTCCGCCTGCCGGGCCTGTTCGGCGGCGACGGCGTGGGCATTCCCAGCGTCCGTGCTGGCGTGCTGAGCGTCGGTGGCCTCGCGCTCCGCGTCCCGGGCGAGGCTGGCGAGGCGGTCGAGGGCCGCTCGCGCGAGGTCCAGCGCCGCGCGGGCTTCCGCCACGCCGGAGGTCGGGTGTAGCTGAACATTCGCGTCTGCGGCCAATAATGTGGCTTCGGCGGTGCTGTGCACGGCCGCAGCGGTCGCCAGCGCCGTCTCCGCCCGGTTGAGCGCCTCCTGGGCCGTCAGAACGCGATTCGAGAGCGTGCCCCGCTCCGCAACCAACCGCGCCGCCTCGGCCCTGGCGCCGATGACATCGCCGATGAGCTTCTCCGCCAGGGTCCACTCCGCCGCCAGCGTGGCGACGGCTGGATGCGCGGCGAGCCAGCCCACCGCGCCATCCAGGTCCGCCCGGAGCGCTGCGAGTCGGCTTCTCGCCGCCTCTGCCTCCGTCGCGGCAGCGCGCGCCTCGTTCTCGGCCGCCAGCGCGCCGGCCGTCGCCGCCGATGCTGCGGTATCAAGCTGTCCAATCCGCGCGTCGCAGAGCGCGGCAGCCTGCAGGTCGGGCCGCGCTGCCGCCAGCGCCGCGGTTGCCCGGTTGGCGTCGACCTCTGCCCGTTCGGCGATCCCGGCCGCCTCGGCCGCCGCCAGCTTTCCGGCATTCGCCCCAGCGGTCGCGTCGTCGCCCGTCTTCCTGGCCCCCGTCGCCCGCAGCTCAGCGTCGTTCGCGGCGTTTACAGCCGGCCTCAGCGTGTCCGCCTCGGCATTGCGCGCCGCCTCGGACCGCAGGCTTGCGGCCTCTGTCCAGGCTACCCGGGCGTCGGCCAGCGCGGCTGTCGCCGCCGCAAGCGCAGCCTGCAACCGCCCTTCCTCCGCGAACCAGGCCACGCGCCCGGCCGCCTCGGCCACCGCCCGGTTCGCCTCATGCGCAGCCGTTGCGGCCTCGGCACGGCGTTCCTCCGTCGCCGCGCGTGCCTCATCCGTCATGACGTCAATCGCCCCTCGCTCGGCTTCGGCGGTCGCATACGCCGCCTCCGCGCACCTCCCCTCGTCGAACGCCGCCTTTCCGATCCTCCGGTAGATCCGCGAGTCGGTCACCTTCTCCAGCAGCTCCGCCCGGTCCGCGACGTTCGCCTCCAGGAACGCGGCAAAGTCGCCCTGTGGCAGCAACACCGAGCGCATGAACTGCTCCAGGCTCAGGCCGACGTTGGCCTGCACCCAGTCGGCCACCTCGCGTGCCCCGCTGTGGGTCGGCTTCGCGTCCTTCCGGTCCTCGCCCGGGATGATCGGCGTGATCGTCTGGCGCGCGGGCTGGAGCTTTCCCCGTGGCTTCTTGTTCGCGCGCGCGACGGTCCACACCGCTCGGTAGGGCTTGCCGTCCAGTGCGATGAAATCGGCCTCTGCCCAGCCTTCCCCGGTGCCGCGCCGCAGGATCCCGCGGGGGTCGTTGGAGCGCTCCAGGTCCTTTTCGTCGCCGTCCGACCCGCCCCCGCCCAGCGCGTGGCCGGTCCCCTTGTAGCGCGGGGTACGACCGAACAAAGCGAGGCAAAGCGCGTCGAAGATCGTGGTTTTTCCGGCGCCGGTCGGGCCGCAGATGGCGAATGTGCCGGCGTTGGCGAGCGGGCCGGTGGCAAGGGGGAGGTCGAGGGTGGGGAGGCTCGCGAGGTTGTGCCCGCGGATGGCGAGGATTTTCACGCGTCGCTCCGGCTCGCCGTCTCGACGAGCTGGTGGAAGAGGCTCCAGAGCAGGGGGTCCATCGGGGTGTCCCGGTGAACGGCGGCCCAGCGCTTTTCGAAGACGTCGGCCGGGGTGAGCTCGGCGAGCGAGGTGCTGTCGGCGACGTCGGCGAGGGAGGCGGTCGGCGCGCCGCCTTCGGTCGTAACCGCCAGCACGCGCGCCTGTTTGTGGTCCATCGCGGCGTCGACGGCTGCCCGGGCGGTGCCATCCAGCGGCCCGATCGTGACGCAGGCCTCGATCCACGCGCGTGTATCGGCCGGAAACGCGAGCAATTCGGCGACGAGGTCGGAGAGCGGCAGGCTCCCTTTGGCCGGAACGCGGGGGAAGGCGACGGTGCGGGGTACGGGCACCTTCCGGTAGGAGGCCGCCTGCGCCGGGAGGAGGTCGACAACGCCGATCTGGTGCTCGTAGTCGCGCTCGTCCAGCGCGAGCGGGATGGGCGAGCCGCAGTACCGGACCGACGCGCGGCTGCCCACGCTCTGCGCGAGGTGGAGGTGCCCGAGGGCGGCGTAGGCCACGCGCTCGGGGAAGATGTCGACGGGCAGGGCGTGCAGGTTGCCGCCGAGGACCTTGCGCTCCGAGAGGTCGGAGACCTTGCCGCCAACCATGTAGCTGTGGCCCATGGCGATCAGCGGAACGCCGTCGTCCGGCGCGAGCGCGAAGACATCGGCGTACACCGTGCGGATCGCGTCGACCCAGCGATCGGGATCCTCGCCCCCGGGCAAGTCCGAGGGGCGCAGGTAGGGGACGGCCGCCACGCGGGCGAGCAGCCGGCCGTCGTCGTCGAAAATGGGGAGGAGCATCGCCGCGGAGTCGATGCTGCGGTCCTCGCGCTGCGGGGTCGCGCCTACGACGTGGACGCGAAAGTGGCCGAGGAGCTCGCTCGGTGCGTCCAGGCGCGCGCCGGAGTCGTGATTGCCGCCGATGACGACGACCGTGAGGGTCGGTCGGGCCTTGTGCGCGGCCAGCAGGAACCGGTACCAGGCGCGGACGGCCGAGGCGGGCGGGTTGGGGGCATCGAAGACATCGCCGGCGATCAGCAGCAGATCGGGCGACTCGTCGGCGATCTGCGCGACCAGCCATGCTAGAAACGCGTCGTGCTCCGGGCCGCGAACCTGCTCTTTGAGCGTGTGTCCAAGGTGCCAGTCGGACGTGTGGAGGATGCGCATGTGCTGTAGACTCCCGCTGGCGGGCTAACCGGACAGGCCGCTCGCGGGGCCGTCCAAATCCCGGATACAGTGAGCGTTGAGGAACCCCGATGCGCGTCTCCCCCCTCTCCTCCCCGGTCTCCGGCGCGCTTCTGGTGCTCCTCGGCGCGCTCGCTGGCTGCAACGGCAAGTCGGACTCCGGTCCCGCCCAGACCGACGACTCTGCCGCCCCCGTCGACGTCGATGGTGACGGCTACATCGCAGCCACTGCGGGGGGCGACGACTGCAACGACGCGGACCCGACCATCCACCCAGGCGCCACGGACGCGTGGTACGACGGCATTGACTCCGACTGCGCCGGCAACGACGACTACGATCAGGACGGCGACGGGGTCGACGCAGCGCCCGTCGGCCCGGACTGCGACGATCTCGACGCCACCGCGTTTCCCGGCAATGCGGAGGTCTGCGACGGGGTCGACAACGACTGCAACGGGACCGTCGACGACAACGCGACGGACGCCGTCGCCCTCTACGCGGACGACGACTCGGACGGCTACGGACGCGACCCGTCCATCGCCACCGGCTGCACGGCCGGCGCCCACGAGGCGACGCAGGATGGCGACTGCAACGACGAGGACGCGTCGATCTCCCCGGCAGCCGATGAAGTCTGCGACGGCATCGACAACAATTGCGACACCTTCGTGGACAACGACCCCGTCGACGGTACGGCGTACTACCCGGATTTTGACGGGGACGGCTATGGCGACGACTCCGCGGCAATTCGCGCCTGTTCGCTCCCCGCCAGCTACGTGGATGTCGGCGGTGACTGCGACGACGCGGACCCGCTCACCTACCCGGACGCGCCGGAATTGTGCGACGGCATCGACAACAACTGCGACGGGACGGTCGACGAGAACGCGACCGACCCGCGGGCTTGGTACCCGGATGCGGACGGCGACGGGTACGGCTCCAACGGCGCGACCGTCGCCCAATGCTCCCAACCGGACGGCTACTCCGGGACCAACGACGACTGCGACGATTCGGACGGCGCGGTCAACCCGGGTGCGCCCGAGATCTGCAATGGCATCGATGACAATTGCAACGGCGTCATCGACGGCGATTCGCCGGATGCGGAGGTCTACCACCCGGATCTGGACGGCGACGGCTACGGGGACGCGAACACCAGTGAGTCGTCGTGTACCGTGGTGAGCGGGTGGACGACCGACGGCTCCGATTGCCTCGACAGCGACGCGTCTGTGAACCCGACTGGCACCGAGGTCTGCGACGGCCTCGACAACAACTGCGACGGCACCACGGACCCGAACGGGTCCCCCGGTTCCACCACGTACTACGTGGACAATGACGGCGATGGCTACGGCGGCAGCGACACCATTGAGGCCTGCGCCTTGCCCGCGGGCTACGCCGCGACCAGCACCGACTGCGACGACACGACGACCGCGGCCAACCCCGGCCAGCGCGAAGTCTGCGACGGCATCGACAACAATTGCGACGGCACGGTCGACGAAGACTCGGCCGAGGACGCCAGCACCTGGCACGCGGACGCCGATGGCGACGGCTACGGATCAGAGACGGACACCCACGTCTCGTGCTCGGCACCCGACGGCTACCTCGCAGACGGCTCGGACTGCGACGACACCGACGCTGCCGTCAATCCCGCAGCCACCGAGGCGGACAACGACATCGACGACGACTGCGACACGCTCGTCGACGAAAATTTCATCACGGTCGGCGATGTGGTGATCGACGAGATCGCGCGCCAGGTCTACACGGGCGGCGACGGCCTTTCGCGCAACGACAAGGCCCAGTGGTTTGAGGTCCACAACACCACCAGCGACCGCGACATCAACCTCTCGGGCTGGCGCCTGAAGGAAGACGCGGGTGACAGCTTCTACATCTCGCCCGCCGCCGATCTGGTGGTCGCGCCAGGGGGCTACGCGGTGCTCTGCTATGAAGACACCTGGTTTGAGGCCGCCTCCCAGTGCGACTACCAGTGGGCGGACTCGAGTCAAGGGGCGACCTACTACAACTCGGCGTTCTACCTGCAGCGCGACGAGGACATCGCCGCGCTCTACCTCGACGGCAACCTGATGGACGCCGTGCACTGGTATTACGACGACACCAACGGATACTGGCCGCGCACGGCGCACTATTCCATGATCCTCGACGACACAGCCATGGACCCGACGAGCAACGACGACCTGAACAATTGGTGCCTCTCCGGGTCGAGCCCCTACACCTCCTCGGCCTACAGCGGCTACCCCGACTACGGCACGCCGGGCGTGGCCAACGGCTCCTGCGACTGATCCCGGAGATCACGGCGGAGGAGCGGGGGGACCGGGACGCCCAACGCGTCTACCGGCGCTTCCTCACGGGCGTGGATTTTTCCCCGCGCGTGACGTGGGCGGTGCTCGCCGTGCTGATCGGCGTCCACACCGCCACCGGGCTCTGGGACGTCGGGCACAACCGGGCGGACTGGCTGGGCTTTCTGGTTGGCGAGCGCAGTCGGGAGACGCTGGAGCTGTTCGGCGCGCGCACGAATTGGGCGCTCGCGCGCGGGCAGGCCTGGCGGCTCCTCTCCTACGGCGGGCTCCACGCAAACCTCGTCCACATCGGCATGAACGGCCTCGCGCTGCTCGGGCTCGGTCGGATGTGCGAGGCGGTCTTTGGCGGGCGCCGCTTTCTGTTGTTGCTGCTGCTGTGCACACTTGGGGGCGGGTGCCTGTCACAGTGGGGCGGCGTCGAGCGGTCGGTCGGCATCTCAGGCGGCGTTTTTGGGCTGATGGGCGCGCTTGTGAGCTATGGACTCTGGCATCGGGCGCGCCTTCCCGGGCCCCTGCGCGAACTTTTTGGCCGTCGGCTCTACCCGTGGATCGCGCTCAACCTGTTGCTCGGCATCCCGCTCGCCGGGGTGGTGGACAACCTCGCGCATATCGGCGGCGTGTGCACGGGTGCCGTGATCGGGCCGTTCCTGGCGGATCACCTGCTGGACAACCGGCGGCCGTCGGTGGTTGGGGACCGGGCGGTGATGGCGGCGAACGTGGCGATGGGAATTTGGGTGGGGTTGGGCCTCGCCTCGCTCGCGTGAGAGTCATACGCGGGTTCGCGGCCGCGTTATAGTTGCCGCATGGACCGCTACCTCGCCCACCTCCGCGCGGAGCAGGACGCGTCGCCGCACACGATCCGGGCGTATTCCCGGGTGCTACGCGAGCTTTCCGCGCTCCTGGGCGAGCGCGCGCTGCACACCGCCACGCGGTTTGACCTTCGCACCTACCTTGCGCGGGCGGGCGGCTCCTCGGCCACGATGGCGCAGCGGATCGCAGCCTTACGGGCCTATTTTCGATGGGCGATGCGGGAGGGGCTGGTGGCGGAGGACGCCACGGAGCGGCTCGCGCGCCCGCGTGTGAAGCGCTCGTTGCCGAGGGTGTTGGAGGCTGCGGAGGCCGAGGCGCTGGTCGAGAACGCCGCGGGTGGTGAACGGGAAGGCGCGCCGGGTGTCGCGCTTCGAAACACGGCGATCCTGGAATTGGCCTACGGGGCCGGCCTGCGCGTCTCCGAGCTGTCCGGCGTCGACGTGCGGGATCTCGACCTCGTCGGCGGCCTCGTCCACGTCCGCGAGGGAAAAGGCCGCAAGGACCGCCGCGTCCCCATCGGCCCACCGGCCATCGAGGCCCTCGTCGCGTACCTCGCGGGTCGCGCCTCCGGCCCCGTCTTCCTCAACCCTTCCGGGACCCGCCTCGGCACTCGAAGCATCCACACCATCGTCCACCGCTCGGGTGTGAAGAACGGACTCGCGGACGTGCACCCCCACGCGCTGCGCCACTCGTTCGCCACGCACCTGCTCCAGAACGGCGCTGACATCCGGAGCATCCAGGAGCTGCTCGGCCACGCGTCGCTCTCGACAACCCAGCGATATGCCGCGATTGACCTCGATCGCTTGCGGGAGACGTGGCAGGCCTCGCACCCGCTCGCTCAGCGGGGTGGTCGGGGTTGATCGGCAGGTCCCGCAAACCGACAGAAATACGTTAGGATCGATGGGATGACCCGGAGCACAGCGTGACCGTAGGAGCAGAGTGGAACGCAAGCCGCTGAACGAGCTGGAGACGAAGGAGATCCTACGGATCCAGGCCGTCGCCCGCGAGGGTACGCATTACGACACGCTCGGCGTCGACCTCGTTGGGACGAAGGAGGACGTCGAAGGTGCGTACCACAGCTACGTCCGGCAGTGGCACCCGGACCGGTTCTTCAACCGGGAGTCCGGCGAGCTGCATACGGTCATCGATGAGAACTTCGCGGCGGTCACCCGTTCGTTTCGGGTCCTACGGGACCTGGCGCAGCGAGCCGCTTACGACGCGGAGCTGCGGGCCTTCAATCGGGCGCCCGTCCCGACCGCGGTGCCGCCGGTGCGCGAGGGCGGGCAGGAAACCCCGGGGTTTGAGGTCACTTTTCGAAAGCAGGACAAGGCGACGCAGGCCCAGCGCACCGCGGACGCCCTCAAGGCGGCGGACGCGTTGGCCGCGGCGACCGGGAACCCTCGGACGAAGTCCAAGGCCCCCTCGGCCGTGGACAAGATCCGCAAGCAGCTCCACGCCCAGCTCGGTCAGGCCCGTCGGTACTTTGATTCGGGAAAGGCGGATTTTGACGCTGGGAGCTGGGTGAAGGCGGAAGGGAACCTGTACCTGGCGACCCGGTACGACCCGCAGAACATCGAGTACCAGGCGCTCCACAAGGAGGCGGCGACGCGGGGCCGGCACGCGCGGGCGGCGCACCTCGTCGTTCAGGCCGAGCAAGCTGAGGGATACGGGCAGGCGAAGGAGGCCCAGACCTACTACCGGCGTGCTGTCGAGCTGGATCCGCCGGATGGGAAGGCGTTCTTCCGGCTGGCGCAGATCCTCCGGACCCAGGAGGATGACATGCGCTCGGCGGTGGAACTGTACCGCAAGGCCGTTGTCAAGGACCCGAGGAACGTGGAGTACCATGTCGTGCTCGCCGAGGTCTACGAGGGGCTTTCTCTCAAGGAAAACGCCCGGAAGCTGGCGATCATCGCCTCCGCCATCGACCGCGAGCACGCTGGCGCGAAGGCCTTGCTCAAGCGCTTGAAGGCTTAGCCCTGGCGGCTGGTCAGGGCGCGGGGGCCGCGAACACTGTAAGATCCGGGCGCGCTCCTACGTTGATCGTGCGAGCGGCCCTGGAGGCGCTCTGACTGACGAAGCCGAGCTCGCACCGCTCCCCGATGAACGCGCCGTTGTCGAACGGCTGCGTCGGGGGGATCGTGCGGCCGCCGGCACCCTCTACGTCTGGTACGGCACGCCGCTCTTTCGCGAGGTCATCCTCCCCCGCCTCCCGAACCGGGAACAGGCCGAGGATGTGCTCCGCGACACGTTCCGCGCCGTCCTGGAGCGCATCGATCAATACCACCCGGAGGAACAGAAAAGCATCTACTTCTGGCTTCGTCGCATCGCCATCAACCGCGCCCTGGACGTCCACCGGTCCAACCAACGCACCCGTCGCCTCGAAGCGGCGGTGGAGACCGAGGCCCGCATCCACGGCGAGGCCTCGACCGAGGGCACCCCCGGCGAAGGTCTTGAGAAGGACGACACCCGTGAGCAGATCGAACAAGCGCTCTCCCAGCTCAACCCCCGCTACGCCGAGGCCCTCCGGCTTCGGCTGCTCCTCGACCTCCCGCGCGAGGAATGTGCGGAGAAGATGGCGGTCACCGTTGGTAATTTCGACGTCATCCTCCACCGCGCCAGCGCCGCCTTCCGAAAAGTCTACACCCCGCCCGCCGACTGACCCCTCGCCCTGAACGCCGACTGAAACCCGAATTCGGGAGGACCAAGACCGTGACCGAAGAGACCCAGGCCCAGCTCCTCGCCGACTGGCTGCAAAGCCCGCCGGGGACGCCTGCGCCCGAGGATCTCGCTCCGGACGTGCTCGCCGGGGTGTACGCGCTGCGCCCGGACCGCGCGCCGCCACTGCGCGTCACGATCGAGGACATCCTTGGTTCGCTGACCACCGGGCCGCTCGTCGCTGGGGATGTAGCGGCAGAGCCCCCCGTCGACGCGCCGACGCGGGCTCCGGATGCAGGTGCGGCTGGCAGGCAGGCGATGGCCGCGCGTCGTGCCGCTGCGACGCGGATCGAGCGCGCGCCGTCGCAAAGGCGCCGGGCGATGTGGTGGGCCGTCCCGGGCGTAGGCATCGCCGTGACGGCGGCGGCGCTGGCGCTGGTGGTGGTGAAGGTCGGGGTGCCGGGGGCGGAGCAGAGTCCGGAGATGGCGCGGTTCTCGGCCCCGGATGTGACCGCGGCCTCCAAGCCGGCGCCCGAGGTCGCGCCAGGGGCTGCGGCGCCCGCACCGATGGCCGCGCCCGCGCAACCACCGGAAGATGCTGCCCAATCGGCGCCGGTGGATCAACCGGTCGCGGCGACGGGTCGAGTCGCGCCGGCCCAAGCAGCACCGACCAACGCGACATCGGTCGGCTGGGGCGTCGACGGGTCGACGGCTCGGGACATCGCGGGAGGCGACATGGGTCCACCCGCCGCAAAGCTCGACAATACCGACGCCGCAGAGCGGAACGCGGACAAGAAGAGTGAGGGCATCGCCGAGGCGCAGGCCCCGCAGGGTGCGCCACCCTCCGCGGATTGGGCCACTCCGACGACGCCCGTCGCCCAGCCGAGCCGCGCTCCGCCCGCTGCCTCGCCCCCACCGGCGCCGGCGCTCGCGGCATCCGCTGCCCCTTCGGCCAGCGCGGCGCCCCGTGCGTCAGCCCACGCGACCACGCCCGACACGACCATCCTCGAGGGCGAGATGGCTCCCAACGCCGATCTCTCGCGTGAGGCGGACGACGTTGCCGGGAAGGACGCGCAGGCAGCAGCGCCGATGGCGACGGAGGAGAAGGCCAAGGCGTCGACCGGGCGCGCAAAAACGAGCACCAAGGCGGCGATGGACGAGGCCGCTCCGGCGAGCGCCGCGGCTGGAGGCAGCAGTGGCTACGGCAGCGGGACCGCGTCGACAACCGGCACGGTGACCGGGAGTGCGGCACCACTTGACTACAACGCAAGCTTCTACAAGGCGTATTCGGATGTGGCCGTCGCGTTTGGCGCCGCCGTGACCGCCGAGGACTCCGGGCGCTACGCGGATGCGCTGGCGACATTCGCTGGCTTCGTCGCCAGCGCGCACACGGACGTGGCGCAGGACGCTGCGTGGCGCGCCGGGCGATGCCTGCGCTCGCTCGGTCGCCTCGACGATGCGCTCACCACCGTGCAGACCGGGCTGCGGCGCTCCTCCGCGAACACCCCCTACCGGGTGAACCTCCTGAACCTGGAGGGGGAGATCGAGAACGCGCAGGGCCGGGCGACGGACGCGCAGAAGGCCTGGACCGAGGCGGCGAAGCTGAACGGGGGGCGGTGAGGGCACGGGGCCCCCGGATCGGCGGCCGGCGCCTGCCCACGTCGCCGGTCAGCACCCGAGCCGGATAAGGGCCGAGATGGCCGCAGAACGCTATCAGCACTCCGGACGGTTCACGCCCCAGGCGTTCCTTTTCATGCCCTTCCTGGCGGTGGCGATGCTCGCGCCGGCGCTGCTGTACGGGGTGGCCACGATCTACTCGCCGTGCATCGGCATCACCACCGTTCTGGCGGTCGTTGGCTATGCGTTCGCCGCGGGCATGATGGGCGGGCACGCGCTTCGGTACGCGCACACGCGAAATCGCCTGGTTGCAATGGTATTATCTGCGTTCATCGGCCTCGCGGCGCTCTGGGCGGCGTGGGTAGCGTTCCTCGGCGTGATGGTGGCGAAAGCCGGCGCCGACGTGCCGCTTTGGGCGGTGTTCCTGCCAAGCGTGGATGCGGCGATGATCGGCTCGCTCGACGATCACGGGTGGTTCACGCTCAAGGGCATGACCCCGGACGGAGGCATCCTCGCGCTGATCTGGCTGGTCGAGGCAGTCGGGATCGTTGGATTTTCAGCGTACACCGCGTTCAACCTGGTGGACAGCCCGTACTGCGAATCGTGCCAGAAGTGGACCACGCGCCGCGCCCTGCCCGGTGCCATCGCCTCGGGCGCCGGCATGGTCAACGCCGTGGATCTTGCGAACGCGGAGGCGATCGGCCGCGTGCCTGCCGCCCCGGCCGGCGCCACCATTTTCGAGCGTCTCTCCGTCCAAACGTGCCCAACCTGCACCCGGATGCGCACGCTAAGCCTCTCCACGGTCCGCCAGTCCACGGACAGCAAGGGGCGCACCTCGGAATCGATCACCGTGCTTGTCCCGCATGTGCTGGTGGACGAGGCGTTCGTCGAGCGGGTCTGCACCGCACGATCGACCTAGCGCCCGACCACCGCCACGAACAGGGCCGGCCCCAACGCCGCGGGATCGGCGGGGAGAACGCGCCACGACCGGACCTGAAGCCCGGCCGAGGATGCCAGGGCCTCGATCGTCGCCCGCGAAAAACCAAGGTGCTGGTGCCCCATTGTGTCCCGGTACTCCTCACGGTCGTGCTCCACCATGTCCAGGATGACCCACCGGCCCCCTTGCTTCAGGACGCGCCGCACATCCGAAAACACGGGTGTGAGCTCCCGAACATGGTGCAGGACCAGCTCGCAGAGCGCGAGGTCCACGGTGCCCGACGCGATGGGCAGCGCGTCCAGCAAGCCCTCGCGGAGGTCCACGTTCGCAAGGCCCGCCGCCCGTTCCCGCGCCACGTCGAGCATCGCCGCCTCGCGGTCGACCCCGATGACACCGATGCCTTCCTGCCGGGCGACGGGCGCGAGCAAGGGCAGCATGGCGCCGGTACCGCACCCGAGGTCCGCGACGACGAGGTCCGCGGGGAGCAGGGCGAGCAGCGCGGGGAGCACGTAGCCGTCCCCAAAGAGCTCCTTCCGCACGTTGTCCCAACGCCCGCCGAGGCGCCGGAAGAGCTCCGCGCTGTCCGACGTGCGCGCCGCGAGAACGCCGTCGAGGCGACGGAGATCCTCCGCGTAGATCGTGGACTCAGCCGCGCTTGAGGCGTCGATCTCGCGCCGCACGAGGTCCCAGAGCGACGCGGCGCTCCCGAGCTCCGCGAGCCGGAAGTAGGCGGCGGTGCCTGCCCTCCTGCGGATCACCCAGCCCCCCTCGTCGAGCTGCTTGAGGTGACGGGAGATCGTCGGCTGGGGGGCTTGCACCACCCGAGCCAGCTCACCGACCGCCAACTCCTCGCGTTCAAGCAGCCGAAGGATCCGGACGCGGATCGGCTCGGAGAGGATGGCGAGGCGGTCGTATACCAGGTCCGTCATGCTCCTCACAAATATCCGCTTGCGCTTCATCCGTCCATGCGGATATACGGATGGAGTTGGCGGTCGCTCTCCGCCCCCCTCCGTCCGCGAACGAACTCACCCCCCTGGAGATCCCATGACCTCGATCACCGCCCCCACCTCGGCCGACAACGCCACCTTCATGAACACCGGCCTCACGTTGTTCGCGGATTTGCCCTACAAGGCCCGCGACATGTCCGCCGAGACCGTCCGGTTCGGCCGCAAGGAGATGGATCTCGCGCTCGTGGAGATGCCCGGGCTCGCCGCGCTGCGCACCGAGTACGCCGCCGCCCAGCCGCTGAAGGGCGCGAAGATCATGGGCAGCCTGCACATGACCATCCAGACGGCGGTGCTCATCGAAACGCTCGTGTGCCTCGGCGCGGACGTGCGCTGGGTGAGCTGCAACATCTTCTCGACGCAGGATCACGCTGCTTCTGCGACGATCGTCGGGCCGAAGGGCACCGCGGCCAAGCCGGACGGCGTCGCGGTCTACGCCTGGAAGGGCGAGACGCTGGAAGAGTACTGGTGGTGCACGATGCAGGCGCTGGTCTGGCCGGACGGCACGGGCCCCAACCTCATCCTCGACGACGGTGGGGACGCCACGCTCCTCGTCCACCTCGGCTATGAGCTGGAAGTCAAGAACGAGCTTCCGGACCCGAAGAAGGCGTCGAGCGGCGAGGAGGCGATCATCCTCCAGCTCCTCCTCGACGTGCGCCACGCCAAGGGCAACCGCTACTGGCACACGTTCGCGGCGCGCATCCGCGGCGTCTCCGAGGAGACGACGACGGGCGTGCACCGCCTCTACGAGCGCGGCCAGGCCAACACGCTGCTGTTCCCCGGCATCAACGTGAACGACAGCGTGACCAAGTCGAAGTTCGACAACGTGTACGGCTGCCGGCACTCGCTGGTGGACGCGATCATGCGGGCGACGGACGTGCTCCTCTCCGGCAAGAAGGTGCTCATTTGCGGGTACGGAGACGTTGGGAAGGGCTCCGTCGAGAGCCTGCGCGGGCAGTACGCACGGGTGGCGGTCACCGAGATCGATCCGATCTGCGCGCTCCAGGCCTGCATGATGGGCGTGGATGTCGTCACGCTCGACGACCTTGTCGCCAGCTACGACATCTTCGTGACCGCGACCGGCAACAAGAACATCATCTCCGCGAGCCAGATGGAGAAGATGAAGCACAACGCCATCGTCTGCAACATCGGGCACTTCGACAACGAGATCGACATGGCGGGCCTGGACGACATGCGCGCGAAGGGGCTCGTTGAGAAGATCGACATCAAGCCGCAGGTCGCGGAGTGGAAGTTCAAGTCCACCGGTCGCAGCATCATCATCCTCGCGGAGGGCCGCCTGGTGAACCTCGGCTGCGCCACCGGCCACCCCAGCCTGGTCATGAGCGCGAGCTTCACCAACCAGACGATCGCCCAGATTGAGCTGCACAAGTCGGCGGAGACCTACGGCGTGAACCAGGTCGCCAACCCGGGTGGCAAGAAGCCCGAGGTCATCACGCTCCCCAAGCACCTCGATGAGAAGGTCGCGCGTTTGCACCTCGGGAAGTTCGGTGTCAACCTCACGAAGCTCTCGGCCGAGCAGGCCGCGTACATCGGCGTGACGGTGGACGGGCCCTACAAGTCGCACCACTACCGCTACTGAAGCCGGGGCCGCGGTGTCGGAATTCCGCCACGAGCCAGCGCGACTCTACGTCGAAGCCTGGATCGACACGCAGGATGAACCCACGCTCAACTGGGCGTGGGACATCGTCAACGGGGTGGTGGGCGTCTACGCCGAGGCCAGCGATGAGCCGATGGGGTCGATGTGGTGCGACTGGTTTGCCGCGGCGGTTTCGCCGGACGAAGAGGCGCACCGCGGGATCCATGGGGTGGTCGAGGAGTTCATGCACGCGTGCCCGGACGACCGGCTCATGGAGCTGAGCAACGTGCTGGACGCCGCCTCGCGCATCGGCCGCGGGCTGGCTCCCCATCCGCCGCCGCCGCGACGGCCGACGTCGCCGGCGAGACGGGTGGCGCGGCTCACCCTGGTGGTGGACAACACGAAGAAGCCGTAGCTACGGCACCAACCGCTGCGCGACGAGGAACTGCATCACGCCGTCCGCAATCTTGGCGTTACCGGCGGCGTTTGCGTGGCCGCGGTCCTGTGGGAAGTAGAGCGTTTCTTGCGCGCTGTACGTTTCAAAATCGGGCTGGGGGTCGTAGAGCGGAAGCCCCAGCTTGTCCGAGGCGGCGTGCAGGATTCGGCGGTGGGTGCCGGTGTAGCCCTCGCGCTCGAGCGGGTAGCCAAAGAGCATCAACTTCGCGCCGATCGCGTCGGTGTTGGCCTTGAACTGCCGGATGTTGTCGACGTACTCCTCGGGGGAGACGCGGAAGACGCCGCCTTCGGTCGGCTTGTCCTTGGCCTGCATGCGGTAGGCGTTGATCCAGTTTTCGAGCAGGACGTAGAGGTGGAAGTTGTAGAGGATGTTGCGCTTGAGGAAGTCCTGGTTGCCCTGGAGGACCGCCTGCGAGCTGTCGGAGTAGGCGACGGAGCGGCTGTCCTGCACGATGTAGCCGAAGATGACAAGATCGGGCTTGTACGCCGCGAGCTCCTTCTGCCAGAGCCAGAGGCCCTGAAAGCTTGTGTAGCCGGGCTGCCCGCCGTTGATGACCTCGATGTTGTGCCCGTCGGCCTTTAGGTTCTGCTCCAGGAGGTAGGGGTAGGTCTCCTCGTCGTTCACGCCCCAGCCGAAGGTGGTCGAGCAGCCGAGCGTCATGATCCGGAAGGTTGTCCCGGATTTTTCCTGCGGGTGCAGGGGCGCGCGTAGACCATTCGCGTCCGTCGACACCCGGAACGTATCGCCCGTTTCCTTGTGGGTGAGCGGCTCCAGGTGCTGGTTGGGAGGTTGTACCCAGTAGATCTCGTTGTGCGTAAAGTCCTTCGTCGGGTCCTTCTTCGGCACGCCCGCGACGCGCAACGCCACCTCGCTCCCGCCAAGGAAGAGGCCGAGCGTGACGACCGTGAAGACCAGCCGCTGGGCTACTGGTCGCGCCATCTACTGCAGGCCGCCGGCCGGCTCGATCGTCACCGCGGCGTGGTCCTCGATCCGGCCGTTTGAATACCACTTGTTGTCGTACCAGGTGGTGTCGTTGATTGTGTAGTAGAGCGTTCCGTTCTCGGGGGCTTCGAAGGTGTAGTCGGCCCCGATCGGAAAGAGCACCTCTACCCCGGACTCGCTCGTGAACTTGCCAACGAGCTTGCCGACCGTGCAATTCTCGATGTTGCAAGGCCAGTCTGCACCGACCGCGGGATCCTTGGTGCCCTCGACGTTGATCCACGCGCCCTTCTCGGTGATCCGGTACTGGTCTTTGGCCGTGGCGAAGATGTGCGCCTTGTCGCCCTTGCAGACGTTCGTCGCGCCCTGCCAGCCGGTGCCGATGTCGAGGTAGTCAAAGCGCGTGGTGACGAGCGGGTGGTTGCACTCGCCGACGTTGAGCTTGCCGTTCAGGCTGCCGATCCAGGCGGTCCACGCGGACATGTCGCCGGTCTTCATCGCGGCGACGCACAAGTCGAGGTTCTGCCTGGACACATCCTCGATCTTGGTCGGGCGCCCGAGCAGGGTGGTGTTGACGTCGTCGAGGACGTTCGCGTCGAAGTTCACGCCGTCGTCCCGACCGCCGCTCCACTGGGTCTGCATCGCTGCGAGGGTGTCGGCGCGGGCCGCACGCTTGTCGCCCTCCCCCAGCGTCGCCCAGTCCTTCGGGTAGTAGCAGTCGCCCTTCCAGCCTTCGTCGTGATGCCAGCCAACGATTGGCGGAGGCGGCGTCTTGGACTTTTTCGCGTCGGCAAAGCCAGAAAATACGAGAGTGGCGAGGAGGGCGTAGATCATGAGGGCTCCGGACGTTGCCTGCTACTAACCGCGGGCGGGGCTTTTTATTCGGCGGGCCGGGTCCAGGGCCCGCCGGCCGCGAAATGCCGGCCGCCTCAGGCGTCGACGGCAGCGCGCATCCGGGTCGCTCGGGCCAGGCTGAGCGGGAGGGCGACGTCCCCATCCTCGTGCAGGGCGGTGCCGACGATGGCGCCGTGCGCGCTGGTCGACCAGCCTCGGATTGTCTCGGTCGTAACACCGCTCCCGAGCCACACACTAGCCTCTGGCACCGCCTCGCGCACCCGGGCCACGCGCTCGCGGTCCGCAGGCTTGCCCGTGCCCTCGCCCGTCACGATGAGCACCTCAGCGCCGCCACGCCGGGCGGTGTCTGCCGCCATCGCGCCCGCCTCCACGGGTCCGAGCGGCACGGCGTGCTTGACGAGGATGTCTGCGGCGATCTGGATGCGACCGGGTCCGGGACCGTCGGCGCCGAGCTCACGACGGTAGCGCAGGGTCGCGTGGGCATCGCCCTGCAGGATGCCCTGGTCGGTGAGCATCGCGCCGCAATGCACGTTGACGCGGATGAAGTCGGCGCCGGCGGCTGCGGCGACGCCAAGGGCCGAGCGGGCGTCGTTGCGGAGAAGGTTGATGCCGATGCGGAGCTGGGGGTGGCGCTCGCGGATCTGCGAGGCCACGATGGCAACGAAGGCCGCCACGTGGGGGTCGACGGTGCCGGCCGTGAAGGGGGAGTCACCGAAGTTTTCGAGGATGATGCCGGCGAAGCCGGCCTCGCTGAGGACGGCCGCGTCGTGCAGGGCGCGGAGGCGTGCGGGCCCGAACCCGGCCGACGCCCGCGGCCCGGCGGGGAGGGCGGGCAGGTGGGCGACGCCGATGAGCGTGAATTCGCCGGGTCCCCGAGGGCCAGCCGTGGCGCGGGGGCGGCTCACCCGTTCTTCCGCTCAAACTCTTGCATGAACCCGACCAACGCCTGCACGCTCTCGATGGCGAGCGCGTTGTACAGGCTCGCGCGGATTCCGCCGACGGAACGATGGCCCTTCAGCCCCTCAAACCCCGCCTTCTTGGCCTCCTTCGCGAAGATCTCCTCCAGCTCCTCGGTGGGCAACCGCCACGTTACGTTCATGCAGGATCGCGAGTCCTTCGCCGCGTGTGGGCTCCAGAATCCGCTGCGGTCCAGCTCCCCGTAGAGCGCTGCCGCCTTCGCGGTGTTTCGGGCGATGGCGCCGTCCAGGCCGCCGTTGGCCTCCATCCACGCGAACACGCGCTCCAGCACGAAGATCCCAAAGCAATTCGGAGTGTTGTAGAGCGACCCGTCCTTGATCTGGACGTTGTAGTCGAGCATCGCAGGGAGCCCCTTCGGGATGCGCGCGGCCGCCCACGGTGAGAGGATCGCGAGGACGACGCCTGAAGGACCAAGGTTCTTCTGCGCGCCCGCGTAGATCATCGAATGCGCCGCCATGTTCACCGGCACGCCGCCGATGTTGGACGAAAGGTCGGCGATGAGCGGCTTTCCCTGGCTGTCCGGGAGGTGGTCATACATCGTCCCGTAGATGGTGTTGTTGGACGTGTAGTGCAGGAACTGCGCGCCTTCGCGCACGGTATATTCGGCGTTCTGCGGGACACGCTTGAATTTTCCCGGGGCGTCGTCCCAGATCGCCTTCGCGTCGCCGATGCGCGAGGCCTCCTTGATCGCCTTCTGCGACCACGTGCCCGTCACCAGATAGTCGGCCTGCCCCTTGGATCCGTCGGCGTTCGGCACCAAAAAGTTCAGGGCGGTCATGTAGAATTGCAGACTGGCGCCACCTTGCAGGAAGACAATCTGGTAGTCGGCCGGAACGGTCAGGACACGGCGCACGCGGTCGACGGCGCTGTCGACGACCGCCTGAAAAGTCTTGGAACGATGGGAGATTTCGAGCAGACCGACGCCCGAGCCATGGAGGTTCGGGAGCGCGTCACGCACCTCCTCGACGACGGAGAGCGGAAGGACGGCGGGGCCGGCGGTGAAGTTGTGGATGCGGCCGTAGGGAGCGGTGGACATGGCGGACCTCGGGCTTTCGGAAGGAAGCCGCGATCTATCGCGCCGGTGCTCAAAAACGCCTCCCGCGATTTCAAGCCTTGACGTGTCGAGGCCTGGATCGGCGCGCGGCTTCGTCACTTTTCGCTGTGCAGCGGCATGGACATGGCGACGAAGCCGTCGTCCGCCCGGGCATCCGTGAGTCGGAACCCCAGCCAGAACCAGGCATGGACCGCGCCTGCGTTCACGCGGGCGACCTGCAGGTCGAGGCTGGGGGCGCCGGCCCCAGTGGCCCACTCGCCGAGCAGCGTGACCATGCGCGACGTGTGGCCTCGTCGACGAAACATCGGTCGAACATAGGCATTATCGATGTGACAGGTCAGTTCGCCGGGTCGACCGGCGGCGTCGGCGGGTCCAGCCGCGTGCGCCACGAGCATCCCGACGATCGCGCGCTCCGGTTGGGCTTCGTCGTCGAACGGGTTGAGGACGCGATCCTCGCTGACGATGAGCCGCCAGGCCGCCGTTCTTTGCTGCGATCCGTGGCCGAGGAGGACGTGGCCGGACCGGGCCGCTTCGCGCAGGCGGCGAAGCCAAAAGTGTCGGGCGCTACGTGCCGCCACCCCCAGGCGCGCATGGTGGTCCTGACTCAGGGTTGTCAGCGCGAGGCACGCGGGGATGTCGGCGGCCTGTCCCCACCGCGCGTTCACCTCGTCACACCCCGATCTGCGACACCGAGTAGATATCGGCGTCTGCCGCCAGCTTGGCGAGGGTGGCGGGGGAGAGCTGACCGACGATGCCGATGCGCGCACAGGCCGCCTGGCCGCCGGTGAAGACGATGTTCTGCATGTCCTCGATGTTGATGTTGGCCTCCCGGAGCAGGTTGAATACGCGGGCGAGGACGCCGACGCGATCGGCGTGACGGACCACGAGCTGGTGGTCGGCGGGCGTGCGCGTGGCGAGGTTCACGCAGTTGGGGATGCTCGCGCCGTCGCGGTAGGCCTGGACGATGCGCAGGACCTCGTAGCCGACAGCCTCCTCAGCCTCGTCCGTCGAAGCGCCGATGTGGTGGGTCGCGTAGACGTTGGGGTCGGCGACGATGGCGTGGCTGTAGGCGGCTTGCGCGGCGCTCGGCTCGTCGGGGAGGACGTCGAGGCCACACCGGATCTTCTTCTCGATGACGGCACGGAGGAGCGCGTCGTGGTCGACGACCTCGGAGCGCGAGGTGTTGAGGAAGTAGGCGCCCGCCTTCATCGCAGCGAACACCGATTCGCCGATTCGGCCCTGCGTTTCCTTCGCGAGGGCGATGTGGACGCTCACGGCGTCCGCGTCCCGCACCGCCTCCTCGGGTGAGGCCCGGCGTTCGATCCCCAGCTCCTGCGCGACCGATTCGGACAAGTGGACGTCCCAGGTGACGAGCTTCATCTCGAACGCCCGTGCGCGCCTCGCGACCTCGCGCCCGATCTGCCCGCAGCCGAGGATCGCCAGCGTCCGCCCGCGAAGCCCACGCGCAACGCCGAAGTTCTTCTTGTCCCACTTCCCCGCCCTCAGCTCCGCGACGTTGTCCGCGATGCGCCGGTCGAGGTTCACGAGATGCCCGATCGTGAGCTCGGCGACCGCTGCGGCGTTTTTCCCGGGGCAGTTGGCGACGTAGACACCCCGACGCGAGCACGTCTCGAGATCGATGGTGTTGACGCCCGCGCCCGCCCGGATCACAAGCGCCAGGCTCCGCCCCGCCTCGATCTGGGCCGCCTGCACCTTCGTCGACCGCACGATGACGACGTCCGGATCAAGGCCGACAATGCGCGCCGTGAGGCTTTCGCCCTCGGCCTTCGCGTCGACCGTGACGGTTCCGCCAAGGTCCTGCAAGCGGCCGGGGACGAAGGGGGCGAGCTTGTCGGCGACGAGGATGCGCATGAACTCTCCGGTGAGAAGGGTACGAGCGCCGCTGTATAAGCCGGAGGTCCGCGGGGAGGGCCCGCCGCCGATCCCGGCGCTCGGCACACCCCTCTCGCGGCCGCCCTTGGCGGGCGTCCTCCGTGGGCGGGCTACGCCGCCTGAACGCCTTGTCGGCGTTCGCCGTCGCAGTGCTCCGGCCGGCGGCTCCGCGTCGGGCGCGGACGCCCGACCGCGCCGGCATCGGTGTTGATTTTTCG
>CAIMSU010000193.1 GCA_903844155.1 uncultured Pseudomonadota bacterium | reverse complement strand
TCCGGCCAGTAGACATGCGCCCGCCCGAATGGCAGGTCAAAACTCTGCGGTCGAGCAGGGTTCTTCCCCAGCAGGTAGCCGAGATCCGTCGCCGGGGAGTGGGTGGTGGTGAGGGAGAGGAGCATCGCGGCGGGGTTTGGCGGCAGGCCATGAAGATGGAGCGGGGCGTGGAGGGTTGCGGCGTGCAAGGCGGATTATGTAGATAGAATGCTGGAAATGCGGCAGGCGTCTCGGGGCCTCTGAGTGCGTTTCTGGGAGCGCAACGCGACTGGTGATGTACCGGGCGTGTACCGCAGTTGGAGGGCTCGCGCATCCTCCGGGAGGACATGGAGGTCCCGGTCGGCCGTGTTGCTCATTCGGCAGCGCAAGGGCCGGTGGCAGCAGTCGCCGATGGGCTGGGTGCGGCGGCACGTCTGGGCGCCGCCGACGCGGCGGCGCACGCGGCCGAACCACGGGATGTGCGCCGCGTACATTGCCGGGCTGGAGGAGCTTAACGTCAAGGTCGGCGAAATCGAGGCGCGGATCACCGACGACAGGACGATCAAGTACCTCGTCGGGCACTCGAACAATTCGAGCACCAAGGACGCCCACTACGCCCCTGCGCAGATGCGGCGCTCCGAGCGGCCGCGAACGCGGAGCCGCCGATCGGCGGGCCGTACCCGGCGGAGCCCGAAGACGCGTCACCGACGCCCGAGCCGGTCGAGAGCGGGAACATGATCCAGTTCGGACGCCGAAAAAGGGTTGGTTGACACCGGCTCGGAGCCGTATACCTACCATGCTCCCTCAGGCCCGCCTGAGGGGTCAGCCCCGATAAACCGGCGCTGGGTTCAGTGCGGGGAGGTGTCGCGGCCGAAGTACCACGTCACAGCGGCATTGTAGCGGGGCGCGGTCTCCCCGCTCCCCCTTTATCGGCGGATGCGGGTACCCGACCGGTCCCAGCGCGGGGACACGTTCGAATCTGACTGCCCCGAACCCGGTCGCTGGCGCGCCGGAGGACCGGGCCACGCGGCGGAGGTACCGAGACATCGAGGCCCCGGGGCGGCTCCGTCCTACTCCCACTGGTCCGCAAAGTCCTCCATGCTCCGGGCCGTCATGTAGTGAACGACGCTGTCGCGCACCGTCAGCACCTCGAAGTGCGCCTCCCCACACGCGATTTTCATGTTCTCGGTGCCACGGAGGTCTTGTCCGAAGAGACTGTGCTTCGTCTCGACCACGAAGAAGAGCTTCTCCTCGCCGTCACGCTCGACGAGGACCGCCCAGTCCGGATTGTAGCTGCCAAGGGGGGTTGGAATCTTGAACCAGGCCGGCAGCTTCGTGTACACCTTGACGGCCTCGTTCGCCTCGAGGCCGGCGCAGAAGGTCTTCTCGACGCTGTCCGAATCGTAGACGACGTACTCGTAGGGTGACTTCGTCGCCGGAATCATGTTCGACTTCAGGTATCCGTACAATTCTTCGGTTTCAAAGAGCTCTTGGGCGTAATACTCCTGGTCCCCGATCTTCTGGTACTTGATACCGTCCACGATGGCAGCGCGGCAGACATGATTGATGTGCGCGGAAACCTGCTTGATGAAGTCTTGTGGATTACGGGCGAAGTCATCCAAACGCCCGCTCCCGGTCAGGATCGTCGTGATACTACGGCGGGTGAGCGGGGTCCGATTCTGCAGCTCCGTCAAGAGATCGGGCAGATCAAACACGCCCTCCTGGAGGGTACGGCCAGCGTCCACCTCTTTGGCGTCGCGGGCGTGGACGCCGCCCCGGTCGATGTCGATGTTCGCGGTGGTCCAACTGATGCGTGCCTTCGCGACGCGAAGCTCCCGCTCGATCACCGCGGCGCAGTCGGCCACGAGCTTCGGGTTGTCGAAGTCGACCCGGTACGTGGTCTTGAGCTTGATGCGATCCCACAGGATGCGGAACTCTGGGCTGTCGAGCACCGTTCGGCGAGACCGCACACGCTCGGGCTTCTCGTCCGCGTCTTTGATCTCGAGCTTCCCGGCCACCTTTCGAAGCAACGCTTCCACCGGCACCTGGAGATCCGCGAACGACGCGGGCAACGTGAAAGTATTCTGCTTGAGAGCCATCTTCAGCTTGTCCTGCACGTTCCCCCGCGCATCCACATAGCCCTCGGTCTTGAGCCACTCCCACAACGCCTTCGAGCGCACCGCGCCCACGGGCGACACGGTGCCGTCCACGGCGAGCACCGGGACGTTCGCGAACAGGTGGGCTTCCACCACGCCAAAGCGAATGCCTGTATCCTTCTCGATCTCGACCTGGAGCGCCTCGGCGAACTGCTCGTAGCTCTCCGTGGCCACCACGGTGAGCACGTTCACCGGTCGGCCGACGTCGCTATCGCGCACTCGCTCGCCGGACTGGTTGACGCAGATGCGGAGCCCTCGGCCGATGGTCTGGCGTCGTTCGCGCTCGGAACCCACTTCGCGCAGGGTGCAGATCTGGAATACGTTGGGGTTGTCCCAGCCCTCCTTCAGGGCGGAGTGAGAGAAGATGAACTTCAGCGGTGTCGCGAGGCTGAGCAGCTTCTCCTTCTCCTTCATGATGAGGTTGTAGGCGTATTGAGCGGCATCTCTCCCCGTCTGGTTGCTCTCCAGGGTGTCGGTCCACCGCTTGCCCGAGTCCACCGAGAAGTAGCCGTCGTGAACCTGGGCGGCCTCGCTCCGCAGGTCCACGCTGCCAAACAAGTCCCGGTAGACTTCGGCTCGTGCGAGGAGTTGGTACTCCTGCTCGAAGATGTCGGCCAGCCGCCCCTTCAACATCTGGCCATCCGCCGCGTAGCGGCGATACCGGTCGACGCGATCGATGAAAAACAGACTCAACACCTTGATCCCGAGGGGACGGAGCCGCAACTCCTTCTCCAGGTGCTCCTTGATCGTACGCCGGATCATCTCACGGTGGACGGCGTCCGGGTCGATGCCGCCGTACATCTCCCCAGGCGCCAACGTGACGTCGTTGCCGGGCGCATGGAGCAGCAACTGTTGGCGGTCGCGCATCGCGGTCAGGTCGCCGATGCGGTGGTCGGCGTAGACCGCCCGACGCGTCACCTGCTGAAGGTCATCCCCATGCTCGACCGGAACTTCCATCCGCACCACGCTCGCACCCCGCTGTACGTCCACCTCGATACGCGCTTGGATAGGGCGGCCGCGGGTGGACGTGATGCCAAGAAGGCGGAGGTACGGCCGGTTGTTCGCGCTCGTCGTGGTGGCGGATGCGACATTGATCTGCTTGACCAGCTTGCGTTGATAGGCGTCCACCGCATCCAGCTTGTAGACCATGTGGTATTTGACCACATGGGTAGCCGAGTATCGGAGCGTGCACAGCGGCTTCATCGCCTCCAGCGCCCTCTTGCCGGAGCCCGACACCCCCCCGTCCACGCTCTGCGGCTCGTCGACGATGACAATCGGACGAATCTCCTGCAGCAGGTCGATGGCCTTCTGGTCCCCGAGATCCTCGGTGACCTTGTAGAGATTGTTCACTTCTTTCTTGTTGATCGCACCCACCGTCACCACCATGACCTGAAGGGAGGGCGAGGTCGCGAAGCTCCTCACCTGCCCGAGCTCGCTGGAGTCGTATAGGAAGTATCCGGCTTTTGTATTGTACAAACCGAGGAAGTGCTCCTCGGTCATCTGAAGCGTTTTGGCGACGCCTTCCTTGATCGCGACGGAAGGAACGACGATGATGAACTTGGTGAACCCGTACCGCCGGTGCAGCTCGTGCACGGTCCGGAGGTACACGTAGGTCTTACCCGTGCCCGTCTCCATCTCGACCGTGAAGTCGTTGGAGAGCAGTTCCGCGTCCTGGGCGAGACCACGGGAGAGCTGCACGGCTCGCAGGTTCTCCAACACGTCCTCTTGGTCCAGGATCAGCCGGTTGCCCACGCCGAGCGTCGACTCTGCGTAGGCCAACGGCGCCTGAGGCCCGCTGCTCGGCTGCACCACGGTGAACTCGCTTCGACAGATATCCTGCCCGCGGAACAGCTCGCAGACGGCCTCGATGGCGTCAAGCTGGAAGTCAAGCTTGTCCTCGAATTGGATCTTCATCGGGCCCCTCAGACGCTCCGCACGTTCTCGAGCCCGTGCTGGGAGAGAATCGCGCTCAGGTTGGCCTTGGCGACGTCGTCCGCGAAGGCGCTGTCGCGGAACAGTAGGGTCGTCGTCTCGCGGGCAGGCTTCTTCCCTTCATCGGCCACAGCCGGCCTGGCCTCTCGGTGCCACGCGACGATACCGAGGGCAAGGGGCTCCGCATCGCTGCGCGCGATCCGGGGGGCGAGGCATGCGATAAGGGCGCCGAGGCCCACGTTGTACACCGTCTTGTGGGCAATGACGCGCGTCTCGATCGGCACGGTGAGCTCAAGTCCGAGTTTGAGCAGGATCTCGGTCAGCAGATCGGCCTCGTTGCGGTCGGGCTTGATGTGATCAATCGCGTCGAGCAGAGCGTTGCCGAGATCTGAAGACTGCGGATCCCATGGCTTGAAGTTCGTGGCGTCGAGCCTGTAGACGCGGAAACCGAGATCGCCGGCAAAGAGTGGATTTTCGGCGCGTACCTCCGCACTTGCTCGCCGGATTCGGGCGATTGCCATCTCCGCCAGAGTGGCATAGCGCGACGAGGACCCCAGAGGCATCGCCTGCGGCAACTGAACGGCGACGAAGCGCCGCGCGCCTCGATCACAAGCGTTCTGCCTCAATGTGGCTTCGGCCGTCGTGCCCGATCCCGCGAAAAAATCGACAATCAGCTCCGACGCCCCGTCCGGATTCGTGAAAATGCTGATCAGATACTGGACAAGAAAAACCGGCTTTGGGAATGAAAATTCAACACCCCATTCCCGAAGGAGGTTGCTTGTCTTTTTGGTCGTGCCGACATTACGGATCACAGAGAGCACGTGCCCCTGATCTTCCGACCTCCGCTTGTAGCCGTAGATTGCACCGCTTGCCGTAAGTGCGAACCAGGTTTCCTTTCCACCCGAATCCTGAATCGGGGAGCATCCGTTCTTGATAAACAACTCCAGGAGGTTACGAGAACTCCACCCGCTCTCGAGCTCCGCTGGATACAGGAGCTTTCCATCTCGCACGCTAATCTGACTGTGAATATGCGGCCAAGCGTCGGTCCGGGGAGCAATACTGCCTTCCGCAAACACTGCAGGAAATCCGACGGGCAGCACGATCCGCGATGGCGGATTCGCCGGCCCATTTTTCGTAATTGAATTCTCGATCTGGTCATTAAAGAGCTTGCTGCTCTCCTCAATGTTGGGATCGATCACTCGCGGCGCAGGGAAGGAAGGAAGACTTCTGCAGTAGCACAGCACGTATTCGTGCACGCCCTTGATCTTGCTTTGCTGGTCGATGTTTCCTTCGTTATTCCAAACGAACTGACAAAGAAAATTCTCCGGGCCGAACACTTCATCCAGCACGAATCGAAGCGCGGGAGCCTCGATGTCGTTGATGGAGACGAGCAAGACACCATCCTCTCGAAGGAGGTTCCTTGCTAACTTGAGCCTGGGCAGCATCATGTTCAGCCAGGCGGTATGAAACCTCCCCGATGCCTCGGAGTTGGTCCCCAGCCGCGTCCCATCGCCTTCCACTTGCCCGGTAAGCATCAAATAGTTTTTAATATTATCGCGAAACTGATCGGGGTAGACGAAGTCGGTGCCTCCAGTATTGTATGGGGGATCGATGTAGACAAGCTTGACAGTCCCCTGGTAGCTCTTCTGCAAGAGCTTCAGTACCTCCAGATTGTCCCCTTCGATGAAGACGTTCTGGGTCGCTTCCCAATCAAGGCTTTCCGCTCGGCGAGGCCGCAATGTGCCCGTAGACGGCGTGAGCGCAAGCTGCCGCGCCTGGCGCTTGCCGTGCCAGTTCAGGCCAAAGCGCTCCTCGCGCTCATCGACGCTGCCGCCCAATAACTGCCGCAGGACGTCGAAGTCGATCTTGCCCTCAGTGAACGCCTCAGGGTAGAGGCCCCGGAGGGCTTCGAGATTTCCCGCGACGAGGTCCGCAGAGCGAGACTCCGGATCATTAGGTTCGATCTTCTTCATCCGGACTTGCTCGCTTCGTTGGCGGGCCCTGCATGCCCGTCATCCTGGGTGGCCTGGCTTCGCGTGTAGCGCATGCCTAGAGCAGTCTTGAACAGTCGACCGGCGCGCCACTGGTCGGCATGGCCCGGACGTTTTTCGAAAACGCCCACCTGCCGCATCGCGTCGAACGCGTTGCGAATGTACGCGTCGGTAAGTCCCGTTCGGACGACGAGCCGTTCGCGGAGACGGTCGGGCGCGAACGGCGTCACCTCCCCCTGCAGCTCCCGGAGCAGGCGGTCGAGCTTGTCGGAGTCCCTGTCCATGAGCATCCAGCTGAGCTCGACCTTCAGGCCGGACCACAAGAAACCGTTGGTGGCCTGCTCGTGCGCGCGCTCTACCACCCAGCCGGACAGCCTGGCGTCCCTGACGGCGGACCTGCCGGTCTCGACAACCGCGATCTTGCCGATCTGGTCTAGAAACTCTCCGTAGAGCCGAGGGTAAAAGCCCGTATTTCCCTGTGGCGCATCGCTGAAATACGTACGCAAGAACGTGCTCGTGAGGACATTGAACCGGCCGAGCTTCTCGGGAAAAATGCAAGCCATCAGCTCGTCGCACCGCTCGACGGAGCACTCTCCCATGCCGAGATCGCGACTGGCCTCGCCGATCCGCGCCACGGCCGCGGGAAGAACAGTTTGGTACCAGGGAATCGAGAGAATGCGGGACAGCGCGAAGTTGAGGATTGCCTTCGTGTCCCAGATCAGGTCGAGCCGCCGCCCTTCGGTCTGCTGCTCGAAATTCTCGTAGCCGCGTTGGGCGAGATCCGGCCGGATGAACGCCTGAATGCGAATCCGGTCTCGGAGCTCGGGCGTGCCGCGGATGACGTTCATGACCCGGAAGAGCGCATCCACGTAGGTGGTGGTTGACGCGCTGGCGAAAGCCGTCTCCAATCCGTCGACCAGGAACGTCCGACGCTCCGCCGCGTTCCGCACCAGCACGAGCAGGCGGTCAAGCGGCGATGCAATCGTGACCAGGAGGTCGAACGCTCGCGTGAGGCGTTCGCGTTCTGTGTCTTCGCCTTCGAGCGCGGCTGCAAGCAATGCCCACCAGAGTGCGGTCGGCTCAACGCCTTTCGCCGGATGGTCGAACAGGGTCACGTGGCCGGACAGAACCCCGAATCCGAGTTCGTCCTCTTCTTCGGTTGCAACCAGCAGCGCCTCGCCCTTGCCTCGCAAGGCGAGCGTGCGCAGAAGTCTCGACTTTCCGGTTCCCTTTCGCCCGATGATGTAGTCCTTGGTGTTCGGCGCCGACAACTCCCGGAGCGCGTCCGTCTCGACGAGCGTGGACCGGTCTCTGGCCCCGCTGTGTGAGCCGAGCCCTGGCTCGGCGGGGCCCCGGACCGCGGCGCCCTCAACCTCGAGGACGGCGCGGAGCGCCTTCACAGCGGCGCGCGTATCTCCGCCCACGGCGGCCAGCTCCGGGACGCGGCCGCCGTCGAGCGCGTTGTCGTACGGGAACACGATCCAACGCGGCCCCATGTGCTCCGCGCCGAGCGTCTGGGCGTCTGGGTCAATTGCCTCGGCGAGGCATTGGAGAAGTGTCTCGGCATCGCCAAGCTTGGTCGCCACAAGTTCGGCGACACCCACATGCGGAGGCGCCAGCGACAGAAGGGCGCCGTAAGGGGGCGCGCTCGCCTTCCAAAGTGCGCCGATTGCCGCCTCGGCATGCCTCCACTGTCCGTCCATCCGGGCAAGGACACAGACGGCACCCGGCAGGTGGGTGACCCAGGGAAGCACGGTGGGTGCGAGACCGGTGCGGTGATCGACCAGCACCACATCGTAGGCACTGATCTGGGGGGCGAGGCGCCCGACGAGCCCCACCTGGGATGGGGGATAGAGGCCCATCTCCATGGTCAGCGCCGCCGCGTCGAGATCGAACTCCCGCGGCCGAGGACGGAACGGAAGCAGATCGACGTACCCGGACGCCCCCGGCGGGGTGTACGCGCGCAGGGGCTCAATTGGTATCTCCGCTCGCAGACCGATCAGCGTCTGGGCGGCTCGATCGGCCGGCGTCTGGAGTAGCAGATCGAGGGAGGGTGCCTCGGCATCCAAGTCCAACGCGAGCAGGCGCCACCCATCTGCGGCCATGGCCTTCGCGAACAGCGCGAGCAGCGTGGAGCGGCCCTGGCCTCCCTTGAAACCGTAGAAATGGACGATGCGAGGCCCCGTGGCCGTGGCGGCTGCCGGCGTATGCCCCGGGCCGGGCGCGCCCACGTCGAGGGCCTTCAACCAGAATTCCCCCCGATCCGGCGGGCGTTGGTCGGGCTCCGCGGGCAGCCGCGGCTCCAAGCGCAAGTAGAGCCGGTTGCACGTCGCACGAAGCTCCGAGACGCTCAGCTCCAACCAGCCCGCGAGCTGGGTCTCGCGCTCATCGTCTTCCTCAGCGTAGTCGGGATGGACGAGGTCGATGTAGGTGAGCGGAAAGGAATACCGGCGCGGTGCGCTCGGAAAAACGCGCTCCACCCGTCCGAGAATGTCCTGCCCGCTGATCATGGGACCACCGGTCCGTGTGGCTGTCCCGCCTGGGTCCACTCCCGATCGAGTTCCCGCACGAGCTTGTTGGCCTCATCAAGAGCCGCTTGTACATCAGCGTTCGACGAGGCCGGCGCGATGCCGTCGGAGACGTGCTTCAGGTAGCGAATCCCCGGGTAGTTATCCCCCTTTGCCAAGCCATTATCGATTTGGAGTGCCGTGAGCGCCTGCACGACGTTCTGGGACACGGAGATGGTCGAGGGCTGGAAGGGAACTCCGCTCACCGCCGCGTGAAAGTCGTGTCCCTTCTTTCCACACTGCAACCCCGCGTCCTTCAGTGCAATCTCGATCGCAACGAGCGTACCGTAAAGCTTCAACAGCGGGGACGTCGCGTCGAGGCGGCCGAACACCCGACGGTTGTAGCTCCTCATGGGTCGAGCTCTGCGGCGGCCCGCGCCAGGTCCACATCAAGCCGCTTCAACATCAGATTCAGCTCCACCCGCCGGTTCATCTGCGTGGCCCGACCCGACTCACGAACGAGCCGAGCCCGCTCCGCCACGATGCGGTCATACTCAAGCAGTGCGGCACGTCGGGACGCTGCGGCCTCGGCGTCGGCGGCCAGGACGAACTGCCCGGTCACTCGCGCGACGCAGAACGCCTCGACCGCAGCCGTCCAGCTTGCGTAGACGCCACCGAGGTCGGCGACAGAGGAAGCGGGGAACGACATGGTGTTGAGGAAGCCGAGGACGGGTTGAAGCTGGGGCACCTGCCCGTGAGCGAGCTCCGGGGAGACTAACACGCCGCCTTCCACGATGAGCCGCTCCGGCTCCTGCTGGGAAGGTCGCTTCTGCGCCAAGGACACCGTCACGCTGCTCCCCTGTGCCGTCAGCAAAACCACGGGGTAGGGAACCGCTCGGTGGGTGCGCTCGATCAGTCGTGAAGCGAGGGCGCTCGCCCGTAGTTCGAGTCCGAGCACCGCGATTTCGGGCGCGGCTCCATCGACGGCGACGGGCAAGGCCACGGTCGCCGGCTTGATGACGGCAAGCCACCACAGCGCGTCGATCCCCTCCTGGATGGCCTTTCGGTCCGAGGCGGAGGCCGCGCCGTGCTCCGAGAGGAGCGTCCTCGGTACTCGCTTGTCGAGCCGCGCTGCGGCGGGCAGGGCCAAGGCGGTCAAGATGGGCTCGAAACACTCGAAACTCACGACGGTACCGTCATTGGCAGCACGCGAACGAACGCGACCACCTCGAAGTCATCGACGCCAGCGAACTCCCCTTTCAGCGCATGCGTGCCACCCGGAGAAAACAGACTCGCTACGGCACGCTCCTCGGTCTTGCCGACGATGGACGCCACCGCTGTGGCCAGCGGGCGATGAATGCCCTCCATTCGCTCGCCGCGTAGAGTGGCCTGGTCGAATTCCCCCCAGGCTGGCAAGTCGGCCTCGCTGGCCTCGGCGCACAGTCGTTTCAGACGATCGAGCACCACCTTCGCCTGCGTATGCGGGATGCGCACGACGCCGCCTTCCCCGACGTGCACGAGGGCGTGGGGGGCGAGCGGATCCGACCGGTCGGTGAGGGTCTTGGTCGCGGCGCCCTCCGCGCGAAGACAGAAGAAAACGCCGGCCTCCACGCCGTCCTCCGGACGTGCTCGAACCACGGCACCCACCCCCGGCGGGAGCCGGGCCAAAAGCTCGCCGTGCTCCTTTCGCGCCCGGGCCAGGTCGATCCTGAAGTCGGTGAGGGTCAGATCGGCGATCGAGAGGCCCGCGCCGACATCCTCGAGATCGACCACGCTCTCCTGCAGCTTGAGCAGCTGCTTGCGGCGGTACTCCAGGTCGTTCATCGGATCGCCGGCGGCCTGCTCGATCAGGTTCTCCTCACCCGTTGCCGAAACGTCGAGGAGCACCATCCGGCCGGTGACCCGTTGCTCGAGGTTGATGTACTCCTCGAGCTCGATGTTGGGCCAGAAGTTGATGAGCTGGATCCGCGCGTTGCTGGAACCGAGGCGGTCGATCCGGCCGAACCGCTGGATGATGCGCACCGGGTTCCAATGGATATCGTAGTTGACCAGGGTGTCGCAGTCCTGGAGGTTCTGCCCCTCGGAGATGCAGTCCGTCGCGATCAGCAGGTCAATCTCCCCCTCTCCCGCAAATTCGGAAGATCGTTCCTTGGAGCGTGGCGAGAAGGCCGACAGGATGCTGCCCATGTCAGTGCGCAGCCCCGGCAGGCTCGTGTGGTTTCGCCCGCTGCCGGTGACCACCCCGGTGTTCAGGCCCAACGTGTCCTTGGCCCAGGTGGACACCTGCTCGTAGAGGTAGTGGGCCGTATCCGCGAACGCCGTGAAGACGAGCACCTTCCGGTTGCCCGGGTTGAGCGGCTCCTTCACCTTGGCCTCGATCGCGGCCTTCAACGCGGCGAGCTTGGCATCGCGGCTCGCGTCGACTTTTCGAGCGACTTCGAGCAACCCGCGCAGCCGGTCGCGGTCTTCGTTGAGGTCCTGGCGCCATTTGATGCGGTCGACGTCTTGGAGCAGCACCTGAACCTTGCGTCCGACAAGGAGGCTCTCAAACACCGGATCGTCCGGGTTCACATCGGCAATATCGATTTCGTCGACCCGTTCTTCATGCCCGTCAACACGCCCGAGCATCGTCTCGACGTCGGCGAGCTGGCGTTCGAGGGTCTGGATGAAGGAGGTGACGGCGCTTTCCATGCGCTTCAGCACGTTCACCCGCATCAGGTGGATGAGGCTCTCCTCGCGGTCGGCCTGTTTGAAGCTGCCCGATCCGCCGCGCACCTTGACGCTGTACATCGCGTCATACGCCGCCTTCTTGTGGGGCAGGACGTAGCGCAGCGGCGCGTAGACACTCAGGTTCAGCCGGCGGATCTCCTTGTTGATGTCCCGGATGGACTTGAACTCCCCCGCGCTGTCGACCTCCGCCTTGATGTTGATCGGCCGCATCCGTTCGGGGAACCGGCCGGTCTCGCTCGTGCCGTAATAGCGCTCGATGTGCTTCCGCGAGCGCGCGATCGTGAGCAGGTCGAGCAGCTTGAAGTAGTCGAACCCGAGCATCTCGATGAGGTTGCCTGCGGAGCGTTCAGCTTCTGGCCGCTTGAGCCACTTGTTGAACTGGCCCTGGGCAAGGCGCGTCGTCGTTTCGATGCTGGCCACACCATGCTCGCCGAGGGCGTCATCCTTAGCCTCGGTTGCGAAGGCGATCTGGTTCTTCAGATCGGCGAGTCGGTTGTTGACGGGCGTGGCCGAGAGCATCAGCACACGGGTCTTCACCCCCTCTTGGATGATCCGCCGCATCAGCCGGTCGTACCTGGTCTCTCGGCCCTTCAGCGCAGCCTTGTTGCGGAAGTTGTGCGACTCGTCGATGACGACGAGGTCGTAGTTCCCCCAGTTCACCTGCGCCAGGTCGATGTCGCCAGAGGTACCAGCGTCGCGGGAGAGGTCGGTGTGGTTGAGGACGTCGTAGTTCAGCCGATCCTGCGCCAGGATGTTTCGGCGGTCGTTGGCGCGGTACACCGTCCAGTTGTCTCGCAGGCGCTTCGGGCAGAGCACGAGGACCCGGTTGTTCCGGAGCTCGTAGTACTTGATGACTGCGAGGGCCTCGAATGTCTTTCCGAGCCCGACGCTGTCCGCGATGATGCAACCGCCGTAGCGCTCGAGCTTGTCGATCGCGCCGACCACGCCGTCCCGCTGAAAACGGTAGAGCTTTTTCCAGACCAGGGTGTCCTTGATGCCGGTGCCTGCTCGGATCACCCGGTCCTCATCGAGATCGTCGCCCTGCGTGCCGAAGACGGCCTGGAGGATGCCCGCGTACACCAGGGAGGGCGCGCGCTCGCCGGCGATCTCGTCGAGCCGCGCGAGAACCTCGCGCGTGGCCACCGGCGCGGGCGGCAGCGCGTTCCACATCGACTGGAACCAGCCGGCGATCAGGCTCAGCTCCTCCGGTCCTTCGGCGGACTGCACCAGCTGGAAGCCGGTACTCGGGGCGAGCCCGAGCCCCACCGTGGAGAGTCCGCAGGAGCCCGTTAGCGCCGACACCGGTTGTTCGGATCGCGAGACGACAACGCTGGCTTGCTGGACCGGTCCGGAGGCAATCCTGAGCTCACAGCGCTCGCGAAGCCAGCGAGCGAGCTCAGCCGCGAGCCATCGGGTCTGGAGACGATTCCGCCACGAACGGTCGGAGGCACGGCCGAACGCGGCGAGCGCAGCGAGGTCGGTGGTGGCAAGCACGATCCGGCTGCGCTGCGTCCGCTGCACAGCGGTTCGGAGCTCGCCCCACGCGTACAGGCACAGCTCCGGCGTCGCGAAGTCCACCCATGCCCGTGGGGCGAGGCTGGCGAGTGCCACATCGAGGACTCGGTCGCTCCCCGCGTTCCGGATCAACTTCATCGAGCTGCTCCATCACGAAGACCGAAACTCGCGCCGACGGCCTGAACGTTATCGTGGCGCGTGAGCGGAGGCGACGAAGGCGGCGGTCCTACCGGTTCGGGAGGAGGGAGGACGGCGGGGCGGAGAGCACGGCGGTCCGCTCCGCCGCATTGTTGCCCGCGCCGGCCGCCCCAGGCGTCCGCATGGCCCAGAGAGTGCGTCCCGCAGCTCCCCGAGAGCAACCGCAGCCCCGGGTCCCAGAACGCGCACGTCGTGGTGCCCCCTCCCGCGGCCGACCAGAGCGTGATTAAGGCCTGCGCCGTCATCAGGGCGATCTACCCCGTCAGGTGATCAGGTGGGCGTTACCGCGGGCGGAAGGCGGAACGCGGACCCGCGGCAGGCGATGCCGTGGTGCTGCGTGTTTGCGGGATTCCGCCGATTCTGACCACTCCACGATTCCAGAATATTTCACCTGATTCCATGGAATCTACGGATCAGGAGGTTGGAATCCGAATCAAGAATCCAGGAATCGGGCTGTAACCGGCCCCCCGCCCCCGCCCCCGCCCCCGCCCCCGCCCCCGCCCCGGCACCCAGCCACGTCACGGCCCGTCCAGTCCCCCCTGATCGAGAAGCACCCACCGGAAGTCGTCGTCGCAGTCCGTGCAGGCTGAAAACCAGCGGTCCTCGTTTATCACGCGGCGCTTCCACGCGAGGACATCGGACCAGGTGAAGTCCCGGACGTTCCCGAGCTTCCCTTCGCCGCGCACGTCGTTCACGCAGGGCATGATGTCACCCTCCACGCTCAGGAAGGTCACCGACGCGAAGATCCCGCAGCCGGCGCAGCCCGCGTCCGCTCTCGCCGCGCCGATCGTCCCCCCGCGGGTGTGCTGGCGGCGGTAGAAGAAGCGGAAGCCGAGGTTCTCCGCCCAGGCCCGCACCTGATCGCGAGCGTGCGCGTTCTCGGGCGTCTCCACGAAGTTGATGCGGACTCGCGGCCCCCGCTTGGTCGCGAGCTGCTCCAGGTTCACCCTCACGGCCTTCGGGTTCGCGCCCAGGGGGACCACCTGCCTGACGGTGTCATCATTGAGGCCATGCACGCTCACCTGGATCTCGGCGATGCCGGCGGCGATCAGCGCAGCCTGCCGGCTCGGCGTCAGGCGGATCCCGTTGGTGATCAGGCACGTTGACACGCCGCGCCCGACGAGCCGCCCCACCATCGCCTCCAGGCGCGGGTGCAGGAGCGCGTCCCCCAGGCCGCTGATCATCGCGACGGCGTTCTCCGGTAGGAAGTTCAGCACCGCGCCGAAGGTGACGTCGTCCATGAGCGTCTTGGGACGCACCATTTCGTCGCGAGGGCAGAAGGCGCAGACGATGTTGCACGCCGACGCGACCTCGATGTCGAACAACGGCGCCGGTTCGAGGAGGCCGAGGTTCGAGCTGCGCCGCCGCTCGGCGGGCCAAGAGCGCACGCGGGCGACCGCGCGCTGGGTGGCGTCAGCGTCCATCTCGCCGCCCCGTGAGGTCGAACTGGCGCATGCGACCGCTCCATCGCACCTCGGATGCGGGCATTCCTGCTCGCGCCGCGGGGGACAGGAAGCTCTCAGGATCGTAGGGAACACGAGCGTGCTCGGAGGCTTTCGTGCAGTTCATGCCGCACCCCTCGCAGTGCCAGTCGGGCCGCCCGGCGGCGAAGCCGCGCCGGATACGCCGATACAACGTGCCGTTCCAGGCATCCAGGAACGGGGCGTCGAGCAGGTTCCCGGCGATGTCGCCCCCGTGCGAATGGCAGGGCAGGACCGCGCCATCAAGGTCGATCCAGGTCTCGTGCCAGGGAAGGTGGCAGGTATCGGCACCCACATCCTCTACATCCCCCTCCGGCTCCGCGCACTGGAGCGACACGCCGAGGCGTTCACCCTCGCGAACGGCCTGCTCCAGTACGGGCGACCAGGCGTCTGCCTCGCGGACGAGGGACTCGCCGTCCATCTCCGGGCGGAAGGAGAACAGGTGGTAGGCTTTCACCCGTCGAACGCCGAGTTCGGCCGCCAGACGAACGAGCGCGGGCAGCTCGCGGAAGTTGGAGCGCATCAGCGTCATCTGGAGCGCCACGACTCCCGGCATCGTGGCCGCCGAGAGCGCGCGCACGTTGGCGCAGACCTCCCCGAACCGCGCACCCCTTCGGAGCCGCTCGAAGGTCGCAGCGGTACCGCCGTCGAAGCTCACCTTCACGTCGCGTGCAATGGGGAGGATCCAGCCGAGACGCCGCTCATCGAGTAGCGTGCCGTTGGTCGTCAGGTCCAGCAGCACGCCGTGATGGTGCATCTCGCGGCAAAGGCGCTCGAAGTGACGCCAGAGGAAGGGCTCGCCAAGGTTTGTCGGGTGAAGCTCGATGAGCGTCGGAAACAGCTCCTCGATCACGCGGTCCAACACCCGCTCCGCCATCGCCGGCTTCTTCTCCGCCCGGGGGATCTGGCAATGCGGGCAATCGAGGTTGCAGGCGTCCGTCGTCTGGAGCGTGATCTTGACGGGCAGGGCTTCGACGATCTCTGAGCGCGCCGCGTGCGCGAGATCGCCACGCCGGAGATTCTCCAGCTTGCGCATGGTCATCGGGTGAGCGGCATCGAGCCGCTCAGGGGCGATGTAGGGATCCATCCAACACCACTCCATCGAGGCCGAGACGCCGCGCGCTGTCGATCGCGTCCGCCTTGGTATGGACGATGGGCTCGCCCGGACCGTTGAACGAAGTGTTGATCAGCCCCGCGACACCGTGCTTGTGCCAGAGTCGCCCAAGAAGGGCTTCGACGAATGGGTCGTCCCGCACGACCTGCGCCCGAAGCGAGCCGTCAGCGTGAAGGACGCCCTTGAACCACCCTTCCCAGCCCGGCTGGAGACACCACGCCCCGAGCATCAGCGCCGCCAACGGGCTGGCCGCGACATCGGAACCGAAAGCTTGTCGAGCTACTTCATCGAGGATCATCGGCGCGACTGGCCGGTACGCCTCGCGGCCCTTGATCGTCTCGCTCACGCGCTTTCGGAGGGCGATGTCATCGGGTCGGGCCACGATGCTCCGGTGTCCGAGCGCGCGCGGTCCGACCTCGGCGTCGCCGTTACAGAGCCCGAAGACCTCCCCAGCGGCGAGGCGGTCCGCGATCTCATCGACGTGGGCCAGGCTCACCTCGCCACCCTCACCCCGCGCGAGAAAAGGCCCGTTCACCTCCACCTCGCCACGTTCCACATACTCGATCCACGCCGCGGCCCCGAGTCCAAGCCCGGTGTCGTTGGTGCACGGGGGAACGTGAACCGACCGGAACCGCGCTGACGCCTCGATCCGCGCGTTGGTTGGGATGTTCAGCGCTGCGCCCCCCGCGTAGTAGAGGTGGGCCGCCCCCGTGACCTCCTGCCATCCCAGGATCGCGGCCATCACCTCGTCTTCAAAGTGCGCCTGGATCGTCGCGGCGAGGTCAGCGAAGGGAGGCTCGGAGCCGAACGCGGCTCGCAGCAGCACGCGGACGCGGTCCTCAGGTTGGTCAAGGAAAAAGCTGTGCTCTTCGAGGAACGCGCGCAGGAAGGGGACCACGCGCCCGTGCCCGGCGAAGCCCATGAACTTCCCGGGCATCGCCAGGTGCTCCTCGGGCCCGAGGCCGAGGGCCATGCGAGCGATCGGGCTGGTGTTGAAGTTGTTGACCGGCACCTTCAGGCGGTCCCATGACGCCTCGACAAGACGCGCCTCGCTACCGTCCCACCACCAGGCGGAGCACGCCGAGTCCGACGCCCCCCCGTCAATGTGGACGAGCAGGCTGTTCGGCTCGAAGCGCCCAACGAAGGGGAGAAGGCTCGCGACGTGAGCGAATTCGTGGCACAGGGCCCACCCTGCGGCGGCGCGGGGGTGGAGTCCGCCCGGGTACCAGCGGACCCTCGCAGGCACCGGCGTTGCCGAGATGCCCACCGGCCCCGTCGGCTCGATCCGAAGGCTCCCATCGGCGCTCTGGAAGCCGTCGCCCACGAAAGCGTTCACGGACACGAAGCGCACGGGCTCGTCGCCGACCCGCTCCCGGAGCACCTCGGCGATGTACTCGTCCAGCCGGTTGTCGTGCTTCCGGCGGGTGATCCGCTCAAGGGCCACGACGTCGATCACGCGCCCCTCCCGCATGAACGCCACGTTGTGATCGTGGGTGTACGTCGGCCGCCCGCCCTGGGTCGTGTCCTTGATGCCGTAGAGGCCGACGGTCAGCATGGGCACTCACGTCCTCGCCAGACTGCGACCGGGCCACCTTCACGCAAGTACAGCGCGAACCCGCCGAGCGGCGCGAGCCACTCCTCGGCGGCATCGGCGCCGAAAAGGAAGGCCATCGCCGGCATGATGACAGCGTCGTGACTCACGCAAACGCCGGACCCACGGTTGATCCTATCGATCCCCGTGGAGAGGAGCAGCGGGACGGCCTCCGAAGCGGGGCGCATTCCCGGGAGCACCAGCCCGGCGACCTGAGCGCGGACGACGCCCTCGGTGGTGCGTTCTGCGAAGTGCGCCGCCGCGATGTTGCGATCGAGCACCCAGGGCCCGGGATGGCCCAGTCTCGTGTCATCGGTCGGCTCGCGGCCGAGGCCGCGCGCCGTCACGCGGCAGCGGAGAAACGGGCTCGCGGCGGTCCACGCGACGCGACCGGCCAGGCGCTCGGCGAGCGCGGCCACGCCTGCATAGCCAGCCGGCGTGAGGTCAACGTCTTTGTAGGGCTCATCCGGGGGGAGCGGTTCCCGCTCACCGTGACGGAGGAACAGGACAAAGGGGTCGGTATCGAGGATCATCCGAGTTGCTCCAGGCCCCAGAATGTCAGCAATTCCATGCGCTTTTCGGGCGAGAGCGGCTCAATCGGGCCGCAGCCTCGCGCGATCATCGCCACCTTCGCGTAGTGCTCAAGCCCCTCCACCCGGAGAAAGGCGTCCCAGGCCGTCTGCGCCCAAGCCACGACCCCGTGCCGCGGCAGGATCGCCCAGTTGTACGCCTCCATGTACGGCCGTAGCACCGCCGGGCTCTGGTCCGACGAGATGCGCGCGTAGGCCGTGGTGGGCACCGGCGCGGCGGTGATGTACGTCTCGTGAAGGTTCACACCCGCGAGCGAGGCGGCGACCGCGTAGGGGGCGTGCGCGTGAACGACGCAACGACAATCCGGGCGCGTCCGATGTAGCTCGACGTGCAGACGGAATTCCGACGTGGGCGGCCGGTTTCCACGGAGCAGGCTTCCGTCCGGCTGGGTGACCACGAGGTGCTCGGGGCGCAAGAACCCGAGATGCACGCCGGACGGCGTCATCAACAACGTGCCGTCGTCCAACCGCCAGGACAGGTTGCCGTCGATCGACACGTTGTAGCCGCGCTCGTAGAGCAGCCTCCCGACCCGGGCCACCTCCGTGCGAGCTCGCCATTCCGGGTCCGCGGGGTCGGGGTGGAACCGCCCTTCCCGGTCGATCGCGCCGGTTTCCCCTTCGCTCGTACACGCAGGCGCGCGCCCGTCGTTCATCGGCAAGATCCACTCGAACCGTTGACCGTGCGCGGCCAGCTCCATGCCACGCGCGTCCACGAGCACGGCGGCACCGTCCGAGCGAAAGGCCACGGCGAGGCCCTCCGAGAACAGGCTTGCCGCCCGGAACCGCGAGGCATTGACCGGAACGCCGCCGGCATCGACGTGAGCCCAAGTGCCATCGGGTTGCCGCGCCGGTCGGGGATCAGACATGGGAGCCACCCTTGGCGATGATGGCAACCACCGCTTCTGGAGAGCACTCGTAGTCCACGACGATGTCGAATCTGTGCCGCATCTCGGTATGTTCCCCGTGCACCTGCTGGGCGTGCCGCAGCCCCTTGTGCGGCCTCGCATCGCCACGGTTCAGCACGCGCCTCCGGTGTTCTGCGGCCGGGGGGAGGAGCAACACCAACTCGGTCCCAGGCGGAAATTCCTCGGGAGCCAGGTCTGCCGCACCGATGAGCACCAGACCTTCATCCGTTCCAGTGAGGACGCGCCTCAACCCGTCCACGCGCTCGGCGTGCGATGCGCCGAACGACTCGGCATCGTGGGCTTCGACGCCTTGTAGCTTCGCAAGCTCGACCACCGTGGACTTTCCGGATCCCGGCGGGCCGTACAGGGCCACAATTCTGCGCATCTACGACCCCTCTTCAGTTTGGACCGTAGGAGAACGCAATTCCACGACCGCGTTGCCGCGCTCTCCGATGATGCCGAGCGCGCCGTCGAAGCGCTCCACTCGGGCTTGCCCGTTGTAGAACGGCTCGACCATCGCAAAGCGCTGCTCGTAGAGGGGGGCGCCGTGCCGATCGACGTGCATCCAGCCGACGGCGTCTCGGGCACGCGCATAGCTCTTGTGGAATACGTCGAGGTCACGGAACCAGCGGCCGTGAACGGCGTTCCCTTCGGCGTCAATGTGCGTCGAGCGGCCGTCCTCCCCCTGAACGACGGCGATGTCGTCCCGGTAGTCCCCGGCGTAGCGCCAGCGCGCGGAGTAGAGCGGCTCGCCGGTCAGGTCGATGTGGAAGTACCCGCCGCCAACATCGCGAACGGGACACCGCCCCCCCTGGAAGTTGCCGCACCACGCCCATCGCGCCGCGTACGCGGGCTCGCCATCAGGCCGGACGTGATGCCAGCCGGTCGCCCCAGCATCCACGGCGGAGAGGCCCTCGTAGAACCCGAACGCGCGCTGATACCGACGCTCGTAGGCGGCGCGCCCGTCCACGGTCACATGCAACGCGCCCGAGGCGTCCCGCACGGGCGCGAGGCCCGGCGCGTGGAATTTCAGGACTTCGAGGAACCGCATCGCGTAGAGCGCGACCCCGTCGATCAGGTGGTGGGTGTCATCCGGCGCGACGACGGTGTTCCGCCAGTCCACGCCGCTCATGCCGGTACCGGCTTGCGCATGTTGCAGGAGAGGCAGAGCCCGCGGCTGGAGTAGCTGGCCAGCAAGCGCCCGTAGTTCTCCCCGGTCCAGACCTCTCGGATGCCTACGCCATCCAGGTTTCCGAAGTCGCCGAGCGACAAGCGCTCCGCATCGGGCGCGCAACAAGGGTTGAACCTACCTTCCGCGCTGATCCAAGCCTCTTGCCCGAGGAAGGGACACGGCCCACCAGGGGCGAGATCCTTCGTCGCGTCCGCATCGAGCAGGAAGATGTTCTCCAGGAGGACTCGCCGGCCATCGGTAAGCCGGTACCGGTCCACCGCCTCGCGCGCTTCGAGTACCGCCGCGTTCCATCGCCCGATGGACCCCGGATTGCGCCGCATGGACAGGCGCTTGATCGCATCGAAATGCGCCCAGAGGTGGTGCCCTTTCACGCGCTCGACGCCCAACTCGGCGGCAAGCTTCACGACGCCGGCCAGCTCGTGCACGTTCGTTTCGAGGAAGGTGAGCTGGAACGTGACACGGCATCGGTTTCCCCCGGCGGCGGCGTGGGCATCGCGGACCTCGATGAAGGTCCGCGCGTTCTCCAACACCTTCTCCCATTGGCTCCCCGGCATGACCGCCTCGTGGGTGGCTTTCGTCGCCCCGTTCCAGGAGATCTTCACGTCCGAGGTCACGGGGACGACCTTCTCGGCCCAGCCGCGCGCGCCGAGCTTCGGGAACGTGCCGTTGGTCGTCAGGTTCAGGAGCACCCCGTGTTCCCGGCACAGGTCGATGATCTCCTCGAAGTGCGCGTAGAGGAGCGGCTCTCCCATCGTGGACGGGATGATTTCGCGCAGCCCGGTCCCGGCCGAATCCTGTAGCACCCGGCGAATCAACTCGATCGGCATTCGTCGAGGCTTCTTTCCAGACGCCTTCCGCTCGTCCTGGAGCGTGCTGTGAACGCTGTGCTCCTCGCACATGATGCACTTGAGGTTGCAGTCGTCGGGGTTGGTGTCGAACGTGATCCGCCACGGCCCGGGTAGAGCTTCGACGCGTGCGGACTGCCGGCGGCTCAGCAGTTCATCGTAGACGGCCTCTACATGGCGAACATGCTGGTGAATGTCGGGGACGCGCCCCTCCGGGTCGTACAGGTAGCCCCGGCGCCCGAGCCGCTCGGCGAGCGCGGGGTCATCGGCAAGCCGCTGCATCTGACGCGCCAGATCCTCGGCGTCCCGGTGGCGGAACAGCAGCCCGTTGACCTCATGGTGGACGTACTCGGCCATGCCGCCAACGTCGGCGGTGATGACCGGCACCCCCGCGCCCTGCGCTTCATGGATCACGAGCGGCGAGTTCTCGACCCACACCGACGGCACGACGATGGCGTCCACCCGGTCGAACACGTCGCGCACGATCTCCTGATTTCGGTATTCAGACGGCCACTCTACCCGGCTGGCAGCGTGACCCGGGAGGGCGTCGGCGATGGCTTTCAGCGCGTCGGTGTCCTGCCCGCGCGGTCGCCCGTAGATGCGAAGCCGCACGTCCCCGCGGACCTCGCCGAACGCCGTGAGGAGCTGGTGGATGCCCTTCGCGGGGATGTGGGTGCCGATGTAGCCGAAGGTGAACGGCTCGCCCGGCGTGCGCGAACGGCCGACGAGGCGCTCACGGTCGAAGCCGTAGTCCAGGTACCGGAGCTTTGCGGCAGGTAGTCCGAAGTCCGTCGCGAATCGGTCGAGGAGATAGCGCGCCGGCGCGAGGAACACGTCGACGTGCTCGGTCATCTCGCGGACGTGCGCCATGCGTCGATGCACCCAGTCCTTCCAGGTGGCGACATCGGCGGCCTCCTCGGCGGGGGAGCCCGAGAAGTAGCGGGAGTAGCACCGCCGGGCGCACTTTTCGTCCTCCTGCCCGGAACATGCCGCCCAGAGATTGTCGGGGTCCTCTGGGAACATCTGCATGAACTGGCCGCGAGGACACATCAGCCAGTAGTCGTGGAGCGTGAAGACGATGGGGAGGCCGCGGGCCGCAGCCTCCCCGAGCAGCGACGTGGACAGGTGGTTCAGGTGGCCGACGTGGACGACATCCGGGCGGACGCAGTCGAGCACCTCGGCGAAGCGCTGGTCGACGCCGACGTGGCGATAGCGGTCCCGCGCCCGGGGCATGTTCACAACGTGCAGGCGCACGCGCGGGTCGTCCGGGTCGGCGTCGTCGCGCAGCGCGTAGTCGGGCGCGAAGGGGTTCTCCTCGCGCGTGAACACATGGACTTCGTGGCGCTCGGCGAGAGCCTGCGCCAACGTCTGCGTGTAGACCTCGGACCCCGCGTTGTAGCGCATCGGGTAGCCGTGGATGACCTGAAGAATCTTCATTCGAGCGTCCTTTCCGCTGCGGGGACGGGGAGCCGAGGACGAGCGGGAAGCATGGATTAGCTCAACGAGGCCGGCATCGAGCGACACCCTCGGGACCCAGCCGAGAGCGCTGCGCGCTGCGCCGTTGTCCCCGACGAAGCGGTCAACCTCGTGGGGGGCAGGTTCCGCGGCGTGAACCACGCTGTCCGACGCGGAGAGCGTGACCACCCGGCGGGCGAGAGCGCTCAGCGTGGTTTCGACGCCCGAACAGACGTTGATCGCGCCCGCACCGGCATTCCCGCGCGTGAGCGCCTCGGCGGCGGCGACGATGGCACCCACCGCATCCCGAACGTGAACGAGGTCGAGCGTCCGGTCAGAGCCGCGCACGATGAGCGCCCGGCCAGCCAGGGCTGCGCCGACGAAGGCGGGGACGAGGCGATCGGCATGGTCGGATGCCGCGCCGTAGACGTTGGCGAGGCGCAGGATCGTGGCGCGCAGCCCCTCCGCCGCCGCTCGCTGGACGAGGGCCTCGGCCTCGGCCTTGGTGGCTCCGTAGACGTTGACCGGCGCGAGCACGCTGTCCTCGCGCACCGGGCGGGCTCCGGCGCGTCCGTAAACCTCGCGGCTGCTCGCGAACACCACCCAGGGCCGACGAGATTGCGTGCTCACGGCGCGAAGTAGTGCTGCTGTCGCCTCGACATTGTCCCGTCGCGCTCGCGCGGGGTCCGCCTCGGCTTCCGCGACCCGAGAGCATGCCGCCAGGTGGATCACGCCGTCGCAGCCCGCTAGCGCATCCGCCAGGGCGTCCCCGCTCACGAGGTCCTGGTCGGCGCCGAAGGTGCGGTCGAGGCCCTGCACATCGAACCCTGCCGCCGCCAACGCCGGGAGCAGCGCCGTGCCGATGACCCCCGCGGCACCCGTGACGAGCACGCGGGTCATGCGCCACCCCGGTCGCGACCGATTGGCGAGTCCACGCCTGCATCAAGCGTGGATGGAAAGGAGCACGGGCGCGCATTGCGCGCCGACTCCGACGACTCCCTGGGGATCAACATCGATTTTCTCTGCTCGGCGGGTTGCATGAACAACCACCCGGACGTTCAGCACCCCTTGCGGGGTCGCGCCGAGCAGGCGCGCCATAGGGCTGGCGTCATGGTGGAAGAAGGTAGAGAGGATCGTGCTCCTGTCTCCCTACCCGCTCCCGGCACCGCTTTCGCGACCGGTCCCCGGAACCTCAACCCGGGGCAATGCTGTCAGTATGAAGACATGGAGAGGGTAGCGGAGATGGGCCGCCGTGTCCAGCGACGGCGACGATCTCTGGCGGGGATGCCCCTTGCCACGAGCGCCGTCACCGCGAGGGCACCCGCAACACGTCCACGGCACCGCCGAACGCCAACCCCGGATAGGCTGGCCGCCAGCGCAGACCGCATGCACGCCAGCCCCCAGGAGATCACACCCTTGGCAAAGTTCATCAACACGCGAAAGGCGGTATCCGAGATCGAGGATCTCATCAGGAACGCCGGGGAGCGGCTCATCCTCGTCTCCCCGTACCTGAAGCTGTCGAAGGACTTCCGGCAGCTTCTGGAGTACCGAAACGGCAAGGACAAGGTGACGACGGTGGTGTTCGGCAAGCAGGAGCTGAAGCCCGACGAGATGCGGTTCCTTCAGGGCCTCCGGTTCGTCGTGCTCAAGTTCAACGAGGACCTCCACGCGAAGTGCTACGCCAACGACGACAAGATGATCATCACGTCGCTGAACCTGTACGAGTTCTCGATGGCGAACAACAAGGAGATGGGTGTGCTGATCGACCGGAACGACCCGGCCGACGCCCAGCTTTTCAAGGATGCCATGGATGAGGTGGACTTCATCCAGACCACCAGCCAACGGTTCGACTTCGTCGCCCCGAAGCACGAGCCGTTGCCGAGCGCCGTCGAGCGACCGCATCCACCAGCGGCGAAGGCCCCCGAGCGCCCTGCAAGCGGGAAGGCGACCGCCGCGAGCAGCACGGGGAAAGCCGTGGGCTACTGCATCCGCACTGGCGCCGAGATCGCGTTCAACGTCGAGAAGCCGCTGAGCTACGACGCCTACAAGCGGTGGAGCCAATACTCCGACCCTGACTACGCCGAGAAGTTCTGCCACTTCTCGGGAGAGCCATCGAACGGGGAAACAAGCGTGAGCCGGCCTATCTTGAAGAAGAACTGGAAGAAGGCCCAGGAAGTTCACGGCATCAAGTGAAGGTGGGCACGCCTCGGTAGCTCGGGACGTGGCACACGGCCGCGCGCCGCCCTCGACGGTGGAGGCGTTGTGGGGCGGCATGCAGCCGCACCGGGACGGGACGGAGCCCTGGGACGGCGTCGACCACCAACAGCGCCAGCGGCGCCGTCTACAGCGCGGACCACCGAGCCTACAGCGCCAACCGCGCAATGATCGGCCGCCAACAGCGCCAACCGCGCAACCTACAGCGGTCAACGCGGCAAATGCCCCGAATAGGGGCCTCCCGCGCTCGAATGATCGGCGTGGGACCTTCCTGACCGCACTTTCAGCACGTCTGCTGTAGGATGCGGTAAACGATTCCAGCTACTTGGAGCGACTTTGGGGGCTACTCATTGGGGGCGGACACCCGCACCTGACCGAGCAACAACCAACCCCCAGGAGCCGCCATGAGCTTCCGATTTGACGACGACAACGAGTTCGAAGAAGTAGACGAAGAAGAGACCGACGAGGAGTCGGA
>CAIMSU010000192.1 GCA_903844155.1 uncultured Pseudomonadota bacterium | reverse complement strand
GCACATCGGACTGTGCGAGAAGTGACGTCGTCCGTTTTCGTACGCGGGCCCATTGACGCGTCAAGGCTCGATTGCGCCTCGCTCCGAAATTGGCGCCGAATCGCCCTTGTCCCCCTGCCAAACCTTGATATTCTCGTCTTCCCTCCCCTGCCCTTCCCCAGGCAGCGCCTTCCCCAGGCAACCACCATGGCTCCCGCGCTCGCGCTCGTCGAGCACCGGCACGTCGCCCCCGTCGTTCACATCGACGTCTACGACGGTCCGCTCGACCTCCTGCTCTTCCTGGTTCGCAGGGAGGGCGTCGATGTGCGCGCCATCCCCGTCGCCCGGATCTGCGATGCGTACCTCGCGGTCCTCCGCGACGCCGATGTCGTCGACGTGGATCAGGCCGGCGACTACCTCTTGATGGCCGCGACGCTGTGCCAACTGAAGGTGCGCGAGCTGCTGCCAAAGGCCGCGCGACCCGATGCCGTCGACGAGGACGAGGATGATCCGAAGGAGCGCCTCCAACGCCGACTCCTGGACTACGAGCGATTCCGTCAGGCCGCCGCCGCGCTCGACGAGATGCCCCGCCTGGACCGCGACGTCTACGTGCGCCCAGCCACGCCCATCAGCGCCGACGAGCAGCCCCTCGAAGCTGGAATGACGGCGTTCGGACTGCTCCGTTTATACTACGACCTCGCCGCCCGTCGCGCAGAGCCCGAGCCGCAGCACGTCGTCGCCCGCGAGACCCTCCGCCTCGCCGACACGGTTCAGGACATCCTCGTGCGCCTCGACGATGGCGTGGAGCACACCGTCGGCGAGCTGTTGGCGACGGCCCCGTCCCGTCCCCGGAAGGTCTACACGTTCCTCGCCTGCCTCGAAATGGCCCGCCGCGGCCTCGTCGACCTGCGCCAGCTCGTCCATCTCGGCGCCATCCGGATCCGCGCCCTCGTCCACGCAGGCGACGTCGATCTCGCCACGATCACGGAGGACCTCCCGCATGACCCCTGACGACGCCGATCTCACCGAGGACGAGCCCGAGAACGTCGTCACCCTGCGACCCACCGGCGCCCCGGCGCGAAGCGCATCCCCGGCCCGGGACAGCGCCGACCGGCCATGTCCCAGCGACCTGCTCGTCGCGGCCGTGGAGGCGTGCCTGTTCGCGGTTCCCGGCGTGGTCACCGCGAGCCAGCTGGCCGCCGCCCTGCGCGTCCCCGAGCCGCATGTCACCGGGGCGCTCGTCGCCCTCGCGGCCCGGCTCGAACACTCAGGCGCAGGCATCCGCCTTTCGCCGGTTGGCGAGGGCTGGCAGCTCCGGACCGACGCACGGCTGGCCACCTGGGTGGCTGCGATCCGCGGCGGAAAGCCAAGCCGCCTCACCCGCCCGGCGACGGAGGCCCTCGCGATCATCGCGTTCCGCCAACCGGTCACCAAGGGCCTCCTCGACGACATCCGCGGGGTCGATTGCGGCGGTGTGCTGCGGATGCTCGCCGATCGCGGGCTCGTGCGCACGGACGGGCGCGCCGACGAGCCCGGGCGCCCGCTGACCTGGGTGACCACCCCCGCGTTCCTGGAGCTCTTTGGCCTGCAGAGCCTGGCCGATCTGCCAACTCTGCGCGATCTGCGGGCGTTGGACGACGATGCGGCGACAGTCACGAGCTTCGATGGGGTGTCCCCGGAGGAGGTGGAGCGGCTGGCGGTGCTGCTCCGACCCACGCCGCGTGAGGTCTGAGGGGGTGATACACACGATCATGATCTGGAGTACGCCCAAGCGATGAAGCCCGCTCCGTTGCAGTGGAACACCCTGTCGCCGCGGTCGCTTTCTGCACAGGCAACACCGGCAGACACCATGGAGTCGGCGGGGACTGTACAGTTTTCCGCGTCGCAGTCAGTGGCGTCCCGCTGGGACGAGCGGAACGAAGCGCCGCCAACCCTGGGAGGTGGTCGACCGGACGAGAAGCGTCTGAAAGCAGCGGGCTACACGCTCTACCCGATCGGGTCGCTCACGGTCCTCAACAACCTGACCGACCGCAGCCCCGATCCGAGGCTTAGCGACTACACGTTCGGCGCCGGCGGTTTTGACGTCGTTTGTAGTGGGACGTTCATCTACGAGGTGCGCGGGCGCGACATGCGCGTGCCTGCGGGGCCGATCATGCGACGGGGAAGGTTGGACGGTCGCGGGGTGGACAAGGGACAGCGGCGGGGGGCGGTGGCGACGCTGGCGGACGGCACGATTCGCGTGGCCCGGACCGGCGGCAGTGGCGGCGAATGCACGGTACAAAGCCTGCAGTCGGCGTTTGGCTCCCCGACATCGCCCGTCGTCGACCTCTGCGGGGGCGGCGCTCTGCTGATCGAGCGCGGCGCCAGGGTCGGCGGGCAGGATTTGTACGACGTCCAGCGGTTCGAGAGCGGCGCGGGCGGGTTCAAAGCGCCGCAGCTCCGGAACGGTCTGCACCTCGCGATCGGCATCCACGCTGGCAGCGCCTGGCTCATCGTCGCCCACTCGCACGACGGGCAGATGATGCAGGACGACCTGTACGCGGCGGGCTTCGGGAGTCTGGTGGTGTTCGATGGCGGATCCGGCGGCTTTCTCCGCGATCATTCCGGGACGCCGTACCAAGGGAGAGACGTGCAGGGCTTCGGGATCAAGCTGCGCCGCTGACCGCCCAGCCGGAGGTCACTGGGGGTCGGCGCGCCAGACGCGCCAGCCCTGCGGCTTCCCGACAAGCGTCCAACCCTTCGGCGGGTTCCCGGACATCAGCGGCTCCAACGCCGGCATCTGCCGACGGGTCCGGAGGACCTCCAGGGCGACGAGGTCGGCGCCGGTGCTCGCCATCTCGGCCTTGAGCGACTCCGGCGTCACTTCCCTGCCCCCGCCGAGCCCCGACAGCCCGATGCCGCCGACGACCCAAGGCCCCTCCCACCGGTAGAACCACGGCGAGGTGCAGATCACCGGCCCCGCGGCCTCGCCCGTCATCAGGATCGCCACCGCCCTCGCCCGCCCCGCCTCAACGACGTTCTCGCCGGGCAAACGTCCGTTTACGATTGCGACCACCGCCGCCAGCCCCGCGATCCACGGACCGGGGACGAGCCACGCCACACCGAGCGCCGCGCAGACCGTGATCGGCAGCGCCAGCCGTTCGTTGGAGAACGCCAGGCCCAGCGCCGCGGCGTGCAACACTCCGTACACGACGAACGGGGCAGCAGCGCGGCGACTTTTTCGTCCGCGAACCAGCGCAAATCCGTAGCCGAGCAGGCCGACCCAGGTCACCGGCTCGTGCAGCCCGGCCTCCAGCGCGAGCCCGAAGCCGCCCGGCCAACGCCGCAGCGTCTCAATCGAGAAAAGCGGCACCGGCGCCCCCGCCGCGATCGCGATGTTCTCCGATTGGTCCGGGATCATCGACTGATGGGTGACGAGCGCGGTCAGCCAATGCGGGGCGGTGAGGGCGAGGAGCAGGCCGAGCGTGAGACGGCGACGGGGCGAGAGGGCGATGACGACGGGCACGGCGACGAGCGCGGTGTACCGAGTCAGCACGGCGCCTGCGATAAAGACAGCCGCCAACACGGGACGTTCCGCGACGACGAGCGCACCGAGCGCCAGCGCCAGCGCCGTCATGTCCGTGCCCTCGGTGCTTCCGGCCAGGAGCGCGGCGTGCGAGACGAGCACCCAGGCTCCAGCGCCGATCCCGAACCGCCGCGCGACGACAAAAGCAAGCCCTGACCCGGCGATCACGGAGATCGCCTTTCCAGCCGTGACGGCGTTGCCGACGACGGGCGCGACGAGCGCCAGCAGCGCCGGGTAGCCGACCGGGTACAGCCGGTCGACGAGGTGCTGCCCCGACCAGAGCTCCCGCGCGCGCTCGGAGAACCGGATGAAATCGACGAATTGCACCCCCGGCGCGTGGACCGCGAGGGCGGCGAGGCCGACAGCGACGACCAGCGCGAGCGCCGCTGCGACGCGAGGGCTGGCGGGCGTCGGTTCGGTCACGGCCCGCGAGCGGCGAAGCAGGCCCGGACGGCCTCGTCGAGCTTCGGCAGGTCCGAGCCGAGGACGATGTGGGCGCCGCGGGCATGTTGCACGGCCTTGTCGCAGTCGCCCTCGGCGGCGTACAGCGACCCGTCGACGAGATCGGCCTCGCCTACCTCCTCGTCGGTGCCGCGCTCGGTGGCGATGTCGACGGCGGCGTCGCCAAACACGATGGCCTCGTCGGTCTCGCCGGCAGTGGCGCGGTCGAGGGCGTGGCTGACAAGCGCGCGCGAGCCTCCGGCGCCGAGGGTCAGCGCGTAGCGTGGCGACATCGTCGTCGCCCAGGACAGCGTCACAACGGCGAGAGGGCCGAGAACCCAGATCCAACGCCGGATCCGGTCGCCTCGCACCCCCGCCCAGCCCGCCGCCGAGAGCGCAGCAGCCCCGAGCGTCCATTGGACGGCGCCGAGGGGATTGAATTCGCCCCACGACCCGCCCATCGCGACCGCCCACAGGCCGCCGACCAACCAGACGCGCCGCTCGCCGCAAAAGCCCGCCGCGAGCCCACCAAACAGCGGGAGGCTGCTCAGCGCGTACGGCGCCCAGGCCGCACCCGGGAGCAACGCCCGAGCGGCGGTCACCGCCTCCGTCACGCTCCGGACCCAACAGGCAACGAGGGCAGCTCAGCGACGGCGTCCGCGATCTCGCCCGCGAACGCGCCCGCGCGCAACCGTCGACCGGCGCCAAGGTGCGCTGCGACCGCGATGTTCGCGGCCCGCTCGACGTCCTCGACCGTCTTCGGACGCAGCCGCCCGAGCAGCGCGCCGCAGATCCCCGCGAGCACGTCACCACTCCCGGCCGTCCCGAGCGCCTCGCAGCGCCCTTCGTGGACGGTCGGCACGTCGCCGGTGACCAGCGGGCAGGCGCCCTTGTAGATCGCCGCGATCTTCGGGCCGCGAAGGCGCTGGACGGTGGCGAAGCGGTCAGCCTCCAGCGCCAGGTAACCGGAGCCCTTCGTCCCCAGCCACGCGGCCGCCTCGCCCGCGTGCGGCGTCAAAAGCCGAAGACCCGCCGGTTCGCCCAGTCCGGCCACGCGCAGCGCGTCGGCGTCGAAGACCATCGGGACCTTGACGTTGTCCCAGAGCCAGCGCACGTCCTCGTCGCGCCCTCGCCCGAGCCCCGGTCCGACGATGATCGTGCTGTACCGGTCGGTGCCGTCGGCGCGAAGGGGATGGTGGCTGACCATGACCTCCGGCGGCAGCCCGTCGAGGCGAGCACCGACGGCGGCGTGCAAGGTGACGAGACCAGCGCCCGTCCGAAGCGCGGCGCGACACGTCAACACAGCCGCCCCGGGCGTCTCGACGCACCCAGCGACCACGGCGACATGCCCGCGGTCCCACTTGTTCGCTGACGACGGTATCGCTGGCAAGCCCGGAGGCGCGGTCCAGAGCAGCGCGTCCGGCTTCCCACGGTCGCCAAAGCCGATGTCGACGAGCGCCCACGACCCGGTGGAGCGCGCGAGCCACCCGCCCGCGAACAGGAACGGCTTGGCGCGGCCGATGGTGACGACGTGGTCGACGTGGGCGGGCGACGGGCCGAGGAGCGCGCCCGTGTCAGCGTCCACACCGGTTGGGACGTCGAGGGCGACGAGCGGAGGGCCGGCGTAGCGGTCCCAGCCGGCGTCTGGGGTCCCGGGACGCTGACCGTTGCCAAAGACAGCGTCGATGACGAGGTCGGCGCCGGCGAGGTCATCTTCGCTGCCGACGAGGCCGAGATTCTCGCAGACGCGATGGAAGGCGATGCAATCGGGCGAGGAAGGCGGGAAGCCCGCAACCGCGCGCACGTGCCAGCCCGCGAGGTGCAGGTACCGCGCGACGACGTAGCCATCACCGCCGTTGTTGCCCGGGCCGCAGAGGATCAGCGTCCTCGGCCGTTCCAACCCCCGCGCGCCCGCCCAGCGCTCGATCTCGCGCGCGACGCCCGCGCCCGCCTGATCCATCAAAACCGCGCCGGGAATGCCGACGACGTCGATCAGCTCCCGATCCACCGCGCGAACGCCAGCGGCGCGTTGGATCCAGGTGCTCACGCCAGCAGCTCCAAATACCGACGAATGCTCGCCTCCAACCCCAAGAACACCGCGTCCGAAATCAAGGCATGCCCGATGTTGTACTCCTCGATCTCGGGCGCCGCAAGCACCAGCGCGCGCAGGTTCTGCAGGTTCAACCCGTGTCCCGCCGCGACGCCCAGCCCGCTCGCGACGGCCCGGGACGCCGCTCGAGCCAGCCGCTCCAGCTCCGCCTTCGCCTCCGCGCTGCCAACGCGCGCCTCCGCGTACCGGGCGGTGTTCAACTCCACCATGTCGACGCCCGGCATCGCGCTCGCGTCGATCTGCTCGGGCTCCGGATCGATGAACAGCGACGTTGCGATGCCCGCCCGGTGCATCTGCGCGCAGAACCGGGCGACGTCCGCTTGCTGCCCGGCCACGTCCAACCCGCCCTCGGTCGTCACCTCGCCCGGCCGCTCGGCGACGAGCGTGACGCGGTGGGGAAGCGTCCGCAGCAGGATCCCAGCCATCTCCTCCGTCGCCGCAGCCTCCACGTTCAGCGCCGTCTGCACGCTCTGCGCCAGCCGCACGATGTCGTGGTCCTGGATGTGCCGACGATCGCCGCGGATGTGCACGGTGATCTGCGCGGCGCCTGCACGTTCAGCGATCAGCGCCGCCGCCAACGGGTCGGGGTAGCGCGCCTGCCGCGCCTGCCGAAGCGTGGCGACGTGGTCCACGTTCACACCCAGCCGTCGAAGCACCGCGTTCTCGTCACTCATGGCGTACTCCCAATGTTTTCGTCGCCCGTGGTGTCGTCGGACAGCGCCGCCATCAGCCTCAGCAGCCCCGCCTCGGCGACCGCGGCGTCCGCGTGCTCGACCATCGCCCGGATGATGGGCTCCGTCCCGCTCGGACGCACAACCACCCGTGCGCCCTCGCCCGCCAGCGCCCCCGCCACCGTGGCCACCTGCGCCGTCACTGCCAACTTTCGCGCGCTCCCCTCCACCCGCCGGATGGCCGCCGAGGCCTGCGTGACCGGGACCATCCCATGCCGCTGGAACGCCGGCTTCCAACGCCCGAGCCGCTCCCGCAGCGCCGGCTGCCCGACCGAAAGCACCCGCGCCGCCGTCGACAGGCCGCAGGATCCGACCGGCGCGCCCTCGCCCCGGAACATGATGTGGCCGCTCGGCTCCCCGCCCATCGGCGCCCCCGTCGCCTCCATCCGCGCCCAGACCTCCGCATCGCCGACCGCCGCGCGCTCAAACCGCCCGCCGCGCGCGGTGATCCCCTGCTCCAACGCCAGGTTCGACATCACCGTTCCGACCACCGTCGCGCCCGGTTCCAGATCCTGCGCGAGGATCCAGAGCATCGCGTCGCCGTCCAGCGCCCCGCCAGCATTGCCGACGGCACGGTGGACGACCATCGCGAGCCGGTCACCGTCGCCGTCCAGCGCGATCCCGACGTCTGCGCCGGCGCTTTCAACGGCGCTCAGCAGCGCCTCGGGGTGCGTTGCGCCGCAATGGCGGTTGATCTTGCGGCCGTCGCCGTCGCCGAGCGTGGTGACCTGAGCGCCGGCGGCCCGAAGGAGCGTGGGGCCGAGGAGGTGCGCCGCGCCGTTCGCCGAGTCAAAAACGACGTGCACGCCGTGCAGATCGAGGGTTGCCAGCGGACGCCAGTCGACGATGGTGCCACGGGTGGCGTCGCCCCGGGGGTAGAGCTCGGGGGGCACCCGAGACCGGCCCAGCCACCCTTCGATCGCGCTGCGGAGCGCCTCGTCGGCCTTCTCGCCGCCGGGCCCGAGCACCTTCAACCCGTTGTCGTCCGCGAGGTTGTGGGAGGCGGTGATCATGATGCCCCCGCGCGCGCCCCGCTCGCGCACGGCCCAGGCGAGCGCTGGCGTCGGCAGAACGCCGTAGTCGACGACCGCAGCGCCACCAGCCCGGGCACCGGCGAGAGCGGCGGACGCCAGCGCTGGGCTCGACGGCCGGGTGTCCCGGCCCACGGCAAGCGGACCGCCGAGGGCCCGCGCGCACGCGTACCCGACCCACCAGGCCAGGGTTGCGTCCACGTCCTCTCCGAAGCGCCCGCGGACGCCGTCGGTGCCGAACTTCAAGCCGCTCATGGGGTGCCTCCGCTCGCGCTGCCCGTTGGATGCGTGCTCACCACGTGGATCCCCGCCGGGTCCACGAGGGTGACACGAACGGGGCTGCCGACGCCGAGCACCTCGTAACGCAGGCCAGGCGTGTCAGCCCCCGCCAAGACCGCCGTCCCCTCGACCCCGTCGAGATCGTCCGGCGGGTAGACGATGACGGACACCGCCTCCGGACGCAGCGCCGCCACAGGACCCTCGGGCCCCTCGACCGTGACCGACACCGTCGACACCGTCGCGGTCCACCGGTCGCCCCGCACGATCACCGGCACGGCGTCGAACATGCGCTGGCGCAGCGTCGACGCGACCTTCACCGACACGCTGATCGGCCCTGAACGCAGCGCCTTCATCGGCCCGCCCTTCGGCAGGCCCAGGCCCACCTCAAACTCGCCGTCCTCGTGGATCCCGGCCACATCGATGTCCTCGGTCGGCACCTCCGTCATCGGCCGCACCAGGCTCGACGGCCCTGTCACGTCGACATGGTCAGGGTTCGCGATCACCTCGCGGACCGCGTAGCCGTCGAGCGGCTCGCCCTTCACGACCGGCGCGACCTTCAGGCGCCGCTTGAGGATCCGGTCGAGCTGCACCCGAAGCGTTCCGGGCGCGACCGCAGCCACGCGAAGCTCCGCCGGCAAGCCACGAACGGGGCGATCCGAGAGGTCGACGGTCACGTCGCCTTCATGCGCGTTCGAGAGGTCCACGGCCATGACGAGGTCGACGGGGCTCATGTTGCGCATGAGGGCTTGCACGCCGGTGACCGTCACGGTCGCGAAGTCCAGCGGCGTCTCCACGGGCGCGAGGCCGTCCGGCATGGTCCATTCCAGGCGCACGCGGATGCGGTCCTCGACGACCTGGTCGCTCTGCACCCACGCCCAGGTCAGGAACGCAAAGCAGAGCGTGATCACCTTGTACGGCCAGTTGTCGAACAACAGGCCACGAACCTCGCCAAGCGCCGCAGCGCGCCGATTGCTCATGCCGACCCCCTGCCGCGCGCGTCGGCCTGGAAGAAGTCGAGGAGGCGCAGGCGGAGCTCGTTGCCGTCCGCGACCGGGATCACCTCGCCGGCAACGACCACGCCAACGGTTCCACGCTCCTCGGACACGATGATCACGACGGCGTCGGTCTCCTCGGTCAAGCCGATCGCGGCGCGGTGGCGGGTGCCGTAGAACCGGCTGACCTCGCGGGAGAGGGAGAGCGGCAGGAAGACCTTGGCGGCGACGAGCCGGCCCTGCTGGACGACGACGGCGCCATCGTGGAGCGGCGAAGTCGGGTGGAAGATCGAGAACAAGAGGTCGCCCGAGACCCGGGCGTCGAGGCGCTGCCCGGACTCGGCGTAGTCATCCAGGCTGGCTTCGCGTTCCAGCGCGATCAACGCGCCGATTCGCCGGGACGCCATCTGGAAGCTCGCGCGGATGATCTCCTCGTTCGCGCCGGTGTCCGGCTTCCCCTTGAACGACGGGAACAGGCGCATGCCCGCGGTCGCGAGCCCGCGCCGGATGTCGGCCTGGAACAGGATGACCAGCGCCAGCGGGATGTAGAGCTTGAACTGCTCCAACATCCAGTGGAGCGCGTAGAGCTGGAAGCGCCCCGAGACGATGTAGACGATGAAGACGACGAGCAGCCCGAGCAGGCTCTGGATGGCGCGCGTGCCGCGGAGGAGCAGCAGGATGCGGTACAGCAGGTACCACAGCACGGCGACGTCGATGACGTCGCTCCAGCGGATGTTCTGCAGCCAAAGCGTCAATTCGCTCACGGGCGGCCGCCGGGCCAGGCGGAGAGCGCTGCTTGAACGGCGAGGGCATCCCGGGTCGCGGCGACGTCGTGCACGCGGACCCACGCGGCACCCGAGCGGGCGGCGTGGACGGCGACGGCGAGCGAGGCGGCGAGCCGGTCGGCCGGGTTGGAGCGGCCAGTGATCGCGCCGAGGAAGGACTTGCGGGATGCGCCGATGAGGACGGGGCGACGGGTTCGGCGCGGGAGGTCGGCGAGCAGGGCGATGGACTGCGCGGCGGTCTTGGCAAAGCCGATGCCGGGGTCGTAGACGAGCTGTTCACGGCGTACACCGGCGCGGATCGCGCGTAGACCCACGCGCTTGAGATCGCCCCAGACCTCGGTGCAAACGTCGTCGTAGACGGCGAGCGAGCGCATGGTCGCGGGGGTGCCGCGGTTGTGCATGATCACGTAGGGGCAACCAGCGTTCGCCACGACCGGGAGCATCGTGGTGTCGTCCCCCGCGCGCTGATCGTTGATGGCGACGGCGCCCAGCTTCAGGGCCTCGCGGGCAACGCTGCCACGTGAGGTGTCCACCCAGATCGGCAGGCCCCGACACGCCTCGACCACCGGCAGCACCCGGCGGGCCTCCTCGGCCTCGCTCACCTCGTCCGCGCCCGGTCGCGTCGACACCCCGCCAACGTCGATGGCATCGGCACCCTCGGCGATCATCCGTCGCGCGGCAGCCAACGCACCGAGCACGTTCACGCCGCCGTTCACGTAGATCCCGTCGCCGCTGAACGAGTCGGGCGTCACGTTCAGGATGCCCAGGATTCGGCAGCGGCCGGGCATCATGCGGTGGGCTTGGCGGCGTCCATCAGTCGCTCGAACTCGGGGCCGTCCAGGGTCTCGCGCTCGATCAAGACACCCGCGATCGCGTGCAGCACGTGCAGGTTGTCCGTCAGGATCGCGAGCGCCTGGGCGTAGGCGCCCGTCACCAGGCGCTTGACCTCCGCGTCGATCGCCTGCGCCGTCGCCTCCGAGTAGTCCTGTGTGCGACGGGAGTAATCCCGGCCGAGGAAGCTCTGCTCTTCGCGCTCGCCAAGCACCACTGGCCCCAGCGCGTCGCTCATCCCCAGCTCGCAGACCATCGCCTGTGCCGTCCGCGTCGCCCGTTTCAGGTCGTCGGAGGCGCCCGTGTCGAACGTCTGAAAGATCAGCTCCTCCGCCGCTCGCCCGCCCATCAGCATCACGATCCGCGAGGCGAGCTTCGTCCTCGTCAGGTTGTGGCTCTCCTCGGACGGCGAAAACTGGGTGACGCCGAGCATCCGCGTGCGCGGAACGATGCTGATCTTGTTCACCGGGTCCGCCTCCGGCACCATCCGCGAAACGATCGCGTGACCGGCCTCGTGGTAGGCTGAATGCCGCTTTTCCTCGTCGCTGATCACCATGGACTTGCGCTCGGCGCCCATGGCGACCTTGTCCTTCGCCGACTCCAGGTCCCCCTGTTCGACCTTCCGCTTGTTCTGCCGAGCAGCAAGGAGCGCCGCCTCGTTCACGAGGTTCTCCAGGTCCGCGCCCGAAAATCCGACGCACCCCTTCGCCAGCCGCTCCAGGTCCACGTCCTCCGCCAGCGGCACCCGCCGCGCGTGCACCTGCAAAATACCCGTCCGCCCGCGCACATCCGGCGAGGCGACCACCACACGCCGGTCAAACCGCCCCGGACGCATCAGAGCGGGGTCCAGCACGTCCGGCCGGTTCGTCGCCGCCACCAGGATCACGCCCTCCGTCGAGTCAAAACCGTCCATCTCGACCAGAAGCTGGTTCAGCGTCTGCTCGCGCTCGTCCTGCCCGCCGCCGAGCCCCGCCGACCGCGACCGTCCGACCGCGTCGATCTCGTCGATGAACACGATGCACGGCGCGTTCTTTTTCGCCTGGTCGAACAGGTCCCGCACCCGGCTCGCGCCAACGCCAACGAACATCTCGACGAACTCGGAGCCCGAGATCGAGAAGAACGGCACCCCCGCCTCGCCCGCGACGGCCCGCGCGAGCAGCGTCTTGCCCGTCCCCGGCCCCCCCATCAGCAGCACGCCCTTCGGGATCCGCCCGCCGAGCCGCGTGAACTTGCGAGGATCCTTCAGGAATTGGATGATCTCCTCCAGCTCCTCCTTCGCCTCGTCCGCCCCGGCGACGTCCAAAAACGTCACCCGCTTTCCCTGGTCGCCGTTCAGCCGCGCCCGCGCCTTCCCAAAGCTCATCGCCCGCCCGTTCCCGGCCGCGACCTGCCGCATGAACACCGTGAACATCGCGACGACCGCAACCAGCGTCGCGAACTCGAACGCTGCGTCGATCCACTTGGAGTCAGTCGGCGACTCGTAGTTGGGCGTCACCCCATTCTTGGCGTAGAACGCGGTGTAGTAGTCAGACGTCCCCGGTCCCGTGCACGCCACCCGGCTGCCATCCGTCAGCGTGGCCGTGATGTCCGTGCCGCGGATCGTCATCGACGCGACCTGCTGCTGCTCGACCAGCTTCACCAACGCCGAAAAATCGACGTCGCGCTCCTCCCGCAGCCCCTCCTGGTTCAGCGTCACCAGCACCGCGATCACCGCGAGCAGCAGGAGGACGGCCAACATCAGGGGACGATTGCGCATCGGGGCGGTTTATCCCGATGGGCGGCGGGAGGCGGGAGGCGGGAGGCTGCAGTGGGGTAAGATTGGGCATGCGCTGGTTGTTCCCGTTCGTGGTGCTCATCTCCTGCCGGCCGACGGGCCTGAGCGGGACGATGACGTACACCGCCACGGACGCGGATGGCAGCATCGTCTGCTCGGTGCTGATGGACATGGCGTCGACGAAGGCCGAGACCGACTGCCCCTCCTGCCGGTTCCGGTTCGACGTCGACGTGACGGCCATCGGCGGGATCGCCACGACGGACTGCATGGGCGCGATCCCCTACTTCTATCGCACCCCCGATGACCCCGGGAACCGTGATGGGTTCGCGATCTTCCAGTCGCGGCACGACGTCCTCACCTTCACCGACTACCCGGGTTGGTACTACGAATACGGCTATTACGACCACCCGTACACCTACTCCAACGCGCCAGCCCATCAGCGCATGGGGCCGGGCCATCCCGCGACGACGTACTTACGCTCCGGCACCGCCCTCACCTTCGGCTATGCGCGCAGCTACGACGCCGACACGACTGGCACCGGAACCATCACCCTCACCGGCACCGCCACCCTGCGCTGATCCGCCTTCCTCGGGGCCGTGAACATCCTTTGGGCGGCTCGCTCGGCCCAGCGCCGATCCAAAACCCAAGTGGAACGCCGCGCCACCCCCACGCCGTTCGGACGCGTGGCGATCACCACCCCCGCCGGCGTTCGATCCCGAGCATACGAAAACCGACGACGTCACTTCTCGCACATCGGAATGTGAGATC
>CAIMSU010000191.1 GCA_903844155.1 uncultured Pseudomonadota bacterium | reverse complement strand
CGGGCGGGACTGAGATGGAGGACATGGGGTGTGGCCTGTCGCCGGAGCGATCGAAAGCGCCACCTTATACGCCGTGTCTTGACGCGACAAGAGCTGATCGAGAACATTGCCCAAATAACTCGGTTTTTTCGAACGCACCCGGGCCCAACCCGCCGGGTTCACGGTCGCTGTCAGCGCGTGGCTGTGGTTCACGGTCGTGTTCGCCAACTTTGCCGAGGCGTTGGCGGAGGGGCGCGGCAAGGCGCAGGCGCAGACGCTCCGGAAGATGCGCTCGGAGGTGGCGGCGCGGCGACTGGTGGACGGGCGAGAAGAGAAGGTTGACGGCGCGTCGCTTCGCAAGGGCGACCTCGTGGTCTGCGAGGCGGGCGACCCCATCCCCGCCGACGGCGACATCGTGCAGGGCGTCGCGTCGGTCGACGAGTCCGCCGTGACGGGGGAGTCGGCGCCGGTCATCCGGGAAGCGGGCGGCGACCGTTCGGCGGTGACGGGCGGGACGCGGGTGCTCTCCGATCGCATCGTCATCCGCGTGGCCGCGGACCCCGGCGACGGCTTCATCGACCGGATGATCGCGCTGGTGGAAGGCGCCGAACGCCGCAAGACGCCAAACGAGATCGCGCTGCACATCCTGCTCGTGGCGTTGACGTTGGTGTTCCTGCTTGCGGTGGTCACGCTCCTGCCCATCGCGCACTACGCGGGCGCCGAGGTGCCCGTCAGCATCGCCGTCGCCCTGCTCGTGTGCCTCATCCCCACGACCATCGGCGGGCTGCTCTCGGCCATCGGCATCGCGGGGATGGACCGGTTGATCCAGAAGAACGTGCTGGCCATGTCCGGTCGCGCGGTCGAGGCCGCGGGCGACGTCGACGTGCTCCTGCTCGACAAGACCGGTACGATCACGCTCGGCAATCGCATGGCGACGGAGTTCATCCCGGCGCCAGGCGTCAGCATCGAGGAGCTGGCCGACGCCGCTCAGCTCGCCTCGTTGGCGGACGAGACGGCCGAAGGGCGCTCGATCGTCGTCCTCGCCAAGCAGCAGGGCTTGCGAGGGCGCGAGGTCGAGGGCGCCGTCTTCATCCCGTTCACCGCGGCGACCCGGATGTCTGGCTGTGACTGGCAGGGGCGCGCGATCCGGAAGGGCGCGGCCGACGCCGTCCGGAGGCACGTCCTCGGGCTTGGCGGCGGTGTTCCGGCGGCGGTGGACGAGGCCGTCAACCGGATGGGCGACCTTGGCGCGACGCCGCTGGTCGTCTCGGACGGGAACCGGATCCTCGGCGTCGTGAAGCTGACGGACGTGGTGAAAGGCGGGATCGCCGAGCGCTTTGCCCGGTTCCGCGCGATGGGGATCCGCACCGTGATGATCACCGGCGACAACCCGCGCACCGCCGCCGCCATCGCCAAGGAAGCAGGCGTCGACGACTTCATCGCCGAGGCCACGCCCGAGATGAAGCTCGCCCGCATCCGCGACGAGCAGGCCAAGGGCCACATGGTCGCGATGACCGGCGACGGCACGAACGACGCCCCGGCGCTCGCCCAGGCGGACGTCGGCGTGGCGATGGGTACGGGCACACAAGCGGCGCGCGAGGCCGGGAACATGGTGGACCTCGACTCCAACCCGACCAAGCTCCTCGAGGTCGTCGAGGTCGGCAAGCAGCTCCTGATGACGCGCGGGACGTTGACCACGTTCTCCGTCGCGAACGACGTCGCAAAGTACTTCGCCATCCTCCCCGCGCTGTTCATCGCCACCTT
>CAIMSU010000190.1 GCA_903844155.1 uncultured Pseudomonadota bacterium | reverse complement strand
GGGGCCGGGGTAGCCCTTCGGCGGGTTCCGGGGGTCGACACTGAGCGAGATGTTGTTCCTGGCCATTCGGCGTCCGTGTCCGTTCTGTGTCCTCGCTGTGAGGACTCGATTTTCGCGTTGTCGGTTTTAGCCGTATCCATCGATATTTTCGACGAATGCGATAACGTAACCACGAGAAGACGTCCGTCAGTGGGGCGCCGCGACGTAGGTAGAACCTGACGTGTTCATCTGGCACGGCTGATGCAGTGGGTAGCTGCACCCGCCATCCCGCGGGTTCGTCACCGTTCCGTCGCGCCGCTCGCCGGCGTTTGAGGCCACCATGCGCTCGTCCATCCCTGTCCGTCAGCCGTCTTCGTCGCTCCTGCCCGCCCTCCTCCTCCTCGCCGTCGCGTCGGTCGCCTGCACAGGCACGACCACCACCCACACCGAGCCCCTCACCCCGAACGAGCAGAAGTCCCTCTACGGCCTCCTCTCCACCGGCGGCTTCCACCCGCTGTACATCCACGACGACCCGGCTGCGCCCGGCTGCGCCACCTACGCCAGGACCACGGAGGAGAAGTTTTGCGTCGGAAGCGCCACCCTCGACCGGTCGCGTTCAGGACCGGGTCTGGTCGGAATGTGGGCGACCAAAGAGACGTGTAGCGCGGTCGGCTACCCGCTCGACTGGGACACACGCTGCACCGAACTGTCCGATCCGAAGGCCTGTCGCTGCGCCGGCGATCTCGCCAAGGCCGACGCGATGGGCGGGCGACCCTTGCCGGTCGGTCCCACGAGCTGGTACCAGAAGGGCTGCACCCTCGGCGACGCTGAGTCCTGCGCCCTCCTCGCCCCACCCGTCTCTGCGGCCACCAAGGCTGGAGATTCCGCAACGATGACGCTCGCATCGACCGCCCCCGCATCGTCGTCGTCCCCGACATCCCACGCCTCCACGGCCTCCCGCGCGCACGCCGCCGCTCCCGGCGCTCGGCACACCCCGCGTCCGTCTCGGCGCTGAATTCCCGCGGTTCAAAGCCCACGAACCCCGCCAGCCGGCGAAGCCGCCGCTTGTCCCCGATCCTTTGGGCGGCTCGCCCGGCCGGGGGTCGATCCACGCGGGGACGCGGAACGCCGCGTTGCCCCTGCGCGGGGGCGTAGGTGGTAGGATTCGGCCATGCGCTGTCCACCGCGCCCCAGTCGGCGTTGCGTCGCCGCCGCCCTCGTCGCGATCTTCCACGCCTGTCCGGCTCGCGCCGCCGATCAGAGCTGGGTCTGCTCGCCCATCGCGATGGCGCAGGACGCCCTTCCCTACGTCACCGCCAGCGCCGACGCCGGTGAATCCGCGTACGAGCTGGCAACCGAGCTCGACACCTGCACCGCCACGACGTGCGCGTCGCCCGCCGCGGACTCCGTGTGGTGCGTTGAGGCCTCGTGCAGCACGGCCGCCGGGGACGACGTCACCTACCGCGACGAAGCAACTCAGGATTCCGGGACGGACACACAGTCGAGCGAGCGCGTGGACCTCGTGGTGGCGAGGGCAACTGGCCCGTGGACCTCGTTGGCGGTGTCGCGCGCTGAATCGAGTTGGACAAGCGGCAGCAATACGTCGTCCGAAGCGACCATCTGGACCGTGTCCTACAACGGCACGCTGTTCGACGGCTGGCCCGCCGACGGGGCCTTCACGACGTCGGACTCCTCCTTCGAGGAGTGGGGTGAGGACGGATCGGAGTGGGATTGGGACGACGGGACCTGCGCGTGGCGCTCCAGTCTCCGGCGCGATTCCGACTTCGAATACTGGACGGTGAACGTGGGTGACCACGCTGTGGAGACGACCGAGGGCGATCTGTTTCCGTGCGGGATCAGCTGGGCGACCGTGGACGGCGCGTTCGTGGGGGCGGTGGACCCGTCATCCTGGGCGCTCGACCCCGCAGATGCCGACGCCGACGGATTCCTGGCTCCGGACCCCAGCAACGCGGCCTGCACCGATTGTGACGACGCGCGTCCGGACGTCCACCCCATCAACACGGACATCGCTGGCGACGGCGTGGACGCAAACTGCGACGGGGTGGACGGCATCGATCAGGATGGCGACGGCTACGCCTCCGAAGCGGACTGCAACGACCGCGACGCGAACGTGCACCCGGGCGCGCTCGACCCGTGCGACGGCGTCGACGAGGACTGTGATGGCGTCGACGACGGGTGCGACAGCGCCGAACCCGTGCCCCAGGACTCCACGGTCGCGGACTCGACCTACTCGCCGGCCCAGCCGGTCTGGTCGGGCGACGTTGGGCGCCACAACGCCGGTGGGTGCTCCACCGTGCCCGCTCCAGGCCTGCTTCCAGCGTTGTTGGCGCTTTTGGCGTTCGTCCTGCGTGGGAAGGCCGGAGGTCGCCGGAGCTGATTGGGCGGGATATGAACCGATTGCCCACACTTCCCGGGCATCCCAATGAAGATCGAGTCTCCCGCCCGCGTCCGCCTGACGCAGGAGCATGTCGCCGGTTGATCCTCGCTCGCTCGTCGAGCTGGCCCGGTCCCTCGCCGACCCCGGTCATCGCGCCGCTGCCGGCCTCTACACGCTCGAACGCCACGGCGCCTTCCTCGCGGCGGTCGACGCCGACTTCGTCATCGAGGGGGTGGTCTGGTGCGAGCGGCTGGCCGGCAACGACGCCGTCGCGGTGCTGGTGCGTAGGCTGCGTCAGCGGGGCGTGCCGGTCGTCGCGGTGACGGTGGAGGTGTTCCGCGGGCTTTGCCACGGCGCGCGTGCGTCGGGGGTCATCGCGCTCCTTCGCCAGCGGTGGGTGCCGATAGCGAAAGCACCGCCTGGAACCTGGGTTGGTGTCGATCGCATCCGCTCGCCGGGCAACCTCGGGACGATCCTGCGGACGGTCGAGGCCTGCGGCGGCCGCGGGTTGGTGGTTGTCGGCGACGCTGATCCCTACGATCCGCAGGTGGTCGGCAGCTCAATGACCGGCATGCTCGACTTGCGGTTCGCGCGGGCGACCTGGCCGGAGCTGCGCGCGTGGGGGCGGGCGCAGAACGTCGCGTTGATCGCCGCTTCTCCGACAGCCCGCTGCGCGTGGGATCGGTTTGACTACCCCGACAACTTCCTGCTCTGGCTCGGCGAGGAGCGCGCGGGTATCGGGCCGGGCGTGGCTGCTCGCTGCTGCGGCGCGGTTCGCATCCCGATCCTGGGACGGGCGGACTCGCTGAACGTCGGGATCGCAGCGGGAATCCTGCTGTTCGAGGGATTGCGCCAGCGCCGTGCCCGGGAGGAAAGCACCCAGATGAGCCCCAAAAAATCCGAAGCGTCGCCCCCAGCCGATCACCGCCCTACTTCGCCGCCAACGGCTCCGCGCTCGCCCTCGACCGGGCCTTCAACACCGACTTGATCGTCTCCAGGCCCGGCTTCTCGGCGTTGTAGAACAGGAACCCGAACAGGTTGGAGGCCGACGCATACTTGTAGACGTCGCGCCAGCTCTGGATCGTCTCCAAATGGCGGGCGATGGTGATCGGCCGGAAGTAGAATTCCCGGTAGAACTGGCGATGAAAGTCGATGATGTCGGAGGGCTCCAGACCCCAGGGTACGAACGTCGGCTCCCAGAACGACTTCTCGTCCGTCGACTCGTTCACCAGACGGCCCCATTTGGAGCCTTCGCGCTCCCACATCTCCATCTGGGGCGTCTTCGGGAGCAGCGTGTTGATCTGCACGGTGACGTCGTGGAGCGGGATGGTCTTGGCGAACGCGATGGTCTCGCGGATGGTCTCGGCAGTGTCCGGCATGTGGCCGATGATGAAGAAAGCCTTGGGACGAAGCCCGACCTCGTGCGCTGCCGTGATCGCCGCGCGGATCTTCTCCTTCGTGATGCCCTTGGAGATGAAGTCCAGCACGCGATCGGAGCCGCTCTCGATGCCAAAACGCGTCCGCCAGCAGCCGTTGTCCTTCATCCGCTGCAGCAGCTCCTTGTCGACGACCTCGACGCGCGAGGAGCACGTCCAGCTCACCTTCGAGGCGATGTCGCGGCGCTGGAACTCATCCATGATGCCCATGACGCGCTTCTTCGAGGCACAGAACAGCGAGTCGACGAAAGCGATGTCGCGCGCGCCAAAATCACGGACCAGGTGCTCGACCTCGTCGGCGATGTACTCGGGCGAGTGCGACCGGTAGCCGGACTTGGACTTCTGGCAGAACGCGCAGGCGTGCGGACAGCCGCGCGAGGTGATCATCGAGAACTTCGGGCTGGCGTGCTCGTCGATCGGGATCGGCTTGTAGATGTCGGCCGGGAGGAGGTGACGGGCGGGGAAGGGCAGCTCGTCGAGCGCCTTGAAGCGCGCTCGCGCCGGCGTGTAGTGGAGGGTGGTCTGGCCGTCCGGCCCCGGACGACGAAAGCAGATGGACTGGACGTCGTCGAGCGAGCGACGACCGGCGTAGGCCTCACACAATTCGAGCATCGTGTGCTCACCTTCGCCGAGCGCGCCAACGTCGAAGCAGGTCTCGCGCATGGCCTCGTCCGGCAGGAGCGTGACGTGGTACCCGCCGAGCACGACCGGGACCGACGGCATCGCGCCCTTGATCGCGGCGCCGAGCAGCTTCGTCGTCTCAAAAACCACGGTGGTCGAGCCGATGCCGATGACGTCGGGCCGGGTGCCGTCGATGCGGCGGACGGTACCGGCGACGTCCAGGCGTTCGGCTGCGGCATCGATGCAGGACACGGTGTGGCCGTGGCGCTCCAGCATCGCGGCGATGTACAGCAGGCCGAGCGGGGCCGAATTGTAGAACAGGTACGCCGTGACCGGGCTGACGTGGCCGTGCGCCAGGACGGTGTCGAGCGGGGGGTTTACGAGCGTGACGCGCATGGCATCATCGTAGCAGACCCAAAACCCCCGACGCGTGAGCGTCCTCACCGATAGCCCGAACCGAGCTGCTCAGATCCGGCCATTGACATGTCGATAGCCCGAACCGAGCTGCTCAGATCCGGCCATTGACGCGTCGAGAGCCCGATCCGCGTGAGGCGGATCGGGCGCACCGCGGGACGCGCGTCTCGCTGACCTATTTTTTGCCGGCCCCCTTCCGGAATCCTCCCGGTCGGTTAGTCGTGCCGCGCTGCGGATTCGCCGTGGCCTCCCTTTCGGGAGTTCGACAACAAGAAGATGTGTGATTGTCCCGCTTTGCAGGCTGCCACGTCGGATAAAGAGAGAAAGAACATGGGCAAGAAGCTTTACGTTGGCAACCTCGGCTACGGCATCAACAACAGCTCCCTCGAGGAGCTTTTCGCTGCGCACGGCACCGTCGCGTCGGCACAGGTCATCGTGGACCGCGACACGGGCCGCTCGAAGGGCTTCGGCTTCGTCGAGATGGGCTCGGACTCGGAGGCGCAGGCCGCCATCAACGCGATGCACGGCAAGTCCGTTGAGGGCCGCAACCTCACCGTGAACGAAGCGCGTCCCCCTGAGAAGCGCGGCTTCGGCGGCGGCGGCGGTGGTGGTGGTGGGTTCGGCGGCGGTGGCGGCGGCAGCCGCGGCGGTGGCGGCGGCTACGGCGGCGGCGGCGGAAGCCGTGGCGGCGGCGGCGGCGGCGGTGGTTACGGCGGCGGCGGCGGCTACGGCGGCGGCGGCGGGCGTGACGGCGGCGGCGGCGGCGGCCGGTACTAGTCGACCCATCCTCGCTCTACCCTTGCTTCAGCGGGGGTAGGTCGGGGACGACCAGACGGTTGGGCCTGCACCGGCGACGGTGTGGGCCCTTCTCGTCTTTTGGGCGAGTCCCGAACGGACGCTGCGATGAGGACGCCGCGCTGCCGCGCCGGTTTTCTTCCATGCGCGCCCGTTTCGCTTTCTTGATAGCAACCGGGCGCGTGCCGAATCTCCTCGTCGTCGTTGCGCTGGCGTTGCCGGCCCTGAGCCCCGCGTGGGCGGGGCCGCGCGTGGGGGTTCACCCGCCGCTGCCGGTCCCCGATCCGCCGGTGGTAGCCCCACAGCCGGTCCCCGAAGCGCCTGAGCCGACGGTATCGCTGGCCAGCAGCCGGGTCTGGGTGGAGGTGACCGCGCCGGCATCCGGCGTACAGATGGCGGACGTCTCCGTCAGCCCCGAAGCGCCGAATCGCTGGCTCGCGGTGGATGCCGCTGGCGCGGTGTACCTGACGGACGATGGGGGTGGCCGATGGATGCTCGTGCTCAAGGGGGTGGAGGCGCAGACAACAAATGACGAGACTGTGCTGCTCCAGGCGGAGCAGAACTCGGGCGACGCGTTCGACGGCGGAACGGTCGATGCCACGAGCACGAGCGACAACGATCAGGCGGTCCACGATGCGAACGAGACGGCGGCGGCCGATGCCGCTTCTGCGGCGGCGTTGCAGGACCTGAACCCGAGCGTGTGGTTCGACACGGCGGGCGGTGGCGTCGCGCTGGTGGGGCGCTCGGGGGAAACGTGGCGGTCCGCGGACGGCGGCGAGACGTGGCGGCTCGTCGACCCGGAGAACGGGGCCACGGCGTTCGCTCGCGTTGGCGCCGTTGTGGTCGCCGGGGGCGATGACGGCGTGCGTGCCTCGCTCGACGCGGGATCGACCTGGTTGGACGTGGACTCGGCATTGGCCGGGCGTCGGGTGAACGAGCTCGACTTCTTTGGGCAACAGCGGTCGCGTGTCGAGGTGACCGATCAGGCACTTGTCATCCTTGACCGGGTGCTTTTTGAGCTCGGGTCTGCGGTCTTGCGCCCCGAGAGCAACGCGATCTTGTCCGACGTCGCGTTGACCATGATCCAGCATCCCGAGCTGACGAGCGTCGAGGTCGAGGGGCACACGGACGATCAGGGCACGGACGAGGTGAACCAGGTCCTCTCCGAGCGCCGCGCCAACGCCGTCCGCGACTACCTGATCGCCGCCGGGGTCGACGACGACCGGCTCGTCACCAGGGGGTACGGGTCGACCGTGCCGCTGCAACCGGGGACCACGGATGACGCGCGCGAGGCCAACCGGCGCGTCGAGTTCCGGATCCTGTCGCGCGACCCCAGCCTCGCCCTTCCGGCGCGCGAGGCCGGTGTTCTGTACGCGGCCACGGACAACGGGCTCTTCCGGTCCACCGACGCTTTGCGCTGGACCCGTGTGGGCGCGGCGCCGGAGGGCTCCCTCGTTTCGGCGGTCGACGACCCCGACGTGCCCGGCGGCTACTGGGTAGCGGCCGAACGCGGCTTGTTCCGCACGAATGACGACGGCGGCACGTTCCTCCAGACCGCCAACCAGCCGTTGCAGCAGCTTGTCCGGATGGTGCACCTGGCCGAGCCCGGTCACCTTCTGGCGATCAGCGGGGCGGGCGTCTGGGAGTCCACGGACTCGGGGGTGACGTGGGAGCCGGCCTCGCGGCTCCTCACCGACCGCGACGTGCGCGCGCTCGACTTCACCGCCGGGGACCCGCTCATCGCGACGGCCAATGGGATCTGGCGGATGATCAAGGCCGACCGGATCTCCGACGACCAGGAGGATCTCAAGAAGGTGATGCCGCTTGGCGAGACCATCCAGATCTCGCTCGCCCGCGACGGCCTGAACGGCGACCAGCTCTCACTCGCTCGCCGAACCCGCATCCTCCCCTTCCTTCCGACAGCGACGCTCCAGTTCCAGGACGCGTACACGGCCAGTCGAAGCGCCGATTTTCTCGCCTTCGCCAGCAGCGGGAGCAAGGCCGACACGTGGCAGGCCACGGTCCAATTGTGTTGGGGCGGCTGCAGCACGTCGTCGTCGTACTACGACTACAGCTCCGACAACTACGACGTCCAGCAGATGGTCGACGATGGCACCCTGAACGTGATCGACGGCGAGGTCTACGACGACAACGCGGTCGTCGCAGCCGCCGCCAGCGTGTCCAAGAAGCTGTCCGAGTTCCGCTTCGCGACGGCGCAGCAGATCAGCGATGCCTGGCTCTCCCGCCAGCGCCTCGCCGCCCAGACCCCCTCCCTCAAAGACGCACCGCTACGCCAGCGCGTCATGCAGAAACTCGCGATCCAGGAGCTCGACGCTCGGCTCGATGCCTGGACCGAAGGCCAATTCTCAACCTGGAAACCGGAGTCCAAATGACCCCCTCTGCCCGCCAATTCTTCTCCTCGCTCGCCCTCGGACTGCTCACCACTGGCCTGACGACTGGCGCTGCCCCCGCCTTCGCGGCCGACTCCGGGACGACGGAGAGCGTCCTCGCGAAGTTCAAGGACGAGCCCAGCGTTCAGGACGTTCAGGGCATGGTGCTCGAGTACAGCAAGACCGACAACCACTACGTCCAGAACTGGCTCGCGGCCTCCAAGGACGCTGGGTGGCTGCCCACCTTTGAGGTCGATTACGGCTACGACAACGGCTACACGGAGAGCTTCGACTACGCGGACGGGACCGTCAGCTCCGAGCTCCTGTCCAGCTCGGGCATCAGCCTCAAGAACAGCGTGACCGCCAAGGTGAAGTGGGACTTCAGCAAGGCGGTGATGTCCAGCAACACCATCCGCGTCATCAGCGACACGCAGAGCATCGTCAAGCTCCGCGACAAGATCCTGGACGAGACGACGCGGCTCTACTTTGACCGGCGCCGCTTGCAGGTCGACATGCTGCTGAACGAAGGCGACGCCAAGACGCAGATGAAGAATGAGCTTCGTCTTGAGGAATTGACCGCGCAGATCGACGCCTACACCGGCGGCTTGTTCACCAAGGCGCTCGACCGGAAGAAGTAGAGTCGGTTTCATCCCGCGCTCGCGTGCGGCCGCTTAGAAGCGCGCCCATGCACGACCAGATCCTGATCCTCGACTTCGGGTCGCAGTACACCCAGCTCATCGCCCGGCGAATTCGCGAGCAGGGCGTCTACTGCGAGATCCACCCCTGTACGCGACTGGCGCCGCCGCAAGGACCGTCGGTGCCGGCGCTGCGCGGGATCATCCTTTCGGGCGGCCCGTCCAGCGTCTACGACAGCGATGCTCCGCCCTTTGACCGCGCGTGGCTCGACCAGGGCGTGCCCGTCCTTGGCGTCTGCTATGGCATGCAACTCCTGACCCAGGCCGGCGGCGGTGAGGTAAAAGGCGCGGCGCACCGGGAGTATGGCTCGGCCGAGCTTGAGACGGTCGGCGACGACGTCCTCCTGGATGGCGTCCCGCGAAGGAGCCCGGTCTGGATGAGCCACGGTGACTCGGTCAGCGGCGTTCCGGCTGGATTTTCGGTCGTCGCGCGGTCGGTGAACTGCCCGGTGGCCGCGATCGCGAACGCGGAAAAGCGGCAGTGGGGGATCCAGTTCCACCCGGAGGTGACCCACACGCGCGAAGGCACGCGCATCCTCCGCAATTTCGTGTTTGGCCTGTGCCACGCCCGCGCGGACTGGAGCATGGGTGGGTTCGTGGAGGAGCAGGTCGACCGCATCCGCAAGCAGGTCGGCGAGACGGGCGAGGTCATCTGCGCGCTCTCGGGCGGTGTGGACAGCTCCGTCGCCGCCGCAATCCTCCACCGGGCCATCGGCAGGCGATTACACTGCATCTTCGTGGATAATGGCCTCTTGCGCAAGGGCGAGCGCGAGAGCGTGCGGGCCGAGTTCCAGGACTACGACCTGACGGTGGTCGACGCGACCGCGCAGTTCCTGACCCCGCTGGAGGGTGTCACCGATCCCGAACGAAAGCGGAAGATCATCGGCGAGCAGTTCATCCGGGTGTTCGAACGCGAGGCCCGGCGTTTTGAGAACGCCGGATGGCTCGCCCAGGGCACGCTCTACCCGGACGTCATCGAATCCGTGAGCTTCAAAGGCCCTTCGGCGACGATCAAGAGCCATCACAACGTGGGCGGGCTACCCCCGGACATGAAGCTGGAGCTCATCGAGCCCCTGCGCGAATTGTTCAAGGACGAAGTCCGCATTCTGGGGACGACGCTCGGGCTCTCGGACGCGCGCGTCTGGCGCCAGCCGTTCCCGGGGCCCGGACTTGCGGTGCGTTGTCTTGGGTCGATCACGCCCGCTCGATTGGCCGTGCTGCGCGAGGCCGAGGCGATCGTCGACGAGGAGATCCGCGCGGCAGGCCTGTACCGGGAGATCTGGCAGTCCTTCGCCGTCCTCCTTCCCGTTCGCTCGGTCGGGGTGATGGGCGACAATCGGACCTACGAGGAGACATGCGCGATCCGCGCTGTCTACAGCTCGGACGGCATGACCGCCAGTGTTGCCAACCTACCGATGGATCTGCTGACGAGGATGTCCACGCGCATCATCAACTCGGTTCGCGGCATCAACCGGGTCGTCTACGACATCTCGTCCAAGCCGCCGGGGACGATCGAATGGGAGTGACGCTGCGATGACGCTCTCCGAGCTTGTCCGCCTCTCGCTGGACGAGGACGTCGGTCCCGGCGACGTGACCACTGAATCGACCGTCCCCGCAGGCGTGGGAGGGCGCGCCCGGGTGTACGCGAAGCAGGATCTCGTGGTTTGTGGCCATGAAGCGGCGGCGGAGGTGTTCCGCCAGCTTGGCGCGGGGTGGGAGGTGGTCGCAGGAGACGGCGCGCGCGTTGGTCCGAACGAGACCGTGGCGTATGCCTCCGGGCCGCTCCGGGCGCTGATCACGGGCGAGCGGGTGGCGCTCAACTTCCTGATGCGGCTCTCGGGGATTGCGACACACACGGCGTCTGTGGTTGGGGCGTCGGCGGGGCTTCGGGTTCTCGACACACGGAAGACAACGCCGTTGCATCGCGCGCTGGAGAAGCAGGCTGTGCGCTGCGGAGGTGCCCACAATCATCGCCACGCGCTCTACGACGGCGTCCTCATCAAGGACAATCATGTCGTCGCGGCCGGGGGTGTCACGAACGCCGTCCGGGGTGCCCGATCAGCGGCCCACCACCTGCTTCGGATTGAGTGTGAGGTCGAGAGCCTGGACGAGCTTGCAGAGGCGCTCGCGGCCGGCGCCGACGCCATCCTGCTGGACAACATGGACGACGAGACGCTCGCTGCCGCCATCCGCATCAATCGCGCTGTCACCCGTTCATCCGGCCCGGCGTGGCTGGAGGCGAGCGGGAACATGACGGGCGAGCGGATCGCCCGGCTGCAGGCGCTGCTCACGTCCCGTGGACTCGCCCTCGATGCCGTCAGCATGGGCGGGCTGATTCACCAGTCGCGATGGGCGGATTTGAGCATGCGGGTAGAGCCAGTCTGAGCTGCGCGGGCGGCTTGGTTCTCGGCTATGATCCCGTCATGACCGCTCCCTCCGCCATCGCCGCCGCCAATCCAGAGCGGGTTGATCAGCGCGTGACGCTGCATGGGGTGCCCTGGGCTCAGTACGAGGCCCTGTTGGCGATCCGGGGGGACGACCCGAGGCCGCGGATGACCTACTTCGACGGAGAGCTGGAATTCATGAGTCCGTCGATCGACCACGAGCAGATCAAGAAGAACATCGCGCGCTTGGTGGAGGCCTGGGCCGATATTCTCGGGCTGGAGCTTCAGGGCTATGGGTCCTGGACGGTGCGCGCAAAGCGGGCGAAGGCGGGTGCCGAAGCCGACGAATGCTACACACTCAACGGGCCCGACCGGCCGAAACGGCCCGACCTGGCCATCGAGGTCGTCTGGACCGGGGATGCGGTGCGCAAACTTCAGGTCTGGGCGGCACTTTCGGTGGGAGAAGTCTGGATCTACGAGGCGGGCGAGATCCACGCCTACGTGCTCCGGGACGGCGTTTTCGTTGCCAATGCAGCGAGCGTCCTCCTGCCCGGGATCGACCTCACCGTCCTCGCCCGTCTGGCCCAGCTTCGGCAGAGCGCCGCGGTTCGGGAGCTTCGGGCGATCGTGACTGGATGATCGGGTGATTCTCGCCGGCGTCGTCCTGTCGCTCTGGGTCGCGCCCGCCCGCGCGGAGGACGGCGTCGCCCTTCCGTCCGTCGCCCCGTCGCCTGTCAGCGTCGTTCCCGGGGATCCACCCGTCGACGATGATGCCGACAAGGAGGCCGTCGCCCACCGTCGCAGGGATCTCTATCGCGAACAAAGCATGCAATACGACGATCGCCGCTACGTCGTCGACGGGTTCGGTGACCGCCTCTCGACCGAGGAGGTGATGCGCCGCCTGGATGACAAGGACGGGCTGAAGGATTTTCGACGCACGCGGAAGATGCAGAAGGCGATTTGGGGAGCGTCGATCGTGACAGCGTCGACCTTTGCGGGCGCGGCGACGGTCATGCTCCTGCCGATACTCGTTGGGTGCCGGGATGCTGGCTGCGTCTACTTTTCGGAGGGCTTGATCGCCGTCCCCGGCGTCGTCGGCCTCGCCATCAGCCTTCCCGGCTCCATCATCCAGCAAAAGCGCCGCAACGACGCCACGACCTGGTACGAGCCCCACGACCTGCGCGCGCGCCTGAAGGTGTACGACGCCGAGGTCGCGAAGACCGTCGGCGTGACGCTGGATGGCGGTGGGATGGCGATTGAAGGGGGGTTTTAGGCCTACGCGAACAGGGGCGTCTGTACACCCCCGGGATTGAACGGGTCGTCGGTCGCCCTCGGAACCCGGGTCGCCGCGGCGAGGCGCCGAACCTCGGGACCGGCCACGTATTCTCGGCCGCGTTTGTCGCCTTCTGCGGCGAGCAGGCCGGCGTCGACGAGCAACTTCAGGTCCCGGGTCGCCAGGGTGTTCGAGATCTCAGCCGACGCGCGGTAGCTGGCGTTGCGCACGCGGTTTCCCGTCGCCGCTTCGAGGAGGGCCAGGGTGGCACGTTCGTGAATTCCCGCGCGCCCGACGAGCACCTGCAATTCCTGGTAGAGACGGTCGAATTGCCGGACCCGCCGCAACAAATCCTGAGCCTCGCGGTAGTGGCCGAGCAGGCAGAAGCGGATCCAGGGCTGTGTTGACGACGTCGGCGCCCAGCGCCCTCCGCCAACCTCGCCAAGCACGGCGTAGTACCTCGCTTGGTTGAAGCCGATGTACTCCTCGATGCTGGAGAAGATCGGCGCCGCGAGTCCGTCCCGCGCCAGGACCGCGGTCTGCAGGCACCGCGCGGTGCGACCGTTGCCGTCGGAGAAGGGGTGGAGGATCGCCAGGTTCAGGTGGGCGAGCGCCGCGCGGATCATCGGCTCGCCGGAACGCTCGTTCATCGTCGCGACCAGCTCGCCGATGAGCGGCACGAGCAGCTCGCGGTCGACGCCTTCATGGACGAGGCCGCCCGTCTGGGTGTTCCGAACGCCGACCCAGCCGGGACGCCAATTCCCGGGGTTGGCCCGTAGGTCCGACTGCGTGATCATGTAGTGGATGCCGAGGACGAATTCGTCCGTGAACTGCAACTCGGGCGTGCGGCAACGCTGGAGGATGTACGTCATGGCCGATTGAAAGCCTTGAACGGCGAGGCGTGTCGGGCGGTCCGCGCTGGCTGTGTCTTCGGTGTCCACCGTCGCGAGCGCGTCCTCGCGGGAGACGTGGATGCCCTCGATGCTGTTGGAGGCGCGCAAGGCGCGGGCGCGGGTGACACGCGCGAGGAGCCCCGTCCAACGCCGGGTATCCGTGGCGACGTCGTGACGGAGCAAGCCCCGTAGCGCCGCGATTCGCAGCAGTACGGCATGCTCGGCGGGGTCGGGGCCGGCGTAGGTGTAGAGCATGTGCGATAACGGTTACTAACCGACTTTAGCTCGGTCGATAACCGCTATCACACGCGCCTCCGGGTCCGCGCCTTTTGGCAGCCGACGAATGCTACACGCTTGGCGGGCCTGACCTGCCGGAGCGCCCGGACCTCGCCCTGCTCGCCCGCCTCGCCCGCGTGCGGCAGACAGACGCGCTCAAGGAGCTGCGGGCGCACCTGCGCGCTTCGGGCGCGTTGAGCTGACCGACCGCCTCCGTCCCAACAATGCCGCAAACCCGCCCACCGGAAAGAACACCCCCGCGCACGTCAACCCGCTGAAGTCGCAGCTTGCCTGCCCCGTTTGGAGGTCGACGCCGCAGGTCGCGGGGTCGGTGGGGAGGTCGGTTGTGGAGGGGGTGAGGAGGCCGCCGTACAGGCGCACGTCGACGCAGTAGGGCTCGCCGTCGGAGGCGCAGGGTTGGCAGGTGGCGGCGAACCAGTCGGCGACGGTCTGGCAGGCAGCGCCGAGATCGGCAGCGGTGTCCCCGTCCTTCGCGACCAGGGGATCCAACCCGCGTGTGTCAATCGTCAAGGCTGCCTCGACGCCCCCGGCCTCGCTGCTGTCCGCGGTCCAGCCCCAGCGCATCGACATGTCGGTGACGTCGAGGAGCGGCCACCAGGACTTGTCGGAGAGCGTGATGGACTCGCTGTCGTCTGAGAAGGTGAACAGGCCGTTGCCGTCGATGGCGCCGACGGCCTCGGTGAAGATGCAGGGGTTGTGCGTGGTGTAGTCGTCGACGAGGATTCGTACGTCGCTCGTGCCGTCGTCGGCGACGGTGACGATCTGCACCTGAACGTTCATCGTGTACAGCGAGATCACGGTCCCGAAGACGTCACCCGGGAGGCTGATCGAGCTGGTGGTCGGGAGGGAGAAGGACCAGAGGGTGCCGACGAGCGTCTGGGCGTCGAACCCGGGCGCTTGGCCGTAATCGGTGACCGGGTGCGGCGCAGTCCAGCCCGGCCAGCCGGCCATGTTCGGCGCCGAGAGGGTGTATTCGCCGATGGGCAGGACAGAAGCTGGCCGCCAGGCGTCGATTTCTCCCTCGGTCGTGAGGGCGACGAGGGGCTGGTCCACGCCGGCCTCGTCCGTCAGCACTGGCACGCAGTCGGTGGTGCCGCAGGTGTCGACCATCACCGGGTCCCAGCCTGCGGTGCCGCCGAGGGGGGCGGGGTTGCCCTCCAACTGAAAGGTCATGGTCTGGACAACGTCACAGCTCCCTTTTGACGTCGCAACATGGGCGGTCTGCGACTGCGGATAGAGGCCGGACCCCCCGGCCGTGACCGTGATGTCGCCGCGGCTCCCGGAGGAGCAGACCCAGTCGTCCGGGTCCGCCCCGCTTGGATCGTACGCCGACAGACAGGCGCCGCCGTTCCCGTGCGTGTCGGTGTAGGTGACGGTCGCGGCCGCGTCTCCCTCTACGTCAACCCTCACCTCGACCTCGCCTGTGCATGGCTCTTTCGCGCATCCTGCCGCGAGCGCGAGAGCCGCCCCCGGCCACGGAAAGCGGTGGATCGATCGTCGACTCGCCGGCATTGGGGAAGCATACCCCGAAGGTCGGCGTGCGCGACTGTCCGCCTCTGCGTGCGACCTGCCTTTCCGTCGGTCCGGCCGCCGCGCGGATGGGCCGAACCCCCACCGTCCGGTTACCCGCCGCGTTCCATGGCCACCCCCTCCTCCACCGCCACCGCAGGCTCCGTCATCCTCGCCCCGCAGGCGACCACGGACTCGTCGACGATCCCGCTCTCGCGCATCCGTAACTTCGCGATCATCGCGCACATCGACCACGGGAAAAGTACGCTCGCCGACCGGCTTCTGCGCATCACTGGGGCGGTGAGCGATCGGGAGATGCGCGAGCAGTACCTCGACAAGATGGACATCGAGCGCGAGCGCGGCATCACCATCAAGGCGCAGACGGTCGCGCTGCAATGGCGGGCGTTGGACGGGGAGATCTACCTGCTCAACCTCATCGACACGCCGGGGCACGTCGATTTCGGGTACGAGGTGAGTCGCGCGCTTGCGGCGTGCGAGGGCGTGATTCTGGTGGTCGACGCTGTGCAGGGCGTCGAGGCGCAGACGCTCGCGAACGTGTACCTGGCGATCGAGGCCGGGCTGGAGATTCTCCCTGTCGTCAACAAGATCGACCTGCCGGGCGCTGAGCCGGACCGTGTGTTGCAACAGTTGATGGACAACGTCGGCGTCGACATTGCCTATGCACAGCTCGTCAGTGCGAAGACGGGCCAGGGCATCGAGGGGCTGATGCAGGCGTTGGTAGAGCGGATCCCACCGCCGAAGGGCGACCGCGAGGCCCCGCTGCAGGCGTTGATTTTTGACAGTTGGTTCGACTCCTACGTAGGGGTCATCATCCTCGTCCGAGTGAAGGCCGGCACGCTGAAGAAGGGCGAGCGCGTGCAGTTCATGTCAACCGGGGCCATCCACGATGTGCTCAAGGTCGGCGTCTTCACGCCCGAGGCGATGGAACGACCGGAGCTGTGCGCGGGCGAGGTCGGGTTCATCATCGCCAATGTAAAGACGCTCGCGGATGCCCGGGTTGGCGACACCGTCACCCACTTCCAACGCCCGGCTTCGGCGCCGTTGGAGGGGTTCAAGGAGGTTCGCCCGATGGTCTTCTCGGGCATCTTCCCGACCGACTCGGCGGCCTACCAGGACCTTCGCGAGTCGCTGGAAAAGCTCCGCCTCAACGACGTCAGCTTCAACTTCGAGCCCGAGACGTCGGACGCGCTGGGCTTCGGCTTTCGCTGCGGCTTTCTGGGCCTGCTGCACATGGAGGTCATCCACGACAGACTGGAGCGGGAGTACGACCTCGACCTCATCACCACCGCCCCGTCTGTCGTCTACGACGTCAAGCTCAAGACCGGCGAGCAGATCACGATCCACAGCCCGTCCAAGCTCCCGGACATTGGCCGCATCGACGCCATCCTCGAGCCCATCGCCCGCCTGACGATTCACACGCCCGAGGCCTGGCTCGGCAACCTCTTCAAGCTCTGCGAAGAGCGCCGGGGAAACCAGGTCAAGTTTGAGTACGCCGGCACCGGGCGCGTCATCCTGACCTACGAGATTCCGTACGCCGAGGTCGTGTTCGACTTCTTCGACAAGCTCAAGAGCGTCAGCAAGGGCTACGCGAGCATGGACTACGAGATCATCCGCTACGAAGAGGGTGATCTCGTCAAGCTGGACATCCTCGTCAACGGCGAGATCGTCGACGCGCTCTCCAACATCTGCCATCGCTCGGTTGCGAGTCGCAAGGGCGCCCAACTCACGGTCAAGCTCAAGGACCTCATCCCCCGCCAGATGTGGGACGTCGCGATCCAGGCCGCGATCGGCGCGAAGGTCATCGCGCGAACCACGGTCAAGGCGATGCGCAAGGACGTCACCGCCAAGTGCTACGGCGGCGACATCAGTAGGAAGCGCAAGCTCCTCGATCGGCAGAAAGAGGGGAAGAAGCGGATGAAGCAGATCGGCAGCGTGGAGGTGCCGCAGGAGGCGTTCCTCGCAGTGCTACGGTTGGATGACTGACAGGCGCGCCTTGCCAGCTCAACCGGGGCCAGGGCGGGGGTGGATCGCGTACAAGACCACCTTCCCCCACCGCTTTATCTCCGTGATGTCACCATGGTCGTGCCATTCGGCCCACGTCGCGCGCAGGCGTTCGGTACGCCCCACGACGAGCGTGTGGGTCGCGTCCCAGTCCGCATTGGTGCCGGTCAGGAAAAAGCGCTCGTTCACCAACAGGAAGTCGACGTCGGTGGGGAGCTTGTCTGCGTCCAGCGCCGTCTCCAGGCGCCAGCCCTCGAACACGCTGTCCTCCCGAAACGGGCGCGGAAAGTCCCAGGTGAAATCGCGCATCCAGACCAGCCAGACCGTCTCGCCCTCCGGGACGAGGGTGGGGATGTCCCGATAGACGGGCGCGGATTCGGGGAGGAGGTGGTCCCGAAGGGTCTCCCGCGAGACGTCGCCCGCCCACCACGCCGTCGTCTCCTGCCGGTTCCAGAGCATCCCATCCGGCAGCCACCCCCAGGCAAAAGCGCCGATCCAGATCGGCAGCGCACACACGGGCCGACTCGCGAACAACCCAACGCCAACCGCCAGTATCGCGGCAGCCGGCAGCCAGAATCGCACCTGCTGTACCGTCAACGCCCACCAGACCGTCCAGCCGATCGCCCCGATCACCAGCGCCGATGCCAGCCCCGCGTGACGATGCTCATCCCGTAATTCGTCACGCGTGGATACGAAATGCGGGAGGAGGACTGTCACACGGGGCCAGGCGGCGCGGGCGAGCGCGTAGGCGCCGAGGGCGAGGACGGGGCCGATGGAGCCTTGGAAGCCGGTGTTCAGGTCGCGTGTGAGGAACAGGCGTGGGACGAGGAGCACGTAGTCAAGGAGCGAGCGGCCCTGGCCGTAGTCGTCGAGGGTCACGCCGTAGGCCCAGGCGCGCGTGGCGTCCCAGCCACTGCCGCCGAACACCCCGAACGCGAGCGGAAAAACCGGGTTCCCGCGCTCAAGGACATTCCGGATGTAGCAGGGCGCCCCGATGAGGACCGCGGGCACCAGGGCCCTCAGGCGGCCCCGCGGGAGCGCCAGGACGAGCGCGGCTGCAATGACGAGCCCGGGGTACTTCGCGGACGCCGCGAACCCGGCCCAGATGCCGACCTCCCACGCGACCAGCCCCCCGCGCGCGGATCCCGCGGGCGCGCCGTTCGGTGTCGACGACGCGACGCGGATCACCGCGGAGATGCCCAGCAGCATGACCAGGATCAACCAGGGTTCGACGTAGGCCGAGGGCCCGAATTCCCACACGGTTGGGATGAGCAGGAACACGCCCGCCGCGGTTGCCCTGCCGAGCGCCGTCGCGCCAAGCTGCCCGGCGATCCCGGCGATGGCGAGGGCGTCTGCGATGGTGACCCACGCGCCCAGCTCGCGGGGGTTCTCCACGCCGAGCGCCATCGCAGCGGCGACGATGCTCTCCCAGCCGAGGGGAAAGCTGGCAAAGATGTTGTCGTCCGGGTGGGTGTAGGCGTGCGCGGCCACGAACTGCTGGGGGAGGGCGAGGTGGTAGACCATCTCGTCGCGGTACCAGGGCGGGACGGCGGCCATGGCGAGAAGGGCAAAGCTGAGCAGGCAAACCCCGAACCAGGCGACGATGGAGGCCCGCGTGCTGGCCGAGGCCGGTGGTGGGGCTGCGCCGGGTGGAGGGGCGTACGGACGCCCGAGTCGGTCGAGCGCTGCGACTCCGAGTACGAGCCACCCCAACACCGACGCCGGGTACAGCGTCCCCGTCGCCAGCATTCCCATCGCGCCGACCTGCAACCACGCGAGCAGGACGCCGAGCCCCCACGCGGGGGAGGGCAGGTTCAACCGGCGATCCCGCCACCCTACCGCCGAAGTGACGAGCGCTGGCAGGGCGAGCGCCTGCAACGCGGCCCGTACCGCGTCCTCGTTCACTCGGGTTTGTCGTTCGCCTTGGACGAACGCGGGGTTTCTCCCTTCGGTCGCATCGACGCCAGCGGGCTCGGCGACGACGCGGGGACGCGGCTCGCCTTCGGTCGCTCCATGCTCGGCTCAACGGGCCCGGATGCGGCGAGTCGGACCGCCAGGGCGGTCGCGACCTGGGAGAGGAGCGCCATCGCGCCGTCGTCAAAGCCAGCGTGCCCGATCACGTTCACCAGCTCCAGGCACCCGAATCCGCGACGGTCCAGGGCTACCGGGACCACGAGCAGGCTGTGGGTCTTGTACCCGGTGATGTCGTCGATGGCGCGGCAGAAGCGGGAGTCGGCGTAGGGGTCCTTGATCGAGAGCGCCGTCAGCCGCGAGGCGCAAAAGCCAGCGAAGCCGCTGCCGGCCGGGATCGCCACGTCCCGTAGCTTGTGCGCCTCGGGTCCGAACGCGCCCGCAAAGCCCATCGCCCCGCCGCGCTCGGTGAGCAGTACGGCGCCGCTCTCGGACGGCACCATCGCCACGGCGGCGTCCAGTGCGCGCTGGATCGCGATGCTGCGGGAGGGTGCCCGGCTGATCTCGGCGATCAACGGGAGGATCACCTTCTCCTCGGCCGTCACGCCGTCGTCCGTGTCCTCGGGCGCCGCGAAGACCTCGTCCGTCTCCTCCGGCCTCCCGATCGCCTCGTCGAGCGGCTGCACGACAAAACCCTGCCCACTCCGCACGTCGCGCACGAGGATCGTGCCGTTTGGGTGTGCCTCACACGCGATGCGATCCATGCTGGCGACGACGCCGAGCCGCTCCAGGCCCTGGCCGAGCGCGACGGGCCAGTTGGACGCGGAGACCTCCATCGAGCCCATCGTCCGCGAGGTGATCCGAAAGCCGGGCATGGGCCGCACCTAACCGGTTTCTTGATACGTCTGGTGGTGTCCACCCGCGCCGAGACCGTCGCTGCCTGCCTGATCGTGCTCGTGGCCGCGACGCTGCGTTTTTCGGGCCTGGGCTTTGGCCTGCCGATGGCGGAGGCGCGGCCCGACGAGCTGACCATCGCGTTCCAGGCGATGAAGTTCGGGACCGGCGACCTCGACCCGCACTCCTTCAACTACCCCACGTTGCACAAGTACGTGGTGTTCGGGCTCTTTGGGGTGAAGTACGCGGTCGGCCGGATGACGGGCGAGTACGCGTCCAAAGACGACTTCCTTCGCTCGTTCTTTGACGGGGCGGTCTCGTTCCGGCTGTGGATGCGCGCCTGGAGCGCGTTCATGGGGACGCTGGGCGTCGCGCTGCTCCTGCGTGCGCCGGGAAGGCTGGTGACAGCAGCACTTTTTGCGGTGTCGATGCTCGCCGTGCGAGACAGCCACTTCGGGGTGACGGACACGATGATGGTCACGCTCGTGATCGCGACGGTGATGTTGTGCGAGCGGGCAATGACGTCGGGCCGGATGCGCGATCTGCTCGTCGCGGCCGCGATCGGCGGGCTGGCGACGAGCACCAAGTACACGGCGGGGTTGGTCGCGCTGCCGGTGGCGATCGCGGGAGTGCTCGGAGCATCCGCGGGGGGACGGGCGAGGGATGGTCGGGCGATGGCCACTCGTGTGGCGATGGCAGCGTGCGTGATGGTGGGGGCGTTTCTGCTGGGCAGCCCCTACGTCGTGCTTGACTTTCCGACGTTCTGGAAGGATTTTCAGTACGAATCCGCGCACCTCGCGGACGGGCAGTACGTGGACGTGGGGAGGGGGTGGAGCAGGCATCTGGAGACGCTGCGGGAAACGCAGGGGCTGGTCTTCGTCCTGCTCGCCGGGGTCGCGGCGTTCACCTGGCCGATCTGGCCCGGACAGCGGGGACGGGCGCTGCTATGGCTCTCCTTCCCCGTCGCGTACTACGTCGTGATAGGCCGCGGTGAAACGGCGTTCTTCCGCTACGCGTTGCCGCTGCTGCCGTTCCTGTGCGTGGCATTGGGGTGGTGGGTCGCAGAGCAACCAATCGTCGTGGTTCGAGGATTGTCGGCCCTTCCCGGCGTCATCCGCGGGACCTGGTTTGCGGTCCTCCTCATCAACCCCCTCACCTGGTCCATCCTAACCGACCGCCTCGTCGCGGCCGGCGACACGCGCGATTCGATGGGCCGGTGGATCGAGCAGAACGTACCGACGAACGCCGTCATCGTCCACGCGGGCGCCTACACCGGCGCGCCGATGCTCCAGCGCAACGTCGCCAACCAGACCCGCGAGTACGTTGCGAAGGCCGGTCGAGCCGACGCCGCCGGCTTTCGCAAGCCCGACGACCTGAAATGGTACAACCCCGCGCGCCCCATGTACGACGTGCTCTACATCCGAAAGCCCGGCATCGACTTTGTCAGCCAGGTCGACGCCGACGATCTCGCCCGCTCCGGCACTCCTGGCGACCTCGTCCCCGCCGACTTCTGGCTTGAACTCGAAGACTACCCGCTGACGTTCTACGCGAGCGTGCCCGAGTCCGTGCGCGCCTACGCCCAGAGCTGCGATCCCGTCCATGACGAGGCCGCGACCGTCGACAGCGGCCCTCCGCCCGCCGCCCCCGAGATCCTCGACCAACAGGACGCCCTCTACTTGCCGCACGCCGACTATTCGTCCTTCGCGCGGATGGGCCCGAACCTCATGCTCTACCACTGCCTCCCCACCCCGGACGCCCCGTGATCATCAGCGACCCCAGCCCCATGACCTCCCGCCCCGGCGAGGCCCGCGCTGCGGCCCCCGAACCGCCCTCCGCCGGCAACCTCGTCTCGCGCTTCCGGCGGTGGCTTGCCTGGGGCATCGCGATCGCCGCGCTGCTCTACGCGGGCGGGAGCGTGTACGTTGGCATCGGCTCCGTGCGCGACGCACTTGGCAGGTTCAACTGGCTCTACTACGTGCCGGCGATCCTGCTGACGCTCCTGAACTACAGCCTGCGGTTCTGGAAGTGGCAGTACCTGCTCGGTCGCCTCGGCGTGAAGATCCCGCTGAAGGAGAACGCCACGATCTTCGGCTCCGGGCTGGCGATGGTGATCTCGCCGGGCAAGGTCGGTGAATTGCTCAAGCCCTGGCTCGTTCGGGAGCGCACCGGTACGCCGATGTCGCACACCATCCCCGCGCTGGTCACCGAGCGGCTGACGGACGGGATCGCGGCGTTGGTCCTGGCAGCCATCTCCGTCAGCACCTACGCCGGGGACAAGGCCTCCTACGTGTTCGTGCCCATCGGCATGACCGCGGCCCTTCTGGTCGTCCTCGCCAGCGAACCGCTCTCCATGGCCATCCTCAACACCATGGCCCGGCTCCCCCTGCTCGACCGCATCGCCGGACGCCTCATCGAGATGTACACGGCGATGCGGATCTGCGTGGCGCCGGTGCCGCTCGTGATCACGGTGGCCGTGAGCATGGTGGCGTGGGGCGGCGAGTGCGTGGGGTACTGGTGCGTGCTCAAGGGTTTTGGCGCTGATCCGACGCTCGGCGTCAGCACGTTCCTCTACGCGTTCGCGACCGTGTCGGGTGGCGCGTCGCCCGGCGGGCTTGGCATCGCGGACGGCGTGCTCGTCGAGCTTCCGAAGCGGCTGGTGACGGGCCTGGACCCGGGCTCTGCCCTCGCCAGCGCGCTCCTGATCCGGCTGGCGACGCTGTGGCTGGGCGTCGTCCTCGGTGCGATCGCGCTGCTTGGGGTGGGGGGGAGCGCGGATCACGCTCCGGCTGCGGGTGGATGAGACCGCTGTGACAATGTTCGGGGTGTAATTCGTATCACGATGTTATGAATTACGGGATGAGCATTGTAACTAGTGGAGCCGGGCCGAGGGGTGGGTCCGCAGGTGCAGGCGGGCGCTGCGGGGTTGTGCGGCGTTCCACCGTTGTCGGGCGACCGGGCCCCGGGCTTGCGGAGCCGCCCAAAGGGGGATGGGAGACCCGCGCAGTACCGGTGCCCCGCGTTTCTTGATAGCGTCGCTCCCCACTGGTTCGCCGACGGTGAGCCCGCAACCCGAGACGCCGTTTGTCCCGTCTGACCGCTCCCGACCTGCTTCGTCGCAAAAAAGCCGCCTACGACGCGGGAGACAAGGGCGGGCGGATCGTGATGGTGACGGCGTACGACGCGCAGATGGCGCGGCTCGTCGACATGGCGGGCGTCGACATGGTGCTGGTCGGCGACTCGCTCGGCATGGTGATCCAGGGCGGGTCGGACACGCTCTCCGTCACGGTCGAGGACATGGCCTACCATGGGCGCTGCGTGGCGGCGGGCCTCGAAAACGCGCATTTGACGGTGGATATGCCGTTCATGAGCTACCAGGTGAGCGTGGCGCAGGCGATGCAGACGGCGGGCGTGCTGGTGCAGAAAGGCAAGGCACAAAGCGTGAAGTTGGAGGGCGGGGTTCGCTCTGCGCCGGCGATCGCGGCGATCGTGGAGGCGGGCATCCCGGTCGTCGGGCACGTGGGGTTGACGCCGCAGTCGGTCAACGCGTTCGGCGGGTTTCGGGTGCAGGGTCGCGAGAAGGAGAACGCCGAGCGGATCGTGAGGGACGCGCACGCGGTGGCCGAAGCGGGCGCCTTCGCGATCGTGCTGGAGATGGTACCACCGGCGCTCGCGGCCCAGATCACGGCCGAGCTTGGCATCCCCACCATCGGGATCGGCGCCGGGCCGGAGTGCGACGGGCAGGTCCTGGTGTGCACCGACATGCTCGGGATGAACCAGCAATTTTCGCCGAAGTTCCTGAAGCGCTACGCGGACCTTGAAGGCACGATCACCGACGCAATGCGCCGCTACGTGGCGGACGTCAAGAGCGGGGCGTTCCCAACCGCTGCCCACAGCTACTGAACGGCGAGGGACGAGACCATGCGAATCATCCGCGATGTCTCCGAGATGCAGGCGTTCGGCCAGGCACATCGCGGCGTGCGCGTCGGCTTTGTGCCAACGATGGGGTACCTCCATCGCGGCCACACGTCGCTCATGGCGCTCACCCGGCCGCGCTGCGACCAGCTCGTTGTCAGCATCTACGTGAACCCGCTCCAGTTTGCACCGACGGACGACCTGACGCGCTACCCCCGCGACCTCGACGGCGACGCTGAAAAGTGCGCCGCGGTCGGTGTGGACGTGCTGTTCATCCCGGAGGGCTTCTACCCGGCGACGTTCCGCACCCAGGTGGTCGTGTCCGGCGTGACGTCGCGTTGGGAGGGTGCCGAGCGTCCCGGGCACTTTGAGGGCGTTACAACCGTCGTTTCCCGCCTGTTTGGGGTCGTCCAGCCCACCGTCGCCTGCTTTGGCGAGAAGGACTACCAGCAGCTCACCGTGCTCCGGTCGATGACTCGCGATCTCGCGCTGCCCATCGAGGTGCTCTCCGGTCCGCTGGTGCGCGACACGGACGGCCTCGCGCTCTCCTCCCGCAACGTGTACCTGACCGCGACGCAGCGAGAACGCGCCCGCAGCCTGCATCGTGCGCTGTTCGCCGTGCGCGACGCTCCGGCCGCCTGGAACCTTGGTCAGCGCACCGCCGCCGGCCGCGCGCTCGTCGACTCCGACCGCCTCGACTACCTCGCCATCGTCGACGCGGACTCGCTGGAGCCCCTGCCCGACGATGCGCCGGTGACCGCGCCTGCGCGGGTCATCGTGACCGCTCGCTACGGCGGTGTGCGGCTGCTCGACAACGTCGCGGTCGCGCCGACGCCCGCGCTGTAGGTGATCATGGGCCTGCAAGCCGAGCTCATTGCGCTTTTCCTGCTCCTGGCGGTCAACCGCCTCGCGCTCCCCCGGTTCGCGTTGATCCCAGCGGTGTTCTGGACGATCACCGGGCTCGACCTTGGGGGAACGCTCGCGGTTTGGCTCCCGGGCGTCGAGGATCAGCTCGCCGTGCGCGCGCTCGTCAGCGTCGTCCTCGTGTTCCACGCGGTCCAGAATTTCGCGGTCCGGTCCTCGCGTCGGGAGCAAGCGGAGGAGCCCGCGCGCCGCCGTGAGCGGTTGGCGGCGCTGAAGTCCGCGTCCGAAGCTGAACGCGAGCCACCGCAGGGGAACGCGGAAGGCTGACGGCGTCGGGCCGACGATGCCAGCGCTCGGCCGCCCGGGGTTGAGGATACAATCCGCGCATGCCCTACGCCCTCTTCGTCGGCCTCGGCAGCGTTGCGCTGATCGTCGCTGTGGTCGTTCACCTCATCCGCCTCGCGCCGGACGCCTAGGCGCGCTTGAAATCGCACCGGGAGCCCTTCTGGCCGTTCGCATCGGCGTGGGACGAGGCGCTCGCCGTCCAAGGCCCGGCGACGATATTCACGCTTGATCCCAAGGGACTGCTGCGGGCGGACGCCGAGCGCACACGGGAGATCGGGCTGGAACACGGGTCGCTGGCGAACGCCGGTCCGCACCACTACCTCCTGAAGGATCGGGCGACGGGGGTGTTGATGTACGCGTTCGTCACGCATCCAACGCTCGCTGAGGCGCAGCTTCGCGCTGACGCCGCCCCTGTCCCCGACGCGCTGACGGCGCAGCAGGCCGTGGCCGGTCAATGGGCGACGCGACGGCTTGGTGCCGCGGGGGCTCACACCGCGGAGCCCCCGGCCGGAGACGCTGCCGAGCGCGAGTAGCGGCTCGCTTCATCCCCAAGCCCGCACCGCACCAGCGCCTGGTACGCGAGCAGCACGGCCTCCGGTCGGGCCCCCGGATCGCCCAGGATTGAACGGGCAAACCGAACGGAGCGGTCCGGGCGCGATGCCGCGCCGAGCAGCGCCGCCCAGGGCATCCAGGCCTCCGGGTCGTGAGGCAGCAGTCGGTCGACGGCGTCGAGGGCGATGGGCACGAGCGCCTCCGTACGTGACGCGAGCCGCGCGCACACGCGCACGCCATTCGCCTGCGCTGCGGGATCGTGCCGACGAACCTCCGCCAGCAACTCCCGCATGCCCTCGGTGGCCGTGCGACCCTCCTGCGCCAACGCGTCGACCTCGTCAGCGAGCAGCTCCACCGCCACGACGCCATCGGACGCGGGCCGGCGGTTCAGCCCGCGCGCGGGAAGCAGGCGTGGGCGCGGGATCCCCGCCTCGGCCAGGCGCTCCAGGGCTGAGCCGGTCGCCGGCGCAGGGCCAACCGCTCCGTGGCGACGCGCCCAGCGCTCGGATGAGACGAACCCGGTCCGGGCCGGGGCGACGAGCGCCCGTGCGTCTGTCGTGGCCGTGCCGCCGAGCATCGCCAACCCGCGCGCCGCCCGTGCGAAGCACGCCACCGGCTGCGCCGCGTCCGCGAGAAACCGGCTCCAGTGCCGCGCTTCGCAGTGCTCCGGCAGGACTCGCAACGCGGCCTCCACCGCCTCGCGCGCGCCTCCCAGGTCGCCCTCGATGAGATCCCGGCCTGCCAGATCACACCAGACCTCCGCCCGCGCGCCCGGATGTGGCGTTCGCGCGGCGATGCCCGCGACCCGTGCGCGTCCATCCAATCGGTGCTGGACGGTGAGGCGGTCCGCCTCCACCCCGCCGGCCTGGTAGGCAGCGATTGCGAGGCGCTCCGCCCGGAAGTTCAGGTTTATCGCGAACATCGCTCGTGCGCTGACCGCGAGCAGGTCGCCATCCACCCCATCTGCCACCACCTGGTCGACAGCGTGTACGACGGCTTCGTGTTCACCGGCGAGCGCGGGGAGGACGATCTGCGCCCAGGGGTCGGTGGGCAGCGGGGTTGGAAAGCGGCTGGGGAGGGACGCGGACATGAGGCCTCGGGGGAGTACATCACCGCCGTGCAAGTCCTGTGCCTATGGGTAAACGCCGACTATTTGTTGGGTGACAACCGTCAGTGCGGGGGTGACGGTTGTCACCCTGTCAGCCGTCACCGGCCCCTGCGGCCCGTCAGGCTCCCGACTCCACCAGCCACGTCCCCGCGAAGTTCGCATCTTCCGCGTTCCCGAGCATCATGAGATCGGGGACGCCGTCGCCGGTCACGTCGCCGAAATGGGCGGCGCCCTGGACGGGCCGGACGGTTTGGAAGACGGTGGGTGGGGCGAGGCCGAGGCCGCCGTTGTCGAGGACCCGGTAGATCCACACGGTGCCGGCATCCTGGAAGACGACGTCGGGAACACCGTCGCCATCGGCGTCGGAGAGCGACGGGGTCCCGCCGAAGCTGGCGCGGCCGATACCGGTGTCGTTCACCCGGACCTGGTCGGCGGTGGCCTCAACGAGCGCGTCCACGCCGGTGCCGTCGTCGTACGCCAGGATCTGCCCGGCGTCAGGAAGGGAGACCACCTCCATGACCCCGTCACCATCGGTGTCCGCGGAACCGACGGTCGGTCCGGGGAGGGGGGCCGAGGTCGCGACGCCCACGGACGTGACGCTGGTCAGCGTTGACCCAGCGTGATCGGCCACCGCGACCACGGTCCCGTCGACAAACGGGCCGCAAAGGAGCTGATCCCCGTTCACGTTGGCCTGGGTGAGCACGGCTCCGGCCACACCCGCCGCGTCGAGCGAAAACCCGCGCAGCACCGTCGATCCGGCCTCCGTGTCGAGCGCCCAAGCCGTCTCGCCACAGATCGCCAGCGCGACCGGCTCCGCCGCTGCTGCGACGGCCACGCCGCCCGCGTTCGTCCAGCCTGCCGTCGCGGTGTCGGTCGCGGGGTAGGAATGCCAGGTTTGCAGGGCCAGACCGTTGCTGTTCTGGGTGAACGAGAGGAAGTCCAGCGCGCCGTCGCCGTTCAGGTCCTCGACGACGGGCTCGCCGGCAATACCCAGGTTGAACACGGCGAAGCGCGACGCGGGGCCCTTCCACTGGCCTGTCTCGTCGGTGAACGTGTTCGGGTCGTCCGCTAGCGCGGCGCCGATGAGGGTGGTCACGTAGGAGTCGCCGGCGAGGAGCACGTCCTCGATGCCATCGTCTGAGAGTTGGCCGATGCCAACGCCGTTGGCGGTGGGGAATTCGGTGCTGACGACGCTCTCAAAAGCGGGCGAGGCGACGCCCGTTCCGGTCCCGTCGTCCGTCATGTGGTTGGCGTTCCAGGCGATGCGCAGAAAGCCGAGGTTGCTCGCGAGGGCGAGGTCCGGGATGCCGTCGCCCGAGAGGTCGCCGAAGGAGAGCGCGGCGTAGGACGGGAGGTTCCGAGTGCTGTCGGCCGTGTAGAAGTTGTAGGTCAACATGCTCGTGGCGCCCGCGGTGAGCGCGAGCGCTTGCGTGCCGGTGCCGTCGAGCAGCGGGCCGACCGCGATGATCTCGGGGATGCCATCGTCGTTCAGATCGGCGGACGGGTAAAGCCGGGTTCCGGGCCCCATTCCCAGCGAGATGTCGCTTGACTGGGCGACCTCCCAGCCGTTCTGCACGTGCGCGTAGCGGTGCAGCAGGCCGTCCTCGCTGATGAGGCTCGGCTCGATGATGCCGTCGCCCGTGTAGTCCTCGCCGGCGATGCCCATGGTGACGTAGTCGGCCGTCAGCACGTCGCCCAAGCCCCAGCCCGACCCATCGCCGAGCATCCACGCCACGTCCGTCCCCGAGCCGTTCGTCGTGGCGACCTGCACGTCCACGAGCCCGTCGCCGTCGAGATCCTGCACGTCGCACCCCACGATCGTCTGGCCAGCCACCGCCGTCCACCCGGCCGCGAACGTGAGCCCGCCGCCGTCCCGCCCGCGCAGGAGGACCGCCGTCGTTGGGCTCCACAGCACCAGATCGGTGATGCCGTCCTTGTCGATCTGCACGGGTTCGATGGCGATGATGTCGTCCGGCAGCGTCGCCACGGGCACGGCCGGGCCCTCCTCAGCCGCCCACCACACCGAGGTGCCGGACAGCCACACCACCCCGCCTCCCGCCACGGCAAGCTGCGAGGGCGGCGATGCCATCGACGCGATCGCGTTCGCCGGGTTTTCGAACGACGGAGGCGTCGCCGTCGTGACCCAGCCCGTACCGCTCGCCGAGAAGCCACCGCTGGTCGCCGTGATCGCGCTCGTCGCCGTCGCCGTGACCGTCCCCCAGCCCTGCCCGTCGACCGTCAACGTGCCGCCCGTCGCCGCCAGGTCCGTCGCCACCACGGCCGCCCCGATGGCGTTGGTCGCGAACGCCGGCACCGTCGCCTGGCCGACCCCGACGCCCTCGCCGGCGTAGACCCCCGCCACGCTCGCATCCAGCGCGGTGAGGTCTGCCGGCAACGAGGGGGTGTCCTTGCAGCCCTTGCAGCCGGCCAGCAGGACGAGGAGGGGCGCGAACCGACGGACGGAGCCAAGCGTAGCGGTCATCCGGCAAGAATAGCCTGTCGCCGACGCGGTGGCGGCCCCAGGTTCACCGGGCGCCCGCGTGGGCAGCGCCTACGGCTGGTAGAAGCTGGCGCGCCCGCCCGAGTACCCGCCCGGGTTGGGCGTCACCACGCTGCCGGTGCTGTCCTCCTTCATCCGGATGACACCGTTGGAGGCGGAGTACAACAGGAATTCCTGCGAGCCGGCGTCCCAGCCGCAGTCCGAGACGTCGGAGAGGGTGATGGCGTCGAAGAACGCCTCGGGCGCGGTGGTGCCGTTCTTGAGGTTGGCGATGGAGTAGACGGCACCGGCGCCGGTGCAACTGTACGCCTCGTCGTTCGGTCCGTAGAACACGTTGCGGCCGCGGGCTGCGGAGGTGTCGAAGTCCTGGTACAGCAGCGAGCAGGAGCCGCGCGTGGTGCACTGGAACAGGTCTGGGCCTGCGCTGCCGGTGCCGTCGGACCGCAAGTTGTTGTCCACGACGTAGGCCGTGCCGTTCTTCACGGCGACGCCGCGAGCGTCCACGAGGGAGTCACTGAACGGGTAGGTCGCGCCGCCTGTGGACTCGTCGAAGATCCCGAGATCGGTGCCGAACACGACCCAGACGGTGCCACTTGCAGCGTCCGCGTCGAAGGTCGCGCTGTACGGCGTGGTGCCTGCGGAGCTGCTACCGTCGGCCGCGAGCGAGACGATCTGGCCGGCCGAGAAGACCCACGCGGCGCCGGTTGACGCGTCGTACGCGACCGGGCCGTCGATGTCCAGGTAGCCGTCCCAGGCGTAGAGCTGGCTGCCGTCTGGCGCGTAGACGATCGTGTGGCCGACGCCGCCCCCGGAGTACGCGACCGCGTAGCCCTGGGTGGGAGTCAACACGGTCCCGGTGTCGGTGTCGGTGTCGGAATCGGTGTCTGTGTCGGAGTCCGTGTCGGTGTCCGTGTCCGTGTCTCCTGACCCGCGCGCGCACGGCATGCCCTGCGTGCATTTGATGTCGAGCGCCTGGAAGATGTGGCAGCCATCCAGGGCGGGCGACAGCGCGATCAGGGCGACGGTGGCAGCCAGGGTGGCCTGGGGCGGGCGGACCGTAGGCGAGGCAGGAAACGGGGTGGGGCGCAAGACGGTCACTCTCGGCGGCGGGGCAGACGGCGGGAAACAACCAAGCATAGCAAGGCCGGGAGGATCGCCCAACCCGAATCGGGCGGGTTGACGGTCGAGCAGCCTGCGCGGAGCGGATCGACGCTCCAGAGCCGCGCCTTCCCAGCCCCGAAGGCGCCGTCCCAGGCCGTCCAGTCCCGGTGCTCGCTCACGGCGTTCCCGGCGAGCTCATTCGCCGCCTCGCGCGAGGAGATGCCTTCCTTCTGCATGATCAGCGCGAGCGTTGCCATGACGGCGGGCGTCGAGGCGCTGGTGCCGTAGAAGCCCTGCGAGCCGAACACCGCGGTCGTCAGCCCGTCCGGACCGGCGATATCGGGCTTTGCAAGCCCACCTTGCGTTGGCCCCAACGAGCTGAAGCCCTCCGCGTCGTTCTGGATGTACCCGACCGCCCGAACCGCGCCGACCGTGTAGGCCGAGTCGCTCGACCCCGGATCCACGATGCTTCCCGGCGTTGCATCATAGATGTAGCCATCGCGCGCGAACACGGCGACGTGCACGTTGGCGTCGCCCGCCCGTCGCACGATCTTCGTGCAGTACCAGCCCGCCTTCTCGACGTGCAGCGGCAGGCGCTCGACGGGGGAGCAGTTCTGGCCGTCCGGCTGGTTGCCCTCGCCCCGTCCGATCACGTTGCCATCGGCATCGTAGGCGTACATGTCCAGGTCTGTGTCGCCGCAGCTCGAGAACTGGTCCCACGAGAGCACAGCGCTCTGGTCGCCCGCCCCGTAGTACATCGGAAGGCAGTCCGAACCCCAGGGAAAGTCCATGTCGCCGTCGCCGTCCGGGTCGTGAAAGTCCCCGTCCCAGTGCTCGGTCGCGTAGTTGCCGGAGGAGACGACCAGCAGGGTGCCCGCCGCCGCCATCTGCCCCGGGATGGCGCTCACCGTGCCGCTGCCGTCGTAGAAGCTCGAATTGAAGAAGCTCATCGACATGCTGACGAGGTCGATGTGGTTGCGCTCCGCCCAGGCCGCGGCGTTCTCCAGCGTCGTTCCGCCGTTGACCCGCACCAGGTGCAGCTCTGCGCCGGGCGCGATGTCGTGGACGACCTCCGCGCAGGCCACGCCGTGGCTGCCCTCCTCAAAGGAATAATCGGGGTTGAGCGTGTCGATCGGCAGATCGCAGCTCCGCTCGCCCTGGCAGTCGTGCGTCTGGTAGGTCCCGAGCTCCGAATCCCAGAGGTTCGCCTGGTAGAATTGCGAGTCGAAGATGGCGACCTTGATCCCCGTGCCGTCGATGCCGGCCTCACGCCAGGGCCGGACGGCGAGGGCGTCGATGCCCTCGATCGCGTCGTAGGTGCCGGGGTCGTCGCCGGGGAGGGCGCCGGTGTCCTCGTCGAGGGAAGGGGCCTCCTCGATGGTCCAGGGGAGGTCCGAGGGGGGCGCGAGGAGCACGCTGGCGCCGTCGCTTGTGGCCTCCGCACCAGGGTAATCGGGCACCTCGACGCGGTAGCGATCGTAGATGCCGACCTCGGGGTGCGTGCTCGCGCGGACGGGCGAGCAGAGGGCGAGGGCGAGGGCGATCAGGAGCGCATCCGGGCGAGGATCTGCATGATACCGCCGAGGACCGGGACGTGCGCCATGTACACGAAGAGCGAGTGGCGGCCGATGGCCCTCAGTGCGCGAAAATGCTCGGATCCGCAGAGGGGGGATCCGAGCGTTTTGGGGAGGGCGGCGAGGTGGGAGCCGGCGGCGAGGCCGAGGAGGACGACGCCGAGCCAGGGGACGAGGGGCTGGAAGTCGAAGGTGGGGGCGACGGTGGCGCCGAGGCCGGTCCAGGCGAGCGCGGGCGCGCTGAACCGCGGGTCGTGCACGGCGGTGGCGGCGATGAGCACGAGGCCGCCGAGGGCCGCACCCAGGTTCAATCGGCGCAACGGCCAGGCGATCAGCGAGCAGACGGTGATGGCCTGGAGGATGCCGAAGGTCACGACGCGGGTGGGGTCGAGGACGACGCTGGTGAGCGTGACGACGATGCTGCAGCCGGCAACCCGGGCGCAACGCAGGGCGAAGGGGCGGAATCCCCGACTTCCGGCGAGCTGCGTGCTCACCCCGACGAGGAAGAAGAACGTTCCCGCGACAGCGCGCTGGTAGACCCGCCACCCGACCGCCTCAAAGTCGATCGCGACCAGCCCCGCGTCATTCGCAAACCAGGACGCGTGGTAGCCGATCATGGCGACCACGGCGCCGCCTCGGACGGCGTCGATCCACGGAAGGCGGGCGTGGGGTGACGGTCCAGGCATCGGGCCGGTGCTAATTCGGACCCGCGCGGTGGGGTGCGATCGGCTACCATCGCCGGATGGCCTGCCTGGGTTGCTGATCGCGCTGCTGCTCGCGCCCGCAGCGTGGGCGCACTATCCGCACCTGCCCGTGCTGAGCGCGACGAGCGAAAACGGCATCCCGTGGGCCCTCGTCGCCACCGACAGCGACGTCCAGCCGCGCATCCTCGTCAGCCTCGACGCCCGCGGCTTCTGGCAGCCCGACAACCTGCCCGCCGACTTCCAGGACCCGCTCGCGCTCGTCGCCACCGCCGTTGCGCTGAACCTCGTGGACGTCGCGGCCGACGGCACCAGCGTGCTTTGGACCCGGCCGGACGGCGGTGACTGGTCCCCGCTCGCGCTCCCGACCGTCGGCGCGCCCCTCTCCGCTGCCAGCGATGACGTCGCCGTCTACGTTGCCGGCACCCTCGGCCTCGCGCGTGTAGCCCGGGACGGCTCCGTCACGGCCCTCGCGTCGACCCCCACCGACCTCGTCGCTGCGACCGCCGACCTCCTCGCCTGGACGGATGGCACGGAGCTCTACACCGCGAGCGGGCCCACATCCAACACCGATAGTGTCGCCCTGGCGCACGCTCCGGCGCTCTCCCTCGCGACCGACGGAGCCTCCGTCTGGGCCGGACACGCCCCCGGCGTGGACCGCTGGGACGGCAGCGCTTGGACCGCGTGCGGCGTTCTCCCCGTCCCCGACCCGACCGCCGACTACACCACCTCCGTCGTCCTGCTCGCCACAAACGCCGGGGATCTCTACGCCGGCACTGGCCAGGATCTCTACCGCTCGTCCGACGGCTGCGCGACGTGGACCCGAATTCCGACCGATGGCGGCCAGGCTTACGGCGAAGAAGGGGAGCCGACCTCCGCTGCGTCTCGCTGGACGGCGCTGACCGTCGACCCATCGCCGAGGGCCTATGGCTGGCCGGGCGTCTGGCGCCTCGACGACGACGTCGGCGCCCACGAGGCCATCGGGGGCGTCGGGACCGTGCACGCCGTCGCCCCGTTCGATGGGGGCCTGCTGCTGATGCCCTACGGCCAGGAAGGCATCGAGCGCGTGGGCGCCGCCATCACGCGCCTCGATCCGGCGCCCAACCACCAGCAGAACTATTTTCCACGGTCTGTCGCGAGCGACGACGCTGGCGGCGCGATCGCGACCTTCGACGACGGGCTCCTCGGCTGGACCGGACAGGGGTGGGACGCAGTTGCTTCGCCCCTTTTCTGGCCGTCGTCGGTCATCCGCACGCCCACCCGATGGTGGGTGGCGGGGCGCTACGCGGGGGCCGACCCCGGCGCGTGGTCGACCGATGGGGTGACGTTCCACGTTTCATCGACGTTTGAGGCCGCCGTCTCCCCCGCCTCCCGCGCAACGCTCAGGTTCGTCCCCTCCTCGCCCGGCGGCGGGGCGATCTACGCCTTGCTCCAGCCGAATGGCCTCGTGCGCTCGGAGGACGACGGGGACACGTGGACGCGCGCCTCCGAGGCTGTGGTGCTCGACGTCGTCGGGCTACCCGACCGGCTTTTGCTCGCGACGCCCGCGGGCGTGGAGGCCAGCGCGGACGGGGGTGCCACGAGCACGGTCGTCCTCGACGACCCCGGGGTGAACACGCTCGCCGTCACGTCGGACGGGGTGGCGTGGGCGGGCGATCACGGCGGGCGGCTGTGGCGGTCGGTCGACGGCGTCACCTGGACCCAGGCTGGGACGGTGAGCGGCGGGGTCTTTGCTCTCGGGGCCGATGGGGTCGGCGTGTTCGCGGCGGGTTTTGAGGGGGCCGAGGTCGGGGATGCGCTGGAGGCCGTCGAGGTTCCTCAGCGCTTCGGCTTCCCGTCCAACCTCGTGGACTGCGTCGACGCAGACGGCGTCGTCTGCCCGAACGCGCTCGACGACAACGGGATCGGCTGGACAATAAGCGTGGGGACGACCTTGCGATTTCGCGGTCGGGGGGCGTTCCTCTCGGTCGACGACGGCGCGTTTGACGCGGTCGTCGACGGTGTCGAGATGGGGAGGGTCACTGCGCACAACCCGCTCGCGCTTGGCGTGGACGAGTGGCACGACGTGAGGCTGAACGCCACGAAGAAGGCCATCCTGTACGGCGTGGATCTCTCCTCGACCGCCCCGCCGGACGCGGGGTGCGGGTGTGCGTCCGCCCCCCGGCCCACCGCGCTCTGGCCGCTCGTCGGACCCATCGCCGGCCTCGTCGTCGCCCTGCTGCGCCGTCGGAATTCGCGGGTATAGTCGCGCGCGATGTCCGCGTTCGTCGTCCTCGCCATTCTCGCCCGGGATCTCGTGCCCGTCGCGCTCGCGCACGTGCCCCACGCGACGATCACCGCCATCGCCGTCCCGCAGGACCTCTCCCCGTCCGTGCCCTGGTTCGTCACGCACGACTACGGCGCGGCGTCCACGCTCTATGCGAGCCTGGACGCCGGTGACACGTGGTCGGCGGTCGGCGGCGACCCGACCGGGGACGCGCTGCTGGCCGGGGGCTACACGGCCGACGGCACGGTGGTGATGCTCGCCCAGACCGGGTACCGGTGGTCGGACGATGGCGGTGCAACGTGGGAATCCGCCGCGCTGGACCTGCCCGCGTCCCGGTTGGCGACCGGGGACGGCATCGTGATCGGTGGCGGTACCGAACTGCTGGTCGGCGACGTTGGGAGTGCTCTTTTGACCGTTTCGCTCGACGGGACCGCGCTCGTCGACGTGAGCGCCGGGCCGGGCGGGTTCGTTGCGGTGACCGACCGGGTGTGGACGGGCTCCGGGTCGACGTGGTCGGCGCTGCCTGCCCTCGACGGCACGCCAACGCGGGCGATCGCGGCGTCAGACGCTGTCTATGCGGGTCAGAAGGATGGGTCGGTCTGGCGCTGGGACGGCAGCGCGTGGACCGCCTGCGGCGCGACGCCTTACGTGACGGCCGATCACCCCGACGTCGTCGCGCTCGCCGTCGACCCGCAGACCCCCGGGAGCGTCTACGTCGGCTCCGCGAGCCGGGGACCGGCCGTGTCGACGGACGACTGCGCGACGTGGACGGACGTCGGTGCGCCGATGGACTCGGTCTTCACCGGCGCCGGGAGCGTCACCAACGACGATGAGACCACGACCAACCTGACGATCTCCGGTGGATCGATCTTCCAGGCCGGCTGGAATGGCGCCTCGACATCGACCGACGGCGGCCACTCCTGGAATTGGCGACCCGTCCTCGCCCCCGACCTCCTCCGCGGTGTGGCGTTCTCCCCGGATTTTGACCACGACGGCGTCATCCTCCTCGGCGGCGACTCGGGCGGCGTGGAGCTCACCGCCGATGCAGGGGCGACCTGGTCCTCCCCGGCGTTGGGCCTCGTGAACGCCAACATCCAGGACGTCCGATTTTCCCCCGACGACCCCTCGGTCGTCTACGCCGACGCCAACCACACCCCCGTCCGCAGCGACGACGGCGGGACGACCTGGACGAGCCTCTCCGTGCCCTTCGCGCCCGTTCGCGGCTGGACGGTCGACGGTCGGGGCAAGCTCTGGCTGACGGGCGACGCCGCCTCGGGCACGACGTTCGCGGGCACGGCGGCGGTGAGCAGCGACAAGGGGGTGACCTGGCATCCCATCGCAACGCTCGATCAGACCGTTGTCTGGGACAATTTCACGTCCACGCAGAACGAGCTCTGCGCCCAGAGCAGCGCTGTGCTGACGTGCTCGGCCGACGACGGCAAGACCTGGACTCCCCTGGACTTCGGCGGCAGCCGGGTCTCCGCGCTCGTCGAGGGCGACGGCATCCTCGTCGCCAGCACCGGCACCTCCGGGCTCTGGACCGTGGACGACAACGCCGCGCCCGTGCTCACCCGCGATGGCGTGGCCGACCCCGTCCTCACGCTCGCCCTCGCCGACGACGACACGCTCTTTGGCGTCACCCGCAGCGGCGCCATCATCACCAGCGTCGACCGGGGCCTCACCTGGTCCGACACCCTCGCGCGCATGACCGCGAACGCCCCGACGATGGCGACGCGCCCGGGCTTCGCGCAGCACCCCGACCTGCTCCTCGCCAGCTACGACGGCGGCTGGCTCTACAACGCGGACGGATTGCAGCGTTTTGGGCGTTACGAGCGCCTGGACGACTCGGGGGGCTTTCTCACAGTCGATGGGACCGTGACGGAGCCCGACGCCGTTTCAGCGATCGGGAATTGCACGCCGATGCGGCCGGCAAGCACGGCATCCGGTGCGGTGAGGGGGACGCGCATCCGGGTGCTCGGGCACGCCGGCGGGTCCAGCCAGATCGCGTTCAGCGTCGACGGGGTGCAGGTCGCTACCCTCGGGGACAGCGTCGTTTCCGGGCAGGGCGAGCTGTGGTCCTCGGGCGAACTGACGGACGGCTGGCACCGTGTCGGCCTCGAAGGGCTCGTCGGCGACGATGTCTGCCTGGACGGGGTCGAGGCGACCGGGCCGGCGACAGCGCTGGACTGGACGGCGGCGCCGATGGTTCCGGTGAAGCGCTGCAACTGCGCGAGCACGTCGGGCGGGTCCTCGGCGGCCCTCGTTGCGCTCGCCGGGCTGCTCGTGCGTCGGCGGAGGCGCTGACCGCTCACTCGCAGGCGGCGTCCTCGCGGCTCGTGTCCCAGCACGCGGAGCTCCCGGCGTTGTACTGCGGATCCACGAGCGAGCCGGATCCGTCCGCGAGCACGTCCACGCTGTAGTCCTGCGCGCCTGCCGCTGCCCCGGCGTCGTGGTACCCGACCGCTGCTTCGCCGTCCTGCGCTGCGTAGACGAGCACGTTCCCGACTGCGCCGTTGCTCACGCCCGCAATCCCGAACTCGCCGTCGCCGGCGCCGTCATCCGCCCACTCCAGCGCGCCGACGGCGTTCCCGTCGCGGTCGACCATGTCCCACCAGCCAACCTGACGATCCGCGGAGACGAAGCCGTTGAGCCAGGGCGTGTTGTCGTAGCCGCTCGCCGCGTCCGTGATGCGAAGCTGCGCGATCCAGCCGACGTCCACCCACGCCAGCACGAAAAGCCCGGTGACGCTGTGGTTGCCGGTGTCGTCGTGGATGGTGACGGTGTTCGTGCTCGCCCAGACGTTCGGCGCGATCTGCGCGGAGGGTCCGGCGAGGGTGACGGCGATGGCCGCGGAGGGGATGGAAAGGACGATGGCGGTGGAGGCGTCTGCGCTCAACACCATGGCCGCGGCGTGGACGACGTTGGTGTAGCTGCCAGAGCCGGACGCGGGCGTGGATGGGGCGGGCTCTGCGCTCTGGACGTCCAGCCGGAAACCGTGTGGCGCGGCGGCGAAATCCAGGGGCGCGCCGGTGCTGGCCAGCGGGGCGTCGGTGGCCTCCGCGAGCTCGGCGGCGCGGTCGACCTCGTTGAGCGGCGCGTCGGTGGCCGTGCCGGACGCCGCGATCTCCGCGACCGTCGGCACGACGTAGTCGGGGGTCACCTGCCCGCCCCCGGCTGGATCGCCGCAGGCGAGGCCGAGAACGAGGATGGGCAGGCTGGCGACGGTGAGGGGCGAGAGGAGGGTGCGGGACATGGAGGCTCCGGGGCGGCAGCTTCGGGTCGAAGGTGCGTGCAGTGGATGGACCCGCAACCCGCGACGGCCTGAAACTCTACATGCCAGGGGCGGCCCTGGTCGCGCAGTGCGGGACGACGCCGCTCGCTGAGGCGTACACCGTCTCGTCGTAGACGATGGGGTCGTGGAAGGCGGGCGGAAGCGCGGTCCAGACCTCGCGCACGTCCAGGCTCCCGGGCGCCGCCCGCGTCACCGCGGTCCGTACCCAGCTCGGCCCGGCCCAGCCAGGCACGTCAAACCGGGCATTCGCCCAGGTGAGCAGCCGCCCTCGCTCGCCCTCGCCAAAACCCCGTCGCCCGCAGTCCCCGCCGTCGTCCGCCACGCCAGGCCAGACGTAGAGGCGCGCATCGCCGGCCACACATCCGCCGACCCCGCAGTTGGAGAGCTGGCCGCGGACGATGACCTCTTCGTGCTCGTCGCCGTCGACGTCCTGCGCGAGCAGGTCCACGGTGCTCCACCACACCTCGCTCGTCGCCCCCTCGCTCCCGAGCGGCTTTGTCCACGCCGTCTGCCCGTCGTTCCGGATGAACAGCAGCCGCTCCCAGTCGCCGGTCGACGGGTGCTCGGGGTCGATCATGCAGGCCTCTGCGAGCAGCGTGCCCTCGCGCCAGGGGGCGGTGGCGAGGACGACGCGGATCCGGGCGGTGCCATCGACCGTGCACCGGTTGGGCGCCGCGAGGGCGGTGTGGACGAGGGTGTACAGGGCGGCCGTCAGCATTACGGCAGGATCGCAGATTGCGGGGCTCCCGGCAAGGGCACCGTGTGCCGGACGCGGGCCGGGTGGCGGGGGAGAACGCCCACGATCGGCAGTGGCGGCATGTCGGCGGCCAGTTCGCGCCATCGGCCGGGAACGTCGGGCCAGCAGTCAAGCAGCGGGAGGAGCTGGAAGGCGCGGTTGTGCATGCGCGGGTGGGGGAGGACGAGGTCGGGCGTGGTGAGCACGCGATCGTCGTAGACCAGCAGGTCGAGGTCGATGCGACGATCGGCCCAGCGCCGGGTGGGGCGTCGCCCGAGGCGGGCCTCGATCGCGCGGGTGCGGGCGTGGAGGGCGATGGGGTCGAGCGTGGTGTGCACGCGCACGGCAGCGTTGAGGAACGGGCGCCGGGCGACGCCGCCGTCTGGCGGGGTCAGGTAGATGCGGCTGGGATCGACCGCGAGGATGCCGGGGCTTGCGGCGAGCATGGCGACGGCGAGGCGGAGGAGCGCGCGGGACGGGCCGAGGGAGCTGCCGAGGGCGATGACGGCCGAGGCGGTCACGAGCCGCCGCGCAGGTGCGGGCGCCCGATGATCTGCTGGCAGCGCTGCTTGCCGACGGGGGTGGTGACCAGGGCGCAGTACGTCGACGACGACCCGGGCTTGTCGAACGCCAGTCGGACGAGGATGAGGTCCCTGGCGAGGGGGTCGTCCACGGCCTGCAGGCCGGCTTGCAGGGCCGCGGGGTCAGCCGAGAGCCTTTTTGCCTCCTCAAACCGGCAGTCCTCGCGGGCCGTCCCCTCCAGGGTGGCGCATCCTGCCATGCCGGGCGGGCGTGCGCAGGCGAGGCCGAGCAGGAGCGCGATCATCGCTCGGCGGCAGCCGGCCGGAACGGGCCCCAGGGCACCGGCTCCCCGGCGGTGACGGCGGCGAAGTTCGCGCGTCCGATCGCCGCGTCGCCGCCATCGACGCACGACTCGTAGGCCCGGGCCTCCACCTCGGCACGCTCCGCCTCGGGCATGCCGAGCGTCGCCAGCACGGCGGCCTTGTACGCGGCGATCGACGTCGGGGATCGCAGGGCCACCCGCGCGCAGAGGGTCCTGGCCCGCTCGAGGCCCTCCGCGGTGCTGCCGCAGCGCTCGTCGACCAGCCCGATGCGAGCGGCCTCGTCCGCGCCGATCTGCTCGCCCGTCATCCCAAGCCGCAGGGCGTGGTTCACGCCGATCCGCGCCGAGAGTTCGCTGGACCCGCCGGCCCCGGGGAGGATCCCCAGCCCGGTCTCCGGGAGCCCGAAGCGGGCGTTCGGACCCGCGATCCGGTAATCACAGGCCAGCGTGAACTCCGTCCCCCAGCCGAGCGCGATCCCGTCGATCACGGCGACGTGGAACACGGGCGCGCGCCGCAGGCGGGTCAGCACGGCGCGTTGCCAGCGGACGTGCGCCTTGATGCGCGCGTCGTCCCAGCCGTTTCGCTCCGTCACGTTCGCGCCGGAGATGAAGATCGGCGTCCCGCGCGCGGTCACCCGCTCGGACATGCTGATGAGCCCGCGTAGAGCGCCGGTCTCCAGCCACCCGCAGAGACGTTCCAGATCGCGAAGCTCCGTGCTGCCCATCTCGTTGGCTTTTCCGTGGTCGAACCGAAGGATGCCGATGCCGAGGTCGTGCTGCAGCTTCAGCGACTCAAAGGGGGTCTGCATCGGCCGAGGGTATCCTCTCCAATCCCGCGGGTCCGGGGTAGGAGGCCAAACCCGGTATACTTTCCCTCTTGGCCTCGACCTCCTCCCCGATCCCCAGCGACAAGCGCCTCGACGAGGCGGTGGGCGCGCTTGCCTCTGCGGAGGACGACGTTGGGGTGATCCGCGTCGTGGAGATGTGGGCCTCGCACGGAACGCCCACAGCGATGGCAAAGCTGGCTGCGGCCCGGGCTTTCTACCGCTTGCGGATGATGGATCGGGCGACCATGCGCGTCCGCGAGATCCTCGACGCCAGCCCGGGCGATGTGGAGGCGCTCACCCTGCTGGTGAGGATCTACCTGGATCGGGACTGGAAGGAGCGCGCGCGGGGGCCGCTTGCGGAGCTGAGCGCGGCGGGCTCGGTCGAGGCAGCGCAGCTCTCGGCGTTGGCCGCCCAGCCCTTCACGCCGCCGGAGGCACGGGCGAGGCAGGTGGAGCGGGAAGCTGGGACCGCCGAGCTGATCGAGCTGGCCGAGCGGTTCTGCGCCACGGGGAGCTTCACGCGGGCGAGCGGGATCCTTGAGCGCGTGCGGCGTCAGGATCCACGAAACCCGAGGGCGGAGGCGTTGTTGTGGGGCCTCGCGGGCGACCTTTCCGCCGGGCCCCCCATCGCGGAGGTGCTGGCGAGGGCGATTCCGTCCCTCACGTTGCCGTTGGAGGAGCTGCCGGAGGAACCGGAGCACACGGAGAGCGTGGACGCGAGCGACCGGGCCCGGATGCTGGCGGAGCTCGGGGAGGAGGCGGGAGAACGCAATTTCCCGTCGTTGTTCAAGTCCGCGGAGGTCGACGCGCACGACGACGACGTCGGCGAGCGCACCGTTGCGACGGGCATGGCCACGCGCGACGAGATGGTTCGCGGGAACGAGGACGACGAGGACGCGCGTGTCGTCAGCCTGACCGGAGGCGGCGACACCCAGATCCTGCTCGTACTGCGACCCGGGGAGGACGCGCAATCGCACCGGCGGCGCGCGGAGTCGGATCGCCGACGAGAGACGTTCAACCTGCGGGAGTACCAGGCATCCATGGGCGTGGCGCCCGCGCCCGACATGGGCGACGCGGACGGGTTGGAGGAGGAGGACGAGAGCATCGTGCTGCTCGCGCGGGCGGAGTCGCCGGTCGTCGCGCCGGCGGTCGCGGCGTCTCCGGGGCCGATCGAGGTGGTTGAACGCCACCCTGCGCGTCCGATGGTCCAGCAGGCGCCGCCCGAGCCTCCGCCAGCCCCCCCGCCTCGCCCGCCCGAACCGGCGCGCCGCGCGATCCACCCCCTCTGGTTCGGGGCGGTGCTGCTCGTGATCTTCGTGGTGGTGCTCGCGTCGCTGGCGCTTGCGCTCCCAGCCCTGCTCGCGCGAACGCACGGGAACGGCCGCGCCGAGCTCATGCGCGCCCTGGGGACGGACGACTTCACCACGTTGCAGAAAGCCGAGTCCGCGGTCTCGGCCCACGACGACCCCGCGGAGCTGGCCGAGCTGGAGCTGGTGATCTGGTCCGAATTCAATGGGGACCCCGCCCGCCTCGCCCGCGCGCGCCAGCTCCTCGACTCGGCCCGGCTGGACACGCACCGGCGCGCGATGCTCTCGGCGGAGATCGAGCTCGCGATGGGGAATCCACGGGGTGCTGCGGCTGCCGTGGGCCTGGAGACGCCCCGGGACGATGAGGAGCGCCTCCTCGAGAGCCGCATCGCCCTCGCTGGGGACGGCGGAGCGGACCGGGCAAACGATGTTCTCGCCGATCTCGAGAACCCCGGCGCCCCGCGGTACCGGCTCGGGCGCGCGGAGGCGCTTGCGGCGGCGGGTCTGATTGCGCCTGCGCTCGCCTTGATTCACGACGTGCTCCGATCCTCCCCGAGCCATGCGCGCGGTTGCCTGCTGGAGCTCGCGGTCACTCCCGGCGCTCCTGATGCGGCGATCGCGGCTTTTGCGGCGGATCCTTCTGTTCCAACGCGCTTCTCCAGCGCAGCGACGGCGATCCGCGTGCGGGCGCTGTTGCAGACCCGCGACGACGCCCACGCCGTCGCGCTCGCCCGCGAAGGGCTGTTGCGGGACGGCCAGAACGTGGACCTGCACCTCGTCGTGGCCGACGGCCTGCGCTCGCAGGGCCACCTCCTCGCCGCGCTCGGGGAGCTGCAGAGCATCTCGACGTTTGACGAGCGTGTGTGGACCGCGACCGTGTTGACGCTCCTCGACCTCGACCGCCTGGATGAGGCCGACGCGGCTGTCACGGCGCGCAGCACCACATCCCCCGATCGCGCGCAGACGCTCCGCGCGCTCGTTGCCGCGAGTGGGGGGCGTTCGGAGGCCGTTCCGGACGGGGAATCCTCGCTCCTGAGGGCCAGCGCTCGGGCCCTTGCCGACGTCCAGGCGCGCGCGCCGGATGCGTCCGACCGGGTCGCCGCGGCCGTGGCGTTGGCGATCCCCGCCGGGCCGGGCAGCGGTTTTGAGGTAGCCCTGCAGCAGCGGGTCCGGGACGTGGGCATCGAGCTGGTCCCGGCAAGTGAGCTGCCGGTCGCTGGAAAAGCGCTGCTTGCGTGCTGCGGCAGCGATCCCTACGCGCACCTCTCGCTCGCCCGGGCGTACGAGCAGGCGGGCGAGCGCGTGCTTGCGTCCCAGCATTTTGACCGCGCCGTCACGCTCGGTCCCGAGCTGGCGCAGGCCTGGTACGAGCGGGGGCGGTTCTACGAGGACGCCGGGCCCGAGGCAGACGGCACCTCGCGCTCGGCCCAGTCCTGGCATAACTACCTCGCCCTGGCCCCCTCCGGTCCCAACGCGGCGCGGGTCGCCAGCCGCGTTGCGACGACGAGAATTCCATGAAGATCGCCCTTTTCGCCCCATCGTTCGCCCTCCTCCTCGGTTGTGCGCCGGCGTCGGCCTCGTGGGCCGTCCAGGCGGCGACGGTCACTGCTGGGCAGACCGGCCTCTCCGGGGAGCAGGCCTGGTCGTTCTTCGCGAAGGACTGGGGGCGCGCGAAGGGGGATGGCGCCTTCGTCTGCGCCCGTTCCCAGGCGGTGGATGGCACGACGTCCGCCCCACTTCCCGGCTGTGCGGCGTGCACCGCGGCCTACCGGCTCACCGTCACCGAGATCGAATCCGACTGCGACGCGGATCTGGCCGGGGACCCGTCGTACACACTGCCCGTCGCCATCGCCATCGGGCCGGTGGACGCCAGCCTGACCGACATCGACCCGCATCCCGATCAGTCGCTCGGCTGGTACGCCAGCTTTGACGGTGTGAAGCTTGAGCCCTATGGGCTCGCGTGGGACGCCGCGCTCGACTCGGGTGGAAACGCGGGCCCGCCCGGCTGGAACCCGGGGCAGACCTACACGCTCTGGCCGGCGTTCGCGTGGGACTTGTCAACCGCCCCGGCAGGCGGCTAAGGTGCCGTTGCACCGCTGGGTCAGGGCAGAACAGGGTGCTTTGATGAACCGTACGATCCTCCGCTCCGCCCGGCTCGCGCCGGTGCTTCTGGCGTTTGCCTGTGCCTCCGCCCCCAAGGGGACCTTCGCCGTGGACACCGCGGGCGGGCCGCTCGACTCCGCTGCCAGCGACACTGGCGGGACCGACTCGCTGCCGCCGCCGGATCCTGCCTGGTACGCCCCCCGCGCCGTGGTCGAGGTTGTCGGGGGCGTCATGTCGCTCTCGCAGCTGAGCGCGCAGGTCGTTGATTCCGATCTCGTCACGGTGATCTGCGTCATCCAGATCGACGCCACCGCCGGGGTGGCCGGGCCGAGTCCGGACCCAGCGGCCACGCTCTGGATGGACGTCACGACGACGCCCAACGACATGGACTGCGCGACACTGCCGGTTGCATTCGGTCTCGGCATCGGCGCATTGCCTGCGGACATTCGCGCGCAGCTCGGGCCGAGCGGCCTCGACGGCGTCGCCGACTCGCTCTACGGCGCGTTCACCCGCTCGCCGGACGTCGCGACCACGGTCGTTTCGGCGTTCGGCTACGCGGGGACGCACGACGACATGGAGGGCGTCGCCCCCGCCGCGGCCATTCCGCCGGATGGAGAGTACACGATGAACCCGCTGTTCTTGCTGCGGCTGTAGCGGGGGAGAGGGACGGCTGAAGCAGGCCCATGACCTCCCGCGAAGTGGGAAGGTCGGCCACCGGAGGGGTACTGCTCCAGCCGTCCTGCACCTACTGTACACGCCGCGCGCGCCGCGACATCTGCCACAGCGAGGTCGCTACAAAAAGAGAGGATTCGAGACACGCGCGCTGGTGGCGCGAGGTACTCCGAGCCCCAGGACCGGCGGCCCAAAACGCCGACGTCCCGGTGGGAGCACATCGGGACCGGCCGGTCAGGGCGGCCATCGATGCGCTTCCACCGGGACGTGGAGCGGGAAACGGGACTCGGACCCGCGACCCCGACCTTGGCAAGGTCGTGCTCTACCAACTGAGCTATTCCCGCAAGCCCGACCCTTCTAACGCCGGCCATGCCGACGTCAACTGCGGCTCGACCATTTTTCGACGAGGTTGCGCGGAGGGAGTGCCTGCCGATGACGAACGGACTACAAATCGTGTATGGTGTGCGCGTCCCCATCGGTGGCCGCGCGCCATCCGCCTTCCTTCCCCAGCCGCTTTCCCGCCGCCGCAACGGTTCTCGGAGTCAGAATGCGCCTCCCCGCACTCGCCTTCACCTCGCCCGCTCTCATCTTGCTCCTCGTCGGCTGCCCCGGCGGCACCACAAAGGTCAAGACCGACAACGGCACCGACAGCCAGGCGCTGAGTGACACGTTCACGCAGGCCGTTGACGCGGATGGCGACGGCGTGACCGTCGGCGAGGGCGATTGCAATGACAACGACGCCACCGTGTTCCCTGGCAACACCGAGTCGTGCGACGGTATCGACAACAACTGCAACGGCCTGATCGACGAGGGTCTCCCGGACACCGATGGCGACGGCATCCCCGACTGCCTCGACGTCGAGACGTGCGACGGCCTCGACAACGACGGCGACGGGCAGGTGGACGAGGACTTCGCGGATTCGGATGGCAACGGTGTTGCCGACTGCCTGGAGACCGAGATCTGCGACGGCATCGACAACAACGGAAACGGGCAGATCGACGAGGGCTTTGACGTTGATGGCGACGGGTACACGCAGTGCGGCACCGCCACTACGCCGGCCGACTGCAACGACAACGACGCCAGCATCAACCCCGGCGCGGCCGAGGTCGAGGGCGACGGCGTCGACAACAACTGCGACGGCATCGCGGACGAGGGCCTGTGGAGCGCGGGTGACCTCGCGATCACCGAGATCATGAACAATCCCGGGGCGGTTGTGGACCCCTACGGTGAGTGGTTTGAGGTCTACAACACGACCCGGCGCACGTTGACGGTGAACGGCCTCACGATCACGAACAGCTCCGGGACGACGCAGATCACCAGCGACAGCACCATCAGCGTCGCCCCCGGCGGCTTTCTGGTCTTCGGGTCGGACGGCAACGGCGCCGACAACGGCGACGTGAGCGAGGACTACGTCTACTCCGGCATCTCGCTCTCCAACGGCTCGGACGAGCTCTCCATCATCGCCGGCACCACCGTCATCGACACCGTGACCTGGGACGACGGCGCCACCATGCCCGATCCCCAGGGCGCGACGATGATCATGGATCAAGGCGTGTACAGCGCGGTCGCCAACGACGACGCATCGAACTGGTGCGTGTCGATCGACGCGTGGGGCTACACGAACGGGGACAAGGGCTCGCCCGGCGCCGAGAACGAGCTCTGCAGCAACATCGACCACGATGGCGACGGGTATACGATTGACACGGGGGACTGCGACGACACCAACGCGTCGATCTACCCGGGCGCCTACGAAGGCACGTCCACCGCGGTCGACAACAATTGCGACGGCATCGCTGACGACGCGCCGAACGCCGTCGCGGCGGTGACCCCAGGCGTCCACTACACCTGCTCAAGCTTCACCCTCGATGGCACGGGGTCGGCCGACCCCTCCGGCGGCGCGATCACGTACGACTGGTCGCTCACCAGCGCGCCCACCGGCTCCACCACGACTACCGCTGACATCACGACGACCACCGACGCCTCGCCTACGTTCGCGCCGGATCTCGCCGGCGACTACACGTTCTCGCTCACGGTCACCGGCACGGCGCCGTCGCACCCGGACAGCGTCACCGTCACCGTCACAGCGCGTCCTGGCAACCATGACCCCGTCGCCAACGCTGGGGCTGACCAGACCGGCAGCGGCAGCGCGAACTGCGATCCGATCAGCTACGGCGCCAGCTACGACTGCGACACGTGCGGAAACTCGACGTACAGCCTCGATGCCACGGGTTCGACGGACGCGGACGGCGACTCGATGACGTACGCATGGGCCGTCTCGAGCGGCGCGACCTACGGCACGATCTCGTCGGCGACCGGGTCTAGCACGACGCTCACCATCTCCGGCGTGTCGGCCGCGTACCCGACCGCGAACTCGCAAGAGGTCGACGTGGACGTCACGGCGACGGACTGCATGGGCGGCACCAGCACGGACACCGTGGCGGTCACCTACACCTGCACCGGCACTTGAGCGCGCGAGCGGATCAGCCGGTCAGCGTCCAGTCGTAGGCGGCCCAGCGGATGGGCGCGCCAGCGAGCAGCTTCGTCGCGGCGTCGTCTGGCGCGTAGTAGATGGCGAACGCGCGGGGATCGGGGAAATCGCGGGAGTAGAGGCGGAGAAGGTAGGGGAGGCGCACGGCACCGTCGGTGTCGACGCTGACTTCGGAGGAAAAGTAGCTCCGCGCCGCGATCTCCAGCTCGGCGCCCCAGCCCGCAGCCGTGTAGGCGCGGATGGGGGGACAGGACCGGGCGCCGCAGTTCAGGGCGAAGTGGATGCGGGCGTCGAAGGCTGGTAAAACGTAGGGGAGGCGCGGGTCGGCCGTGCGGAGTGGTCGCCAGAACGTCCACGGCGCGGGCCGGTTGCAACGCAGGATGCCGTGCTCGATCTGGTGCAGCGACCATCGGAGGTCGGCGACGGTGATGGCTGTGCGGTGAAAGAAGCCGCGTTGCGCGCGAAGATCACCGGTGAGCCCCTCGCGCCGCACGCCCGCGATCACCAGCGCGTTGTAGACGTTCGTCCAGAACGCGGCCTTCTCACCGGGTTCAGCGTCGTGCCGCGGGTTTTCCGCCAGATGTGCCGGCAGGGGTTCGCCGGCGCGCGCCCGGTCGAGGAGTTCGCTGGCGTTCACCGCGCGCTACGGCCCGGTGCAGGCGCTGTTCCGGGCGCCCGGCGTACCGTACATGCCGCTGGTCCCGAAGACCACCGTGGCATCGCACCAGTGGAGTTGGGCGTCGTCGTTCTCCGTCGCGGTGGTGTGGGCGGGATCGAGCGACCAGGAGTGGCCCTTCGTGCTCCCTTCCGCAGCGGTGTAGCTCATCGCGTCGATGACGAGGCCGCCGAGGCTCAGCACGATCTCGTCGCCGCTGTTCCCAAGGGAGAAGCTGCCATCGGACGGCAACGCGAAGTTCACTGGAGCCCCGCCGTTGAGCGTGGTGTCCGGGGACCGGCCGACGACGAAGTAGCCACCGGGGGCGAGCGTGCCCGCGCCGCTGAGCGACGCCGTGTCCGTGCCGAGGTCGGTCGCGGTGAGGCCGTCGAGGACAATGGGGTCCGTGCTGACGTTCTGGAGCTCGAACCACTCGGCGTAGGCGTCGTCGTCCGGGTCGGGGTTGGACATCACCTCGGTGAGGACGAGGTCGCCGACACCCGGGTCGCGGGCGCTGGACGTGTCGGTGTCGGTATCGGTGTCGGTGTCCGTGTCAGTGTCAGTGTCGGTGTCGGTGTCGGTGTCGGTGTCGGTGTCGGTGTCAGTGTCGGTATCCGTGTCGGTGTCCGTGTCGGCGGCGCTGTCCCCGGACGTGTCCAGCGCGGTGTCGCTGAACGAATCGTGCGGCCGGAGGGTCCCCCCGGGGCCCTTCGGAAAGCAGCCGGGAATGAGCAGAAGGCAGGGGACCAGAGGCGCAAGGATGGCGATGGGGCGGGACATGGTGGGCTCCGGCCGGTGGGCTAATCCGAAGTCCGGCGAGACGCCTCGGCTGACTCGCGGCGCCCACGAGGGGACGCGACGACGGGGGACTCGCCGCAGCTTACCGACGCCACGTTTTGTCGTGACAATTCGTTACAATCGAGTTGTTCGGCGTTTGTCGACGGTAGTTACCACACCACTCCTTGCCCTCGCCCTCGCCCTCACCCTCGCCCTCGCGAGGTAACCTGCGTTCTCCTACCCTACAGGAGTCCGCGTGAAAAAGCTTGTCACCGTCTTTGCCCGCCAGACCTACCTCACCGGCACGAGCGGCGCGATCAAGACGTACGTGCACGACGCCTCGCTCATCGAGCAGCTTGGCAGTGCAAAACACCTCATCATCCGCATCGTCGGCCATCGTCGCTCCGGCAACGGCCGTGCGACCCTCCGCGTGTACCACTCCTCCCACGGCAGCCAGCGGTACGCGTCGAGATTGCCCTGGGCATCGATGCCAGCTCCGGCAACGCGGTGGAGGAGTTCGATCTCGAGGTGGTCGCCACGCTCATCCTCGAGGAGTAGGCGCGGAATGCCCGGGCTCGGCGGGTTGACGGGGGAGGGCGAGGACGATGTCGTCAACGCCTGGGGACGGGAACGTGCGCACGGGCGCTGCCTGCGTGAGCGTGCCGTGCGCGCGTTGCCTGGGCGCGAGACGGGAAATCACGTGCTCGACGCCTGGGCCCACGAGCGCGCGACCACCCGACGTGCCCGGTTGGAGGCCGTGTTCGGCCCGCCATACCTGGACGCGCCGTTGCGTCCGAAGGGCTGGACGAACGCGATCACGGTCCGCCAGCTCTTCACGGCCCTGCGCGCGCAGGGCGTCGTCCCGCACCCCCGCGCGCCGGAGGACGACGAGGAGGTCGCGAAAGAGCTGGTCGATGCTGTGGTTCGCGCGGATCGGCAGCCGGGATCGCCGTTCCACGAGCTCTGGCGCGGACCAGACTACGGACCGGACGTCGGCACCGACCGGGAGATCGAATTCGGGGACGGAGCGTTGAGCGGGACGTTCCAGTTCGGGATGGCGGAGGGGAACTATCCGCGAAGCGATGGATCGCAGCCGGGCGAGGTCGGTCGGATTGGCACCTATGCGAACATCGCGGCGGATATTTCGGACATGGGCGGCGACCTTATCCGGCGCCTCGCGCCGTGCGACGTGTGCTGGGGGGCCATTGCTGGCGCTGAGCAAACATTCACCTCGTAAGTGGCTGAAAGCGCGCGATTGGCGAGAGCAATGGCCCCCCGGCGCGCGGTTCCGCGCACGAACCGTGCCGGCTGGCGTACTCGCCGGCTGGCGGGGTTCGTGGCCTTGGAACGGCGAGAATTCAG
>CAIMSU010000189.1 GCA_903844155.1 uncultured Pseudomonadota bacterium | reverse complement strand
CGCGGGGACCGCAAAACAGGTCGTCCGACGTCGAATTCGAGGCGAACGGGCGCTTGCGGAGACGGCCCGGCGCGTGTACGATGGCGGGGTGTTCCTGGAGCGACCCCGTTCATGCTACTTCTCCACCGGCGGTCATTTACGGTTCGGTGCCGACAGTGACTGGGTTCCGGAGTCGATCAGGACGACGTTACGAACGGGACTTGAGACGATCCTGAGCACGGACGGGTCGACCGCTGGCGTGAATGTTCAAGACTTCTATCACGCGCACTTGGTTATCCTTGGACTCCCAAACCCGCCAGGCGTGACGAACTATGAAGGCTCAAAGCGACTTCTTCCAACATATTTGCGCGATATGCGGACGGACGTGCTGGCGGCCGAGGCGAAGGCGTATGGGTACGACTCAGAGTTCCGCACTTTGACCCAGCAGAACCTTGAAGCCTATCGGGCGGCTGTGACAGGAACCCTGCCGCTCGAATCCGGACTGTTGAAGGCGGTGTCGGACAGGCATGACGCCTTCATTATCTTCCACACGCGTGAGGACGGGAGCGGAGCAATCCAGTCGGGGTCTCCAAAGCGGAATTTCATCGCGCCCGTTGGCGGTGCGACTGCCCCCTACTCGCCGCCGGACATTGCAGATGCGAATTCATTCAAGGATAACTACGCGCAGACGGTGGAGATCACATTCCTTATCGATCAGAGCGGCGTGATTCACGTGCGGCCGCAAGAGGATCAACTGCAAACCATCACCGGGCCGCGTCGATGGTAGCCTTCCTTCTCCTCGCCCTACTCCCCTGCGCGAGTGCGCGGTCCCCGCAGCCATCGCCTCCGAGCGACTCGGGGTTGGTGTCGGATCGCGTCGGCGTAGAGATAGTCACCAGCCAGAGGCTGTTGGCCCGCCATCGGTTCCGGGAGGCAATTGACGTTCTCGCCAATCTCGACCCTCCTGCCCCGCTGGACTTGGCCGTAGAATTGTTGCGGCTTCGGGCGCTCGATGGCCTGCGCACTGATGACCTCGCCCCCTTTACCGCAGCGGCGAGCCGGTTCCCCGGCAATCCAACGATCATGCTACTCATCGGGAAATGGCACCTTCGTCGAGGTGACCCGCTTCTCGCCAAAAGCCTCTTCATTGCGTCGTGGGAAGCCGGTGCCTCATCCGTTGCTGCCTATTGGGTCGCGGTCGCGTTTATGGACCAGGGCGACTTTGAGCAGGCTCGTACTTGGTTTGTGACGTCGATAGCGGTTCGGGATCCCGACGACGCCTTGGCGCGCAAATCCGGGGTGGAGCTGACCGGCATGTCGCGGCAGGACAAGGCGATGCGAAGACGTATGGGTCCATAAATACCACGGTGAGATGAAGCCAGATAAACGCTCGCCGTCATGCCGTTCACGGATGGCAGGTGAAACAGCCCGAGCGATTGCGTCGGCTTCCCCCTTTCGTAGGAAGGGCGAAGCCGGCTGTCAAGGCGGCGGAGCGGAGAAGAAGGCGAGGGACGCGCGAAAGCTGAAGCGGCGGGACGGCCCGGAGCCGTCGTTCCGGGCGCAGCAGGCGCTCTCCTGGGCGGACCTCTTGCAGAGGGTTTTTCGAGTCGACGGATGGGAATGTCCGCATTG
>CAIMSU010000188.1 GCA_903844155.1 uncultured Pseudomonadota bacterium | reverse complement strand
CCGACCTGAGCCGCGGTCAGGACCAAACTTGCGCGCGCGACGGCGTCCCTCGGCTCGGAAGGGCGCTTGGAGACCCCGGGAGGCCGCGAGGGGCGTCCGGGGGCAGGTTCCGACCCGGTTCGCGCACATTTTGGGTTAGGCAGGTCCTCAACGCGCCAGTTGACGCCTTCGCCGTCAAAGACCGCGTCCGGCTCGTCCCCAGGCTGTTCCTCGTCACATTCGAAAAGCGCCGGTGAAGAGGATTGCAGGTATTCATCCACCGCCAAGTCGTCTCTCCAGGCGCCGCAGCTGGGAAGCGTGGACAGACTCGGGGCGGCCCACCACACGCGGGTCGCGCGATCGAAGCCCCCGTTCGAGTACGTCTTGGTCCACTCTCTCACGACGAGGCACCGGGTCCCGGACGAAAAGACTGCCCAAACGAGCTCCTCACGGTCGTTCAGCCGCTCCAACCTCCACTCCTCGCTGGCGCGGATCGCTCCGTGCCCTGGATATAGGATCGTAGTCTCCTCGCCGGCCCCCCATAGAGTGAATTCACCGTCAGTTCCGCTCCACTGCGTTGGACGTCGGCGCGAACGAAGCATGTGCTACCTCTGGTTTGTGGCCCCTCGCAGCTAACACGGAGCCTCATGGCCCCGACGACGCGCAGCTATTCCGCGCGAGGTTGGCCCCTCAACCCCTCTCGCATCTCCGTCGCCCTCGCGAGCAAGGCCGGCGACAGTGCGATCTCGAACAGCTCAAAGAACACCAGCCGCTGCGCCACCTCCCGTACGATGACGTCGCACCTCGTGGCCGCGGCAGGTAACGCTGCCGTCCCCAACCTCTCCAGTTCGTCCACGAGGTACTCCGCCGCCCGCGCGAGATCCATCGCCTGCCGGCGCCAGAGGACCAGCGTTCGCCGGTTGAGGCGGAACAACACGCTCGCGTTCCACTCCGCCCGCGTCCAGTGCTCGCCGTCGTGGGCGCTCACGCGGCCGTCCGGGAGCACGGCGTACAACGTCGCGTAGTCATCGACCCGCGGGTCCAGGGCGAGGAAGCCGTGCGTGTCTCCCCGGCACTTGAACCGTGGACTCAGGTCGGGGTGGTAATCCCACTTCCCGGTGTGCCCGTTGCAGGTCGCGCAGGCCGGGAGGAGGTTGGTCGGGTCCTTCGAGCGCGTCTGATCGAGCGCCTCCGGGACGACGTGGTCGATCTCCAGGATGCGGGCGTGCTCGAGACAGTACGCGCAGGCCCGGTCGTAGACGCGATGCTCCAGCCACTCCGCGTAGTCGCGATGACTCCGCGCCTCGATCACCGGCGGGGTCCCGAAGGCGAGTAGCGCCACGATCGGTCAGCGGCGCGGGATGTCGCGAAGGATCGCCTGAACCTCGAGCGGCAGCGGCTCGGCGGGTGGGTCGAGGCTGTCGAGGATCGAATCGAGGGCGAGGAGGGTCGCTCGTTCGCGATCGGTGAGGTGCTCCCCGCACGCAGAGCGCCAAGCGAGCCGATCGCGGACTTGCATGTGCCGACGAGCGAAGTCCTCGGCGATCAGGGCGGATGAAGTGCTCGGGTCAGCCCCCCCGGACGACCCCCAGATCTCCTGACTCGGAAGCCTGGAGAGGACGTCTCCGACCGTCGGCTCGGCCGAGGAGAGGGTAACTGCCCGGGCGAGGGAACGTCCGTCATGTTGAGCGCTAAGCGGCATCCGTGGCTCCCATGTGGATCATAGCCCGCTCGGTGAGGAACGAGAAGAAGGTGTCTTTCGCGAGGACCTTCGCCCGACGGATCTCTGCGAGCAGGGAGACCGTATCGCTGAACCGGCTCCCCTCTGACAAATCGCACTCTGCGATGGTGTGGACCCCTACATGGGTGACGCCATCCACCTCGTTCGCGGCCAGATGAAGTCGGACGCGCGCCCGCAGCTCGGGGCGACGGATCGTCGTGCCGATCGTGATCTCGTCAAGCCCTGAGTCCGCGCCGATGGCGTCCAGCTTCAGGTTCAACTTGAACCACTGCGAGAGATCGGGGGCGTCGGCGTCCAGGGCGAAGGAGTTGACGTACCCGAAGGTGACAGCGGCCGCGGACGGGTCGATCTGCGCGAAGGCGTACGCCTCCTGCGCGAGTCCCAGCCACTCCGCAAGCGTGGGGGCGAAGGTCTCGTCATAGGTCCCGTACGCTTCGGCGTCGAGACCGGTCCGATGAAGGGCGAGGAGTCGATGGCCCCAGCGGCCTACCCAGCGTCGCTCCCAGGCCAGCTGCCCGATCCAGGTGGGGCCGACGGCGAGGTCGGCGGAGGCGAGGGGGACAGGCTCTGGGAGGAGCGCGCGGCGCGAGGCAAACTCGTGGACGGGCCAAGCACGCGCGAAGCGCGTGTGCAGCGTGTTGAACTCGTCCATCTGTACCGGCGCGGGCAGACCGTGGACCGCGGCGAAGACCTCGCGGAGGTTCGTGTGGGTGCAGCGCGCGATGGTCACGGGCGCATTCTCAGGCACGGCGCGGCGGCGAGCGAACTGGACTCCATGCTTCCGTATAGTCGCGGGCCGGGCGCGCGTCTACTGCCGAGCGGGCTGCCTCGACAACGCGGGCCGGGTTACCGGCGGAGCATGAGCGATTCCGGACAAGTCGAGAACGACGTTTCTCCAACGGTTTGGCTTCTGGCCGAGCTGGCCAGATGGAAGCCGGCGGTCGGGGACCCCCGCATTCACTCCGACGACCACGGCGTTTGGCTTGCGCTGCAGGCCGAGGAACGGCACTTCGATCAACTCACGGCCTTTGACTTGTCAAAGAGCCCCCCGTCCGTGGAGTGGACCCGCGATGCCGTGGATTTCACGCTCACGCTCGGGAGCGGCGACGAGGAGGAGGTGCCCTCCGCGCGGGAGGCGGATTGGTCATGGAACCAGATGACCCCGGAAGAACAGGACCAGCAGCTCCGCGATTACGAGGACGAACTGGGTGAGGCGTGGTGGCCAACGTTCTCCGCGAGGCACTGGTACACCGTCCAGGCCTCATCTCCTGACGGCACCGCGACATGGCGATGTCTGCGCGCTCGCTCCGGCGAGAGCTTTGTTGAGGAGACCACGCATCGCGGCTCGGGCGATGGCAAGGTCACTTACAGCGCCCCAATCTGGGCTGCGGACGTGCCGATCGCTCTGCCGGGTGAGGGTCTCCAAAGCGTAATCGGGCACTTCGGGGGCCGGTGCCGACACCCGATGATGAGCACCCGTTGGCCGTCCGAGCGGGCGCATCCGCAAGCGACGGACGCGATCAAGATCCCGCTGTCCATGGCTGCGGTTCTCTGGCGAGTCATGCGCACCATTGAGGTAGAAACCGCCGGGCGCGTGTCCGATGCCTGCGTGACCGGGCTCATCGAGCGGAGTTGGGAGGGGCCCGAGGTCGGAATAGCTGCCGAATCGAGCAGCTGGAGCCAATTGGAGTTTCTGGTCAGCGCCAAGACACCGGGCGGGGTGGCTTCGTTTAGCCTGAAGACCGGACTGCCGACCCAAGATGACGAGTTCCCAAGGTCGTCCGTCGATGCGTCGACCTGGATGGCCGAGATGGCGCCTTTCGAGGATGGATGCATGGTCGTCGAGGCTCACCTCGGGGCGCGAGAATGGATGATCGGCCTGGTGAGGTATGAGGCAGTAGAGACGGAGCACGCGACACTGCAGGGTCAACGAGGCGAATCGTAGAGCACCTTGGGGTCAGGACTTACCGGCCGGGTACCAGTCTCCTGTCAGGCTGCTGTGCTCCCACGGCACCTGCTCCTCCTTCAGGTCTTGAAGGCGCTTCCGGACGTCTTTCATGACATCTTCAATGCGCCGACCCGGCACGAGGCACGCCAGCAGGGCACCGGTGTACGCCCCGTTGGCCCCGCGCGCTCCGTCCGAGGCGACCTTGCCCGCCGCTGTGGCGTAGCAGATCATCGTGCCTCCGGTACCAGGCGCGTCGGGGAGTTGTGTCTGGCCCAGGCCAGATCCTCCAGCGCCACGCATCCTGGACGGGTAGGAGTTGTAGCGGCAAGCGTCGAGGATGCACACGCGGAATCGCTGCCGATCGAAAATCGCGAGCACGCGGTCAACCGATACCGCCTCGTGCTCAAGCTCATCAGGGTCGGCGGCCCCGAAGTCGATTGGCAGAAGCCAGTTCTTGCCGTGATGCTCAAGGCCGTGACCCGAGAAGTAGAAGAGCACGCCATCGTCGTCTGACAGAGTCTTCTTGAAGACTCGGAGCGCCTTCTTCATGTCGTCACCACGGAGGTCGTAATGCGCGGCGACATCATGCCCGAGGCGGCCGAGTAGGGCGGAAAGGTCCTTCACATCCTTTCTGGGGTTGTGGAGGACGTTTTCCGATTCGTAGTCCTGATTTCCCACGAGAAAGGCCTTGATTTTCTGGACCGTGGGCGCGGGCGGGCTCGTGGGTCGCGGGCCTCCGCTCCCCACCGGCGTGGGAGGAGGGACGGGCATGCCCGTGGGCGAGGGCTTGCCCGTGGGCGCAGACGGGGCCTCGGCCCAATCCAACAGTCGGCGGAACATGTGGGTCTTCGGCCCGTGTTCGGCGAGCCCTCGGCTCTTCAGCAGCAGCCGCAGCTCCATCGGCTCAAGTGCGTCCCTCAGCAACGGGTCGCGATAGCGCACAAGCTCTTCAGCAATCTCGATCGGCCGGGACCTGGCGGTCACGTCGGTGTCTTCGAGCCGAGTCACCGCGATGTCCCACAGCTCTCCGCGTGAAAAGGCAGCCGCGAATGTCGCAGCGAGGCGCTGCCGGCCCTCGGTCAGCGCGCGGTGGTCATCGACATCATCGTCGTCCTCACCCTCCTCTTCCTCCGCGCCCTCCTCTTCCCCCTCGTCCTGTGGCCATTCGGATTCGAACACGGCCTTGACGTGCGTGGCGCCATGGCTTGTCAACAGCGCCTCCTCGACATCGGCGCGCTCAAGGTCAAGCGCGGCCGCAACCTCCCGGTCGAGACCGAGCTTCAAAGCCGTGGTCGCCGTGATGTCGGCAAGCGCCTGAAGCGTTTCCGGCCAGTCCGGGCGAAACTGGGCCCGAACGTGAGCTGCCTCGTTTGCGTTGCTGAGAACGCCGAGGACGGCCTTCGGCGTCCGCCCGGTCACCTGCGCGATCCGTTTCATGATGTCCTTGTCGAACACCGCATCCCTGACGAAGAGGGTCATAGAGACTCCATTTTGGCGAAGTGCGGTCCAAAGGAAGCCGAACGGGCATCAGCGGGTCTGCTTGGTCCGCGGCGGCATTGTGGCATCATCGAGCCTTCCCCGGAAACAATGCCCCAGGCGCAGGTTCGGCCGCCCCGGCCTGGTCCGGCCCTGCGGGTGGGATGGCAGCCCTACGAGGACCTCGCCGTGCCCTCCCCGCCCCCTGACCGACGGGCAGAACGGCATCCGCAGCCGCAGCCACCCTCGCGGCAGCAGCGGCCTTCTGCGCCTTGATCCTCTCCAACACCTCCTCTGCGGCTCGCTTCGCGTTCAGGTCCAACAGCCGCGCGAGGACGTCGTCCCGAACAGCATCGGGCCACCGGTAGCGGTAGTGCCTGCGCCTCGGCCTCCCGCCCTGACCTTCCAGGTCCTCGTTGGCCTCCTCGGCGTGTTCGGCAATGAATTCGCAGGCAGTGGGCACATCGTCCCAGCCGTAGGCGCGGAGGACCGCGCGATCCATGGCGGCGTGAAGCTCGCGGAGCCGGGCGATCTGCAGGGACTCGTCCGTTGGGTCGTGGAAGCGGTTGTAGGTCGCGGTGAGGCCCTGATTGTTCGCGATCATGAGCTGGGCGCGGAAGTCGTAGTAGGTCTGGCCGGCGGCTTCGAGGACGGGGTCGGTTTTCCAGCTGGGGGGGAATGGGAACGTGTTGAAGCAGTCGGATAGCGAGTATCGTAAATCGTCCTTCATCGAGGAGCTGAAGAATCGGACCCATACTTCGTGTGGGCGCGCCTGAAGCCCACAGAAAGCGGCTTGGGTTGACAGGGCGACGGCAACGTGGGGACCGGCGATCACGGTTTTCGAAGGCACGAACGCAAAGCACAGATTTGACGCCGTAAATGGCACCATCAGAAGGCGCTCCAGTCCGCGGGCTGCGGCGAACAGGGCGGGAGTGCTTCCGCCGCCCCACTGCCACCAGTACCGTCGGCGCCGCTCGGCGGTCCCGTCGGACCCGGTAATGGCCGCCCGCGCCGGCTTGACCCGTCGCTCCACTATGTCAAAGATAGGTTGAAATTGGCGAGCCTCGGCCTCGGAACGCTCTCCGAAACCGATCACGTACCGCCTGTGTGCGTGATCAGGCGCGTTGAGGAGTTCCTCCCCGCCGATGTACGGGTGGATCAGGGCCCCGCACTCGGGCATAGGCGCTAACTTACTTGACACGTCAAGAGTTCCGGGTGAGTCTGCGGCATGCACTCCGCCCGCCGCCGCCACGCCTCGACCGCTACCTCGCACGCTGATCTCATCGACGGGGCCTGGGACGACGTTTTGGACCT
>CAIMSU010000187.1 GCA_903844155.1 uncultured Pseudomonadota bacterium | reverse complement strand
GGCGGCGGGGGGGGCGGCTTCGGGGGCGGTGGCGGGCGCCCGCGCGGCGGGGGCTACGGCGGCGGTGGCGGGCGCCCGAGCGGCGGTGGCTACGGCGGCGGCGGTGGCGGTGGCGGCGGTGGTGGGTACGGCGGTCGCCGGCGACCGGAGTCGGACGTCAACGAGGAGCGCAATCGCAAACAGGCCGAGTGGGAGCGCCGCAAGGGCAACCCGCGCGGTCGGGACCGGGACTCGGAAGACGGCGGCGGCACGGGCGGCGGCGAGGACGAGTAGGGCCCTCGGAACGCGATCCGAGCCAACGTCGCCACGGCGGCGTTGGTTTCTGCCCTACGGTGCTGCGCGCCCTGCGGTGAACCGGTAGGCGACCATGCCGAGCGCCATCGCGCCGCAGAACCAGGCGGCCGACATGCTCCCTGCGCCCAGGCCAACGATGGCCGGCCCCGGGCAGTACCCGACGAGCCCCCAGCCAACGCCGAACAGCGCGGAGCCACCGATCAGGCGGCCGTCGATGTCGCGTGGCGTCGGCCATTGGAACCCGTCCGCGTAGATCGGGCGATCACGACGTCGTGCCAGGCGGGCGGCCACGGCGTACACCCCGATCGCGCCGACCATCACCAGCGCCAGGGAGGGGTCCCACGCGCCGGCGACGTCGAGAAACCCGACGACCTTCGCCGGACGCGTCATGCCCGAGATCAGCAGCCCGGCGCCGAAGAGCACGCCGGCAAGCAGGGCGACTCCACGCATGCGGAGTTTTTGCGCGTCGGTCGGTGGCGAGGGTTCGGGCAACGTCGGCACGCTCACGGCGCGCCCGTCAGCACGTGGTGCACGACGTAGACGGTGAGCCCACCGGTGACCATGAACGTCGCGGTAGCCGCGAGCGATCGGGCCGAGCCGCGCGCAATGCCGCACACGCCATGCCCGCTGGTGCAGCCGTTCGCCATCCGCGTCCCGAAGCCAACGAGCAGCCCGCCGACCACGAGCATTGGAACGAGCGACGGCCCCTCAGCGAGCACGGGAACGCCGACAAGCGCGGGGGAAAAGGCCGAGCCCGCAAGCCCCGTGAACACCAGCCCGATGAGGAAGGCCCGGCGCCACCCGGCGTCGTCGTCCGAGGGGTTGTCCAGGAGGGAACCCGTGATCCCACACACGCCGAGGATCCGTCCACCGCCGAGGAGCAGCACGCTCGCGCCGAGGCCGATCAGCACGCCGCCCAACAGGGCTGGCACGGGGGTGAAGTCGACCATCTGACCTACTACCCCGCGCCACGCCGCGCGCCGTCAGCGCACAAAGTGGATCGCCCGCCCCTTCGCCCGCTCGCGCTCCTCCTTCGGGAGGCCCAGCATGTTGTCGAGGATCGCGTCCACACGCGTGCGGTTGGGCCGGTCGCGCAGGTATTGCTGCTTCCAGGCCGCGGTCGGGCCGGGCAGCACGCTCGCAAGCCAGGCGGCCTCCTCGGGCAAAAGGCCTGCGGGCGACTTGAGAAAGTAGCGGTCGGAAGCCGCGGCGGCGCCGTAGATGCCGGGTCCGAATTCGACGATGTTCAAGTACGTCTCCAGGATGCCGCGCTTGCCAAGCTCGTCCTCCAGGTTCACGGCGTACAACAGCTCGCGGAGCTTCCGGACGTAGGTGCGGGTGCCGTCGAGGTACAGGTTCTTCGCCAGTTGTTGCGTGAGCGTGCTGCCCCCGCGCTTCACCCGCCCAAGGGCCTCGTTCTCGCCGGCGGCGTCGAGCATGCTCTTCAGATCGTAGCCGGGGTGCGTGGCAAACGTGCTGTCCTCGGCGGCGATCACGGCGGCGGGGAGCAGCGCGCCGATGCGATCGAGCGGGGTCCAGCCGGGCAGCGCCGGGCCGGCATCGCGCGACACCGGGTTGCCGTCGGCGTCGCGGGTGGCGTAGGTGAACTGGTCATGGAGGCGGTCGTCGACGAGGCCGGTCACGCGAAAGCCGTCGATCGCGGGCTTGTCGACGGAGATGCGCACCAGGCCGCTGTTCGAGAGGGTGACGACGCCGCTGGCCGTGCCGTCGATGTGCGCGCGCGTGGCCTCGGGGACGACGTCGCCGAGGGCCTGGTAGAGGTCGGCGAGGGGGACGTCGACGAGGGTGAGCGTTGCGGTCCCGGCGGTCACGTCGACGACAGCCGGGATGTCGAGCGCCAGGGCGCCGACGGTGCCGGACCACACGTGGTCGGCGTAGGTGCCGTGGGCGTGGACGGCGGGCACGGTCACCGCCTCGCCGAGGACGCTGGCCGGCAGCGTGACCCGCTCGGCATCGGCGTCCATCGCGAGGCCACCCGGCGCAGGCGCGGCGCGGACGTGGACGCGACCGTACGGGGTGTCGAGGGTGGCGTCCGTGACGTCCCCGTCGACGGTCACCTCGGTCCCGCGCAGGTGGCGCTCCGGGAGCAATTCGCCCGAAAGCGACGGCAGCGGGGCGTCCCGGACGGTGAGCCCGTCGACGTCCACCTCCCGCACCCAGCCCGTCAGCCCGCCCAGGACCACGCCGTGAGCCCCTCCGCCCGTCGCCCCGCTCCCGCGCAGCGCGACCACGGCGTCGACCACCCGCACCGTCCGATCCCAGTCAATCGCCAGGTGCGCCGCGGTCAATCCAAGCACCGCCGGCGCCTTCACGTCCGCCAGGCACAGCCCTGTCGCGCACCAGCCCGCGCCCCCGACCGTCACCCCCTTCGTCGCCGCGAGCCTCGGGATCGCCAGTGGGATCGCGAGAATCCCGCCCACAACGAGCGCAAGCCCGACGCCAAACGCGTCCCTCAGCCGCACGCCGGCCTAGTTCCCGACCCGCAGCAGGTCGGCGATGGCCTGGTCCGCCGAAACGCCGCCCGGCGAGAGGATGTCGCCGATCAGGTCCGTCCCCGGCGCGTTCGGGGCGATGTTCGGGAGGGTCTCCTTGCGGTAGCGCGTGACGACCTCGCGCACGGTCAGCCGCTCCAGCGGGAGCGCCGGCAGGTAGCCCCGTCCGGGGGTCTCGCCGAGTACGCCGGCTTCTTCGAGGGTTTCCAGCGCGTTCAGCACGTACTTGGGGTCCGAGTGGAGCGCGTGGGTGACGACGGACTCGGGCGACGGGCCCAGGCCGGCGGCGTACCGCTCCGCGACGACCATCAGGCATTGGAGGCCGAACAACGCGTCCGCGTGCCGACGTGCGCCCCGGTCGCCCTCCATGCCCTTCTCCTCCGCGTAGATGAGATCCTCGCGTCGCTGGACGACGTAGGCAAGCTCGACGCCAAAGAGCACGATCATCCAAAGTAAATAGAGCCAGAACAGGAACACGGGGATGAACCAGATGGCCCCGTAGATCTTCGCCGCGCTGTCCGCCGCGCCGAACACGGTGACGTACATGTTGAAGCCGACCTTCGCGAACTCGAACAGGATCGCAGAGGCCAGACCCCCGAGGATCGCGGAGCCCCAGTGGACGTCCGCGTCCGGCAACGTGCGGATCGCGCCGACGAACGCGACCATGGTGATCAGCACAGGCAGCGTGATCGCGGCCCAGGAGTGGCCGATCTGCGCGTCCAGGATGGCTGAGTAGTGAAAGCCCGTGGCGATGAGCAGCGGCGCGAGGGTGACGGTGGTGTAGTACTGGATGAAGCGGGTCGCCCAGGCGCGCCGCGGGCGCGTGTTCCACAGCGTGTTGTAGGCGTCCTCCATCGAGAAGTAGATGCGGCTCGATGCGTACAATGCGCCGATGACACCGACGACGCCGAGCTTTCCGATGTCGACGGTGGAGAGGGCGGCGAGCCAGGAGTCGAGCTGCGCGCCGATCTCCGAGACCGAGCCGGAGAGGAACGCGGAGAAGAAGCCGGCGTAGGCCTGGCCGTCCAGCCCGAAGGGGCGGAGGATGCTGGCGCCGAGGACGAGGACGGGGACGATGGTGACGAGGGTCCAGTAGGCGAGCGTGGCCGCGCGCACGGGCACCTGGTCGCGGGCGGTCTCGCGGGCGAAGGCGGCGCAGAGGTAGACAGCGCGACGGGCCCGGTTTGTCGGCACCTTCGGGATCGCCCAGCGCAGGACGGGGTCGAGGTATTCGATCAAGGATGCACCGGCATGATCCACCTGCCTATCCCGCGGAGATGGTGGGCGTCCCGAGCGCTACTCCCGTGGAAGCGGCCGGTCACCATGCGCCGCGCTCGCCCCACGGCAAGTCCTCGCCCGGGACCAGCCAGAAGCCGTCGCAATGCTGAGTCGGGAACGCGAGATCCGGCGTGCCCGAGGCGTCCCAGTCACCGATGAGGGGGGTCCAGACCCCGGTCCCCACATCGGCCACGGCCGGGTCCAGGTTCATCCTCAAGGGCAGCTGATTCGGTTTCGAGGACGCTGAGACCCGCAGGTACTCGCGATCCCGTCGCCGTCGCACCGGCGCTCACCAGGTCTTCGTAGCTGGTTGCCCCGTCCGTCAACGGATTCACGACGCGCAAGTCGTAGGGGCCGCCGTCGCGCGGGGCGGATTGGATGGTCATCCGGCCGAAGCCGCCCCGGTGACGTCCCCGGGGGTGCCAGCCGAGCTCCCGACGTGGCGTCGCGGATTGGCCCTCGAATTGTTGTGGCGCATTTATGACGGACATGTCATATTCTGCAGGCCGGCCCGGTCGGGGCCGCAGGAGCTCCGGATGATCGGCATTCCCCTTGGTCTCATGGCGTCCAACCTCACCGAGTGGTGGGTCCACAAGCACGTGCTGCACGCGGCGAAGCCGGGCTCACTCTGGGACTTCCACCTGCATGAACACCACGCCAATGTGCTGAAGAACGAGGGCCGGGACCCCGCGTACGAGAAGCCGTGGTGGTCCTCCTCGCCCCGGCGGCGGGAGGTAGCGGGGATCGTGGCGATCACGCTGCCGTTCGTCGCCCTCGCGCCGGTCGCCCCGTTCCTCGCCGGGACCGTGGTGTACTGCAGCTACGACTACTACCGCAAGCACAAGCGCTCGCACCTCGACCCCGTGTGGGCGCGCGAGCACCTGCCCTGGCACTGGGACCACCACATGGGCCCGGACCAGCACGCGAATTGGTGCGTCACCCGGCCCTGGGCGGACCGGCTCCGGGGCACGCGTCGGACGTACCTGGGGACCGCGGACGAGCTGCGCATGGTCGAGCGCAAGGCGAGGCTCCGGGCGTCCACCCCGCAGCGCGCGCCGATGGCGAGCGAGGCTGTGGCGTCGTAAGAACGGGAGATGCTCGCTGCCTTCCTCGCCACGGTCGCCTGGGCTGCGCCCGCAGCCGTGTCCTGGCCGACGCGCCCGGGCGACGACAGCATCGTCGACCGCATCGCCCCACCACCCGGCACCGCGCGCGTTGCGGCCGAGGGCTACAGCGCGTGGCTGGGCATGCTCCCGCTGCTCCCCGCTGGCTCCCCCGTCCTCGCCTGGGACGGCTCCGTCGTACGCCCGGGGGACAGCGCCGACATCCTCGCCGTCGTCGACCTCGACGTCGGCACCCGCGACCTTCAGCAATGCGCGGACTCGATCCTGAGGCTGCGGGCCGAGCACCTCTGGAGCGTCGGTGAGAAAGCCGCCATCGCCTTCCACTTCACGAGCGGGGACCTGCTGCGGTACACGGACTGGGCCAGCGGCGTCCGGGACCGGGTGAGCGGAAGCTCGGTGCAATTTGCGAGAACCGCCGCGCCCGACGCCAGCTACGCCAACTTTCGCCGGTACGAGGATGAATTGTTCATGTACGCCGGGACCCGCTCGCTCGCCCGCGAAGGCGTCGTGGCGACAGGCCCGGTGGAGGCCGGCGATTTTGTGGTTCAGGCCGGCTCTCCCGGCCACGCGCTCCTGGTGCTCGACGTCGCCGCCGCGGGCGATCGGCGCTGGGTGCTGATCGGCGAGGGCTACATGCCCGCGCAGTCCTTCCACATCCTCCGCGGCCCGGACGACGGGTGGTACCCGGTGACCGCAGACGGCCTCACGGTGCCGACCTGGCCCGACGCGTTTGACTGGTCCGCGCGGCGACGCTTCCCGGGGTGATCCTCCGTAACGACGGGTTCAGCCCCGGCGACGGCGTCCCAGCAACAGCCCCGCCATCACCAGGCCGAACGCCGCGCTGCCGTCGCCCGCGCGTTCGTCGCCCGCGCTGGTCGTGCAGCCGCACCCCTGCTTGCTCGCCGGCGCCCCGGTGTCCCCGGCGATGACCTCGCAGTTCTCGTCCACGGCGCCATCGCAGTTGTTGTCGACGCCGTCGCACATCTCGGCGGCCCCGGCGTAGACCCACGGGTTCGTGTCGTCGCAGTCCCCGGCGGCGGTGGTCTGGCCGTCGCCGTCGAGGTCATCGGTGCCCTCGTCGATGACGCCGTTGCAGTTGTCGTCGATGCCGTTGCCGGGGATCTCGGTCGCGGAGGGGCTGACGGACGCGCTCGCGTCGTTGCAGTCGCCCTGGTCCTCGGAGTAGCCGTCGCCGTCGTCGTCGGTCCCGCTGCCGCCCTCGTCGACGACCCCGTCGCAGTCGTCGTCCACGCCGTTGCTGGGGTCTTCGGTCGCCACCGGGCTGACGGCGGAGTTGGCGTCGTTGCAGTCGCCGCCGGCCTCGGAGTAGCCGTCGCCATCGTCGTCGTAGGTGGTCGTGCCTTCGTCCACGATGCCGTCGCAGTCGTTGTCCTTGCCGTCCGGCGTCTCGGTCGCGCCCGGGTACATCGAGGGGTCGGCGTCGGAGCAGTCGCCGCCGGACGTCGTGTAGCCGTCGCCGTCGCCGTCGTAGGCGTTGATGTCCACCGTCCCGTCGCAGTTGTCGTCGATGCCGTTCCCGTCGATCTCGGTGGCCGCGGGGTTCACGGCCGGGTCGGCGTCGTTGCAGTCGCCGGTCGCCTCGGTGTAGCCGTCGCCGTCATCGTCGTAGCAGTCCGTGCCTTCGTCGACGATGCCGTCGCAGTCGTCGTCGAGGGCGTTGCAGGTCTCGACCGCACCGGCGTGCACGTCCGGGTTCGCGTCGTTGCAGTCCCCGCCGTCCTCGGTCGTGCCGTCGCCATCGTCGTCGTACCAGTCGGTGCCCTCATCCACGACGCCGTCGCAGTCCTCATCGGCGCCGTCGGCGGTCTCGGGCGCGGCAGGGTGGATGGTGGCGTCGTTGTCGTCGCAGTCGGTGCCGCCGGCGACCGCCGTGCTGTTGTACCCGTCGCCGTCCACGTCGGTGAGATCGCTGCCATCGCAGTCCTGGTCGATGCCGTCGTAGGGGACCTCGGTGGCGCCGGGGTGCACGCTCGGGTCCGTGTCGTCGCAGTCATCGCCCCCGCAGGCGTCGTCCGTGTGGCCGTCGCCGTCGGCGTCCCCGCAGATGCCCGTGTAGAGGTTCTCCCACATCGTCTTGTTGTAGCCGTCGCGGTTTCCGGAGCCGCAGGAGTCCATGAACAGGTTCACGTCGCCGGAGAGGATGACGTCAAAGGCGGTGCGCGGGTCGGTGGCGCTGTCCGGCTGGTCGTAGGCGAGGATGGTCTTGCCGCCGTATTTTGCGAGGCTCGTACCGCCGGTGATGCCGTTGGAGGCCGAGAGTTGGAGATAGGAGACGCCGTCGGTGACCTGGTCGGATGCGATGGTTGTGGCGTTGGTGCAACCCGTACCGTCGACGACGTCGCCCGTCAGCGAAAGCCCGGTTCCAAGGCTGGACATCAGGTTGTCGACGTAGGTATTGTCGCTCGCCCAGGCCCCGCTCACCCCGTAGTCCGCGGAGACGACGAGCCGGCCGCCCCCGTCCACCATCGTCTCCAGCGCACGCGCCTGCGCCGCCGAGAAGCTGTGCGCGGGCAGCAGCAGGATCACCAGCTTGTACCCGGACCAGTCGGTCGACCACGACGTCGACGTGCTCGTCGTCACGCTCGCGCCGACGCCGGTGAGCGCGTTCTTCAGGTCCGTGATGTCCGCGGCGGAGATGTACGTGCTGTTGTAGTAGATGTAGGTGTCGGCGGCTTGCGCGCGCGCCACGAGCATCAGCGTGGTGAGGATCACAGCCGCACCCCGTCGCAATTGTCGTCGATGTGGTTGCCGACGATCTCGGTCGCGCCGGGGTTCACGGCGGCGTCCGTGTCGTCGCAGTCGCCGCCGGTCTCCGTCCATCCGTCGCCGTCGTCGTCGTAATAATCGGTGCCTTCGTCCACGATCCCGTCGCAGTCGTTGTCGGCCCAGTCGGCGATCTCGCGCTTGCCAGGGGCCACCCCGGCGTCGGTGTCGTCGCAGTCGCCGGCAGCCTCGATGTACCCGTCACCATCGTCGTCGTAGTTCACCGTGCCCTCGTCCACCGTCCCGTCGCAGTCGTCGTCGACCCCGTCGGCCGCTTCGGGCGCGCCCGGGTAGACGCTCGCATCCCCGTCGTTGCAGTCGCCGCCGCTGGTGCTGTAGCCGTCGTTGTCACCGTCCACGGCGTTGCTGTCGGTCTGACCGTCACAATCGTCGTCGATGCCGTTGTCCGGGACCTCCGTCGCGTTCGGGTTCACGTTCGGGTCGCCGTCGTTGCAGTCGCCGCTGTCCTCGGTCACGCCGTCCCCGTCGTCGTCGTAGCAGGACGTGCCTTCGTCGATGGTCCCGTCGCAGTCCTGGTCGACGCCGTCGCACGTCTCGCTCGCGGCCGGGTTGATGGCGGCGTCCCAGTCGTTGCAATCGCCGCCGCAGAAGGAGAAGCCGTCGCCGTCGACGTCGTAGAGGCTGCCGGAGGCCGTGGAGCAGGCGTTCGCGCGCAAGGTCAGGGGCGGAACGGTCGCGCCGAGGTCGAGCGTGGCGGTGCCGGTCTGCTCGCTCTCGTCGGCCCCCGAGTAGGTGACGGTCAGCGCGACGGATGCCCCTGCAGCGAGGTCGACGGGCAGGGAATTGGTGACGGAGAAGCGGCTGTTATCGACGGCGACAGACGCGAGCGAGAGCGGGACGGCGCCCTCGTTCTCGAGCGTGGCCCGGAGCGACGCGGTCGTGCCGGACTGGACGGGCCCAAAATCAAGGATCGACGGGTAGATGCGCGCCGACGGCGTCGCCGCCTCGCCCCGAAGGTCCACGACGTGCGCGATGCCATCGCCCTCGTCCGTGTTCACGGTGACCTGCGCCCAGTGCAGGCCGGCGTCGGTCGGCGCGTACTGCAGGTTGATCGTGGCGGTTGCGCCGGTTGCGACGATCGGCATCGTGGTGTCGGTCACGGCAAAGTAGCTGCCGGACTCGTTCAGCACGTCGATGGAGATCACGGTCACATCGCCATTCTTGGCGTACAACGTCAGTGGCAGGTCGGTGGTCGTGCCGACGGGGACAACCCCGGCGTCCGACGTCAAAGGGGTGACGGAGAGGGTCGAGACCTGCGCCGCGAGCTTGAAGTCCTGGCTGCAGGCGGCGAGCGAGAGGGCGACGAAGGCGGCGGGGGCGAGACGGGCGAGACGGGCGACGGACATGCGGGGCCGGGGGAGGGTGGAGTGTACCACTTCGGGCGGGGAAGGGCGGTTGGAGGGGTGGTTCCGGAGGCGGCGCGTGTGGCTGATGCCGAACCCGGGGCTCGTCAGCCATCCGCACGCTCGCCGACGGAGATGAGGACCCGGGCGACAAGGGCGTCCGACAGCCACAGCCCTGAAGCCCGCAGCGCCTTCAGTTGGGGCGCCAGCGCCGTCAGCGACCTGCAGCCACGCGTCGGGGCCGACAGCCGGGGCGCCCACCTCCGCGGCGCCCGGAAGGCCGGCGCCAACGACAACCACCTCGTCGAAGACCCCCTGGGGCATGTGCGCCAGCTCGGCCGCCTTCGCATACCCCAGTCGCCGTTGCCGAACCTGATCGACGAGCCAGAGCAGTCGCAGGTCCGAGGACACGTCCGCAGCCGACCACGGCTGATGCCGACAGGCCTCGGCGGGAAGCTCGACTTCAACGGCGTAACGGCGGGAGACGGACATGGTTCAAGGATCGCACCCGGAAGCGCCAGCCGCTCACCGCCCCCGAAACTGCCCCCACGCAATCCCGAGCTTCCGCATCCGCGACCGCAGCGTGTGCGGGTTGACGCCGAGCGCCGCCGCGGCCCCGAACGGGCCCTCGATGCGGCCGTGGCAGCGCTGAAGCATCGCCTCGACCGCGGCCCGATCCTCGCCCGTCCCACGACCGCTCTCCGTGACTCCGCCCGACGGCGCCGCGCTGGTCCGCCCCCGCGAAGCTGGGACCGTCCCCAGAGCGCTCACCCCCAGCGCCCTCGCGATCGGCAATTCATGGCCATTCCCAAGGATCGCGGCGCGTTCAATGACCGCCGCCAGCTCCCGCACGTTCCCCGGCCAGTCATAGGCCTGCAGGCGGGCGAGGCCATCGGCGTCGATCGCCAGCGCACGCCCGAACAGGCGGACGCCCGCGCGTTCCGCAAAATACTGCGCCAACGCGGCGATGTCGCCGACGCGCTCGCGCAGCGCCGGAAGCAGGATGGGGAACACGCTGATGCGGTACCACAGGTCCTGCCGGAACCGCCCGTCGCGGACCATCCCCGCAAGATCGCGGTGGGTCGCGGCGACGACGCGGACGTCCACGTTCAGCGCTTGCTGGCCGCCAACGCGCTCAAACGAGCCGTCCTGCAGCACGCGGAGGAGCCGCACCTGAACCGCAGCCGGCAGCTCCGCGACCTCGTCCAGGAACAGCGTGCCGCCGTCGGCCCGCTCAAACCACCCTTTCCGCTGCGCGATCGCCCCGGTGAAGCTGCCTTTGTCGTGCCCGAACAGCTCGGAGTCCACGAGGTCCGGCGGGATCGCGCCACAGTTCACCTTGAGGAAAGGCCCGCCCGCGCGACGCGACCGCGCGTGGATCGTCCGCGCCAGAACCTCCTTTCCCGCGCCAGTCTCGCCGAGGATCAGGACCGGCGCGTCTGTCGGCGCGACCTGCCCGACCCGCGCCAGCACCTCCCGCAACCCGTGCTCCGCCCCGACGATCGCGTCGCTCACGTCCTGCCGCGCCAGTCGCGAGAGCAGCGCCGTGCGGTCCTCCACGGCGGCCTCGCGCAGCCGCGCGATCTCGTGCATGCGCTGGTCGTTGGCGAGCGCTACCGCGAATGGCTCCAACGCGGAGCGCACCGTCGCCCCAGCGACATCGACCGTCGGCCCGGCGCCGTCGCCCGTCACCCCAACCACCAGCACGCCCACGACACGATCCCCACTCCGCAGCGGCCCGGCGACGACCGCGGCCGCGACGCCCTCCGGCACGCACATCCGGGCGACCGCCGTGACGTCCCGGCTCGGCCACGCCTCGATCTCCCCGGCCCTCGCCCACGCGTCGAGCGTGTCCCGGCGGGGCGACGGGAGCGGACTGCGGGCCTCGAGCCCGGGTGGTGCGTCGACGCTGGCCACCGTCTCGATGCGCGCCCGGTCGACGTCCAGCCGACGCACGATGACGAACCGGGTCGGCAGCACGCGCCTGAGGAGCGCCGTCAACGCGACCGTGCACTCCCCGATCGGCTCGTGACGAGCGACCTCGCGCCACATCGCTGCGAGGACGGCATCGTCGGACCCGCTCACCGGCACGCCCACCTACTCCAGCCCTGGCGTCGTCAGCTCGGGCGGAACCAGCTCCTGCAGAGCGGGCGAGTCACAGAGCAGGTGCTTGGCTTCGCCATCGGGCGCGAGCTTCGCGGCAAAGGCGCCGTCGCGGATGGCGAGGTGCTCGGTCGAGTCGAGGAAGGGGCCGAATTCCTCGTGCTGGGAGCGTTCGTTGGCGAGGCTCTGGTTGGCGCTCGTCGAGAGCTCCTGACCGGCGACGGCGCTCGACCAGTCGTGCCCGGAGACGACGACCTCGTCGATCTTCAACGCGGTGAACCAGCCCTTGTCCATCACGCCGCCGCCCTTGAGGTGCAGGTTGAAGTACGTGGGGGGCTCGTCCGTGTCCGGGAAGGAGAAGTCCAGCGTCGCCCGGTCACCGCTCGCGCCAACGCGCAGCACGGTGACGTTGTCGCCACCCCCGCTGAGCACCATCTGCGCGATCTCGTCGGGGGTGACGACAGCCTCCTGCCCAGCGGCCAGCGCAGTGCAGGCCCTCTCCTTCGCCGCCAGCGCAGCCGCCGGGTTTGCCTTGGTTGTACCGCCAGGAAGCGGATCCTTCTCGAAGAAGTAGGACACCGCCATCCCCGGCGCGTAGTGCCAGCCGACCAGCCCGCCGCAGCAGCACAAGACTGTCAGGGCGACGAGGCCACCGCAGCACCCAACCAGCAGCGTTCCGGCCTTTCCACGGCGCTTCTTCGGCGGGTCCATCGCCGTCGGTTCGGTCCTTTCGGCGGGGATCGGCGGCGCCGCGGGGACCTCCGGCGCCGGCTGATCGTCCGGGATGATGGTCATGCTCATGCGCGGGTGACCACGAGGCCAGTCCAGCCCGTCTGGTGGCTTGCGCCCAGACCCTTGCCAGAGTCACCGTGAAAATACTCATGAAACAGCAAGAGGTCCTTCCAATTCGGGTCGTCGCGGAACCGCGCCGCACCGCCGTGACAGGGCCGCGAACCCGATGAATCCACCAGGAACAGGCTCCGTAGTCGACGCGCCAGCTCGTCCGCGACCTGCTGGAGCGTCAGCCAATTCCCCGACCGGGTTGGGCACTCGACCTTGAGTGTGTCGCGATAGAAATAGTGGTAGCGCTCCAACGCCTCGATCAAGAGGTAGTTGACAGGGAACCAGATTGGACCGCGCCAATTCGAGTTGCCGCCGAACATCCCTGTGTCCGACTCGCCAGGGACGTAGGCCACCGAATAGGTCTCGTCGCCCACCCGGATCTCGAACGGGGATTCGCCGTGCACGCGGCTGACGGAGCGCACGCCGTGCGGGGAGAGAAACTCGTCCTCGTCGAGGACGTAGCGGAGCGTGGCGATGAGGCGCTCGCGTGTAGGGACGGCGAGCAGGCGACGTACACCGCGCTCGTCCTGCATGGCGGTCACATGCCCCGCGAGATCCTTGCGATTGTCCAGGAACCAACTCAAGCGCTTGCGGAAGCCGGGCATCGTGTTGAGCAGCGCGTCGTCGATGGCCTCGACAGCAAAAAGCGGGATGATCCCGACCATCGAGCGCACTCGCAGCGGAACGACCTGGCCGTCGACGTGGAGCTGGTCATAGTAGAACCCGTCCTCCTCGTGCCACAAGCCCGTTCCGCCCAGGTGATTCGTCGCGTCCGCGATGGCGATGAAGTGCTCGAAGAACTTGGACGCGAGATCCTCATACTCAGGATCCGTGCGCGCGAGCTCGACCGCGATTCCAAACATCGTCGTGCAATAGAACGCCATCCACGCGGTCCCGTCGGCCTGTTCGAGGTGTCCGCCGGTCGGCAACGGCTTGGACCGGTCAAAGACGCCGATGTTGTCGAGGCCCAAAAAGCCGCCGCCAAAAAGGTTGTTGCCTTCGTCGTCCTTGCGGTTGACCCACCACGTGAAATTCATCAGCAGCTTGAGGAAGACGTGTGCGAGAAAGCGGCGATCGCGCTGCCCCTTGGGCGCTGACATCTTGTACACCCGCCACGCGGCCCAGGCGTGCACTGGCGGGTTGACGTCCGAGAAGTTCCATTCATACGCCGGAAGCTGCCCATTTGGGTGCATGTACCACTCACGCAGCATCAGCTCCAACTGGCCTTTGGCAAAGCCAGCATCCAACCGTGCAAACGGCAACGTGTGGAACGCCAGATCCCAGGCCGCGTACCAGGGATACTCCCACTTGTCCGGCATCGAGATCACGTCGCGGTTGTAGAGGTGCCTCGCCCACTCGGCGTTCCGGCCGTGGTTGCGCTCCTCGGGCGGGGCGGGCTGCCCGGGGTCGCCCTCCAGCCAGTCTTTCACGACAAAGTGATAGAACTGCTTGGTCCACAGCATTCCGGCGCATGCCTGGCGCATCACCGCGCGCTCGTCGGGCGTCTGGTCGGGGCGGTACAGCGCCGCGTAGAACTGGTCGGCCTCGGCGATGCGCTGGCTGTAGATGTCGTCGAAGCCGTCGAACGGGGCGACGAGCGGGTGGTCGTCCGCGACGAGGCGCAGGCGGATGGTGGCCGACTCCCCGGCCGGCACCGTGACGACGACGTGCTGCGCGCACTTGGTCCCGCGCCCGTCCAGGTTCACCGCACCCTTCGTCCGATGGATGACGTGGTCGTGGAACCCGTCCTTGACCTGCGATGTGCGGTTCGGGGCGTTCCAGATGCGCTTGGCGTTGGACTCGTTGTTGGTGAACAGGAACTCCGGGGCGGCGTCGGCAGCGCCTGCTGGGGCGGACTCCGCGTAGAGCCGGAAGGCGCCCAACCCATCGCCCGAGGCGATCACCGAGGTGGCATCCGCCCGTTCGATGCGCGGCTCCGGATGGTAGCCCTCGCCGCTGCGGTTCCAGGCCCAGGTGTTGCGGAACCACAGCGTGGGGAGGATGTGCAGGGTGGCTGCGTCCGGCCCGCGGTTGTGGACGGTGATGCGGATGAGGACGTCGTTGGGGCTTGCCTTCGCGTACTCGGCGACGACGTCCCAGTACCGGTTGTCGTCGAAGATGCCGGTGTCTTCCAGCTCAAACTCGGGGTCCGACCGCCCGCGCGACTGGGATTCGCGCAACAGCCGATCATAGGGAAACTCGCGCTGCGGGTACTTGTAGACCCCCTTCATGTACGAGTGCGTCGGCGTATTATCGACGTAGAAGTACGCCTCCTTCACATCCTCGCCGTGGTTGCCCTCAGGCCCCGAGAGCCCATACAGCCGCTCCTTCAGGATGGGGTCCTTGCCATTCCACAGCGCCACGGCAAAGCAAAGCCGGCATTGGCGATCGCAAAATCCAAGCAGGCCGTCCTCGCCCCAGCGGTACGCCCGACTGCGCGCGTGCGCGTGGGGCAGGTAGTTCCAACTGTCGCCCGACGCCGAGTAGTCCTCGCGCACGGTGCCCCACTGTCGCTCGGACAAATAGGGCCCCCAACGCTTCCAGTTCGCGCCACGGCCGTCGTCCTCGGCCAGGCGCTGGCGCTCGGGGTCGTGGGCGTCGACGGGACGATCGTGGTTGCTCATCCCGCCGGTCGCCGATTCGGCCCGAGGGATCGGCCAGCGATCCGGCGCGACTGGCAAGGCGGCGCCGCCGAAGCCTGCCGAGGCAGGCGCGAGGTTCGCCGAGCGCCGGGATCGGCGGCCGAATCGAGATCCGGCGGGATCACGCCTTCTTCACCGCGTGGCCGCCGAATTGCCCGCGGAGCGCCGCCACCATCTTCATCGCCGGCGAGTCGTCCTGGCGCGATGCAAAGCGGGTGTAGAGCGAGGCGGAGAGGACATGCGCGGGAACCCCAAGGCGAACCGCCTCATTCACGGTCCAACGGCCCTCACCCGAGTCCGCCGCGTAGCCCTTGATCCCGGCGAGGCCGGGATCCTGGTCGAGCGCGCGCACCGCGAGGTCAAGCAGCCAGCTTCGGACGACGCTGCCCTGCTGCCACGCGCGAAAGGCGCCTTCGACGTCGATCGTCACGTCGTTGGCTTTGAGGATCTCGTAGCCCTCGGCGTAGGCCTGCATCATGCCGTACTCGATGCCGTTGTGGATCATCTTGGTGAAATGCCCGGTTCCGACGGCACCCGCGTGGACAAAACCGTTCTCGGGCGCGAGCGCCAGGAAGATCGGCATGGCGGAGGCGACGGCCTCCTTCGTCCCGCCGACCATCAGGCAATAGCCCTCGGTCAAGCCCCAGATCCCGCCAGACGTCCCGGCGTCGATGAACGCGATCCCGTGCTCCGCGACCATCGCCGCGCGCCGCTGGGAGTCGCGCCAGTTGGAATTGCCGCCTTCAATGAGCACATCGCCCGGCGACAGCAGCTTCGAGAGCGCGACGACCGTGGTCTCCGTCGGGTCACCGCTCGGGACCATGACCCACACAACCCGGGGTTGTCCGTCCATCTTGAGCGCGGCGACGAGCTCCTCCAGCGACTTGACGTTGCTCGTGGGCGAGAAGGAGTCGTAGCCGACGACGTCGTGGCCGTGGCGGCGCAAGCGCTCCGCCATATTGCCGCCCATGCGTCCGAGGCCGATCATGCCGATTTTCATTGCAAAACTCCGAAGGGTGACGCGCGCGAGGGTCTCGGACGCGAGGGTGAACGAAAAAAACGAGCGGAAGGGGCCGCAAACGTAGCGTGTCCGGCCGGTGCACGCGGTGGAAAGGGCGGTGACCCCATCAAGGGTGGGCGGCGGCGTCCACCAGAAAGGTGACGTTTGCGGCGGCGACGCGCGCGCTTGGCAATGAAGGCGCGCCGGAACCGCGCTGCGCCAGCACCTCCGCGAGTCGGGCGGCCTTTCCTGCGCCGCTGACGAGGAAGTAGACCGAGCGGGCCTCGCTGATCGTGCGCAGCGTCAAGGTGACGCGATCCGTCGGCTCGATCGGGCTTTTTGTCGCGATGACCCGCGCCTCGGGGTCGGGGTCCGGGGTGCCGGGAAAGATCGATGCCGTGTGCCCATCGTCGCCCATGCCGAGCAGCACGATGTCGAGCGGCGGGCGCGCCGCGAGCAAGGCGGCATACTTCTCGGCGGCGACGTCGGGCGAAAGCTCGCCTTCGATGCGGTGGATGTGGTGGTACTGCAGCGGGACCCGACCGAGCAGCGCCTCGTTGGCCATCCGGAAGTTGCTGGCCGGGTTGTCCGGGCGCACGCAGCGCTCGTCGCCAAACCAGATCGTGACCTTCCGCCAACTGATCTGCTCCGAGCGGGGGGCGGCTGCCAGCCGCTCGTAGAGTGCTTTCGGCGTGCTCCCCCCGGCGAGCGCGATCGAACAGCGGCCTCGCTCCGTGATCGCCTCCTGGATGCGGACCACCACCAGATCGGCGGCGCCGTCGTAGAGGGCGTCCGGGGTGGGGAACCGGTGGAGGGTCTGCATGGCTGGAAGGTAGCCTGTCAGCGCGCTTATCGCAGCGCTACGCGCGCCCCGCCGCCTGCCACCGGTTCCAGCCGTCCAGGATCGCCTGGCCCGGCGCGCGGTACACCCGGACGCGGTGCCCGTCGACGACGAACCGGGTCCCCGTCGACCAGAGGATCTTGTACGGTGCAACCTCGGTCATCGCCGACCAGGGCAGGAAGATCGGGGGATGAGCGATGCGGAAGAGGAAGAAGGGGGAGAAGCCGACGCCGTCCTCATTCAACTCGATGCGCAGCACGTTGTTGTAGTTGGTGAACGTACCGAACGTGGCGGACGCCATGCGAAACACCTGCCCGTCCGGCATCGTCGCCACGCGGTACCGTTTGGCCAGCGCGTGCCAGCCGCCTGCGCGCGCGAGCACGACCATGATGAGCGACGTCAACCCGGCGATGTAGAGGAGCACCGCGGGGACGATGAGGATGGGAGCGAGCCTTTCCATCGCGCCGCTTTATCCCCACCGCGCGCGTGAGGTTTGCGCGGCCCCGGACGTGAGCTATTCGAACTGGAGTCCGAATGCGCTCACCCTCACCCGTCTGCATCGTCGGCGCCGGCCTTGGCGGGCTGGCAGCCGCCACCCTCATCGCCCGGACGGGCGCGAACGTCACGCTGTACGAGCGTGCCTCCGAGCCCGGCGGTCGCGCGCGATCCCAGGTTCACAGCGGCGGAATCCTTAACCTCGGGCCGCGGGCGCTCTACGTCGCCGGCGCGGGCGCCCCCGTCCTCGCCCACCTCGGCCTCAAACCGACCGGCGCGCTGCCGCCGAACGCGGGAAAGGGCCTGCGAAGCGGCGTCCTCCACGATCTGCCCGTAGGCCCTCTCTCCTTCGTCACGTCCACCGCCCTCACCGCCGCCGAAAAACTTGCCCTGACCGGCCTGCTCGTCACGGTGCCCGCGGACATTCCCATCGCCGACTGGCTCGCCAACGCGCCCGCGGGCGCCGCGGATCTCGCCCGCGCGCTGATCCGCGTCAGCAGCTACGCGAACGCACCCGCGCTCATGTCCGCCCGCGCCGCCATCCTGCAGCTTCGACGCGCCCTACGCGGCGTCCGCTACCTCGACGGCGGCTGGCAGACCCTCGTGGACACCCTCGTCGCCGGCCTGCCCGCAAACGTCCGCCGGGTTCAGGCAGACGTCCACTCCCTCGCCGACCTCGACGGCACCGTCGTCCTCGCCACGTCGCCCGCCCACGCCCGCGCGCTCGGCGTCGCCCTGCCCGACCTCGTCCCCGTGCGCGCCGCCTGCCTCGACCTGGTCCTCGACGGCTTGCCCCGACCCGAAAATCGCTTCGTCCTTGGCCTCGATCGCCCCGTCTACCTGTCGGAGCACGGGGCCATCGCAAAGCTTGGCGGGACCGTCGTCCACGTCGCGCGCTACCTCGACCCGGCCGACGCTGGCGGCGATGCGCGCCCGGAGCTGGAGGCGCTGATGGACACAGCACAGCCCGGCTGGCGGGATCGCGCGAAGTACGCCCGATTCCTGCCTGAGTTGACGGTCAGCCATCGCGTCGACCAGCCCGGGGAGACGATCGCGGGCGAGGGGACAGCCGACGGGAGGACCGTTCAGCTCGTCGCGGACTGGGTCGGCGAGGGGGCGATGCTGGCGGACCGGACCCTCGTGAGCGCGGCGGCAGCGGCGGACCGGATCATTGGGGCCGGGCCCCGGTGAACGTCGACCCCGCCGTGATCGAGGCCCTCCGCCCGCTGCTCTGGGGGCTGGCGTACCGGATGACGGGCACGGTGCAGGACGCCGACGACATCGCGCAGGAGGCCCTGATCCGCGCCTGGCGCCAACCGCCGGCCGACCAGGAACGGCCGCTGCGCCCCTGGCTGGTCTCTGTGACCATGAACCTCGCGCGCGACGTGCTGCGCGCCCGACGCCGCCGTGCCTACATCGGCCCCTGGCTCCCGGCGCCCGTGGCCGACAGCCGCCTCCTCGACGACGCCCTCGGCGACGGCGATCATGCCCGCTACGCCTGGCTCGTCGCGGCCGAGCGCCTCACCCCGACACAGCGCGCCGTGGTGCTTTGCCGGGAGGTCCTGGATTTGAGCGCCGCCGAGACGGCCGTCACGCTCCGCTGCACCCCGCACGCCGTCGACGCCGCGCTGAGCCGCGCACGCGCCGCCCTCGGACAGCCGGCGCGCAGCCCCTCACTGGTCGACGACGGGCTCCTGACCGCGTTCCTCACGCTGCTGCGGCTCGGCCTGCCCGGCCCTGCGGCGCGCCTGCTGCATCCCGAGGCGGTCGCCCTCACGGACGGCGGCGGGGCCGTGAACGCCGCGCGCATGCCGGTCATCGGCGCCGCGAAGGTCGTCCAGTTCTTCCGAAGGATCAACCGCCTCTATCCGCCAAACGTCCGGGTCCGGCTGGAGCGGTGCAACGGCCTCTTGACCGTGATCGGCGAGCTCCCGCCGACGGGCCCCGCGCGCGACGGCCGGCTCCCAAACGCGTTCACGCTCGCCGCGAGGGTCGACGCGAACCGCATCGTTGGGTTCTGGTCGGTCGTGGCGCCAGCGAAGTTGGCTGGGGTGTGCGGACACGAAGGCGCGCGGGTGTAAAGCGGCGTTCCATGAAGGTTCTGGATCGGCGTCGGGCCGAGCGAGCCGCCCTACAAGGTCCGGAGAACCCGCGCCCGCTCCTTCTTGGCCCAGCCCCCAAGCCCGTTTGGGTCCTCAGAGATCCCCTCCGAGGTGAGGCCGGGGAATGCCGCGCGACACGCAGCCAGCGCGTCCGAGTAGGCGCTCACCGTCGACCCCTCCGGGCGAGAAGCACGGTTCCGAGCAGGAACGCCGGCCATCCGGCACCCAAGTCACCGGTCGCAGCGCAGCCACACCCTTTCGGCCCAGACTTCGTCGCCCCACTGTCGGCCGGCCCGCCACTGTCGGCAGCGCCGCTGTCGCTCCCGGAATCGGCAGGAAGTGCATCGGTGATCGTCAGCTCCACGCGCTCCCAACCCTGGGTCTGGGGACGCGGGGACTGGTCGGGGACGGGCCAGCCCGTGCGGGTGACGGGCGCGTCTGTCGCGATGGCGACGGCGATGACCTCGTGGACATCGCCAACGATGGCGCCGGGAAAGGTGGTGGCGAAGTCAAGCGTCGCGCTGTCCGTCACGTCGCCGCCAACGTAGGCGCCGTCGACGTAGACGCGGATCTCTGAGATGCCGTCCGGGTGGGTGGCGGTGACGGTCAGCGCGCTTCCCTCAGGCACGGAAGCGGGGAGGCTGACGACGGGACGCTCGGCGTAGGGTGTCGTGAGCGGATCGCCAAGGTAGAGGTTCTGCCAATACAGGTAGCGCTCGGCAAAGAGTTGGCTCTCCCCAAGGTTGTACCCAAACGTGTAGAACAGGAGCGTGGACGCAAGCGGGAACACGTCGTTGAGCGGCTCGTTGACGGTGCCATGCGCGCCCGTCGCGCCGGCCCGGACGAAGCGGGCGATCGACGTCTGGGCCTCGGAGGCGGGGCAGGTGAGCCCATCGTCGGAGCAGAAGAAATTCTGAGGCAAGGCGCCGAATGACGTGAGATTGTCGGCGATGGCGCCGGGGACGTAGCTCTCGCCCGCGATCGCGCCCGTGAGATCGGCCGACCCGGTGAAATACGCAGCGACGGTGTGGCCAGACAGAGCGCCGTCGTAGGGGGTGACCCAACTGCCGTTGAACCCTGCGGCGGTCAGCATTCTGGTGGTGTACTCGCACTCGGGGTCGCGCGCGCCTCGCGCGTCATCCGCCGCAGCCATGCACATGAGCTCCGCGTCGGGAAACGTCCCGTCGGCGGCCGAACCGCGGTCCACCAGCGCCCGGGCGTCGTCATAATCAAAACCGTCAAGCCGGGTCACCACATAGAAATGGCCGGTGAGATCGCTTGTGCGTGAGGCCCAATTGCTCGAAGCGTGGAACGACTTGGGTTGCCTGGTGTTGCGCACCACCGCGGGCGCCGATTGGTACGACGCGCTGTACGGGTTGGTGACGGTGAAGTCGCCGTCGCTCGCGGTCCCGTCGATGAACGCCGGGTTCTGGACGGCAGCCTCGTACGTGCCCGCGAGGGTGCTGTACTTCTGGGGTTGGCCGTCGATGGCGATGCCGTCGGCATCCACGCCGCCGTCGACCTGAAGCATGGCCTCGAGGCTCGCGGAATAGCCGTCCGTGATGTCGATGCGGTAGGGCAACCCGCGGATGGTAACGACGTAGTCGATCTCGTCCGACTGCGGAATCGCGGCGAGGCAAGCCCGGAACGCGGGCTGGATGACGGCGGCGTAGTCATCGAAGGTCATCGCCGGGGCGAGCGGATCCACGCCGGGGACTGCGCAAAGTTGGGCGAGGGAGATGTCCCGCGCGTCGGCGTAGTAGCTGGCGACGGTGGCGGCGTCGGGATCGTCCGCATTGTAGAGGACGAGCACGTTCATCGGCCCACCACCGGCGAACGCGGCTGGGGCGAGGAGGGCGAGGAGGACGGGGATGAGGGCGATGGGAGAGGGTAACCTGGGAGTCCGGCTCCGGACTGGCCCGCGGCGACCTTGACCCGGGAGAACAACGCCGGCAGCTGCGAGAGCCGGTCGGGCGACAGGGACTGGACCGACGGGAACACATGGTCCCAACGTAGCGGGACCTCCCCATCGACGAGGAGCGCGCCAAACTGCCGGTCCTGGAGGACGATGCGGAAGACGGCTCGGGACTGCTCGAGGATCTCCCTGCGGTGCGCGACGAACAGCCGGCGAGGCGGGGGCCCCGCGCGGTTGGTGGCCGCGGCGTAGTCGAACGCCGCGACCCAGGTCTTTCCCCTGCCCGTCGCGGCGACGACGAGGTTGCCGTGGCGGCCGAGGGCGCGCTGCCCGTGGAGGCCGGCGCGCAGGCGGTCGTCGTCCTTCCCCGGCGTGAGCGCCTCCAACGTCCTGTCCGCCAAGTATTCGGCGAAGGTGGCCCGGAACCGGTCGATCAGGCCGGCGTTCTCCAGCGCACCAAGCCGGACGTTCCACTCAAGCCCATTTACGAGCGCCGCGTGAGACGGGTTGCTGGAGCCGACGAGCCCGGTCGGGAAGCCGCCCTCCCGCTCGAACAGCCACGCCTTCGCATGGAGGCGCGCGCTGTGCGTCTCAAAGGACACCCGGACTTCGGCAGCCAACACCGGAGAAGCGCAGGAAGGCCACGATCAGATCGACACGATCGGCGGTGGCGAGCTCGTTCCGGAGCGCCGGAAGCATGGTCACGTCTCGGGGACCGTTGACGAGGAGCGCGCCCTCTCGGAGCGGCAGGAGCGGCGCTTCGAGCTCGACGCCAGCGCCGGCCGAGTGAACGAGGGTCAGGACCCGCGCGGGCGCGCGCGTAGACGTGCCAGGCCAGGACGTCCGTTGCGCGGGCTGCGGGGAACGTCTCGACCTTCGCTGCCGTCGACGCATCGAGCACCCCGGCGAGCGCCTCGGTGACAAGCGGGTCATACGCCCCGGGGGGCGGCCCGTTCATGGGCACCGCGTAACCAGGCACGCGGCCCGGGCCCGCTGATCCCGCCGCCAACCGAGGAGCCGGGCCATCCGTGCGGTACCCGACGCGCGTCTCAAAGGGCTCCAGCAACGCGGCCACCTCCGCATCCTTCACGTCGGTTACCCCCATCGCGACCGGCCTCACGTCGCGGGCAACGAGCGACTCCTGCAGCGCGAGCAGGTCGCGTGGGAGTACCGAACGTCCGCACCTCGCGCGTGACACGGCCATCCTCCCCCACGCGCAGGCACGCGACGACGGTGTTCTTGTGCGCATCAAGTCCCCGGCACCCGGCGTTCTTCAACGCATCCGAACCTCGGCGTGAATGCGCCACCAGGCTCGGACGTCCTCTCCGCCCGGCATCGCCCCACGGCGGTGACCGGATTCATGGGCCTGGGAGCCGCGCCCACCGCATCGGTAACCATCGAGAAGTCTCAGAACTGGTGCAGGGACAACGGGGCGGTCGTCCGGGAGATGCCGGAGCGCGTTTATCAGCCGAGAAGGCGTGATACTGTCATGAACGCGACGAGGAGGGGCGGAGGAGACTTCGGTTGCATGGCGCGCCATGATCTCGGCCGGAGCCCGGGCGGCCGGCCGGCCGGGTGGAATTGGCAACCCGCCCCGTCCACGGGGGCCGAGCGCTGTTCTCGGCCGGGTGCGGAGCGCCCGAGCGCCGCAGGGCATGTCGGCATCGCAGCGAGCGAGCCCACGCGCTGGCGGGAAAGGCAATATGAGAGCCGATGCCCCTCCTGATGTTGCTCCTCGGCTGCCCCCCATCGCGCGAGACCTTTGTCCGGGAGGACGCCGACCTTTTCTGCACCTACGTGTCCGAGTGTGAGGTGGAAACCCGGGTCGACTCCTGCGACGGCCCGTCGAAGGTTTACAGCTACGAGGAGTGTAGCGCCGCGGTCACTGAAAACGGGAATCGATGGTACGCTGGGTGCGCGTACAACCCCGAGTCGGCCGCCGAGTGTCTTCGGGCGTATCGGCAGGATCGGGACCCCGGAGAGTGTCCTGCCGAAGGCTTCGGGTCGTCGGCTTGCTCCGATGTTTTCGATTGCATGGACTGGCCGTACCTCTGGTGCGACGACTGACCCTCAGTTGTCCGGCGCCCGACCATCGATCCAGCCCGCGAGCTGGGACTGACGCTCCCCGTGGAAAGGAACCGTACGCGGCCTGAGGGTGAGCGTCGTCGGTTCCCGTTGGCGAGCTCGACACCAGCTCCGGGGACCTCGCTTTCCTGCGCGCGCTCCTGGTGAAGCTGCTTCGCAACGTGGAGCCGGGCCAAGTCGTGGACACTGTGCGGGCCGTGGTCGCCCGGGCCCCGCGCGAGTAAGCGCGGGTGTATGGGACTATCAACGCGTTGATGCGCGGCCATGCCGAGGGCGATCGCCTGCCACTCGACGGCTGCGGCACCGCCGAGCTGAACGCCGCGGGTCAGCGTGTCCTGCGGGAGTGCTCGGCCGACCCCGTGCAACGACTTCGCAAAGCACCCAGGGACGGGCGACACCGAACCGGCGGCGGATCTGCCCGCGCCCACCGCTCACCCCAATGGCGGTCTGATCGTCGTGGCCACAGCCGGCCGGTCGCCGCACCACAAATTTGTGGTACGGCCGCCCCCCAGCCCGGCCGGGTCTCCCCGATCCGCCGCTCTGCACCCATGGTGCAACCACGCCGCCGGAAAACCGGCCTCCACCCGTTGCACACCGGCTGCACGGTACAGTGCCCGTACAGCAGACCCGTCTTCCCGGCCCCCTGAACGATCTGTACCACAACCCCGCGAGTCCCCACGGACCAACGCCGAGAACCCCGTACCACAACTGTACCACAACAGGGTGCGGAAACCGCCCGATTCCGCCGGTCTCCACCGGACACCGTGTCCGGGAAACTCGGCGTTCCTACTTAATAATGTAGGGGAGTGAGCCTAACCCAAAATGTGCGCGAACCGGGTCGGAACCTGCCCCCGGACGCCCCTCGCGGCCTCCCGGGGTCTCCAAGCGCCCTTCCGAGCCGAGGGACGCCGTCGCGCGCGCAAGTTTGGTCCTGACCGCGGCTCAGGTCGG
>CAIMSU010000186.1 GCA_903844155.1 uncultured Pseudomonadota bacterium | reverse complement strand
TTTCGCGCGTCCCTCGCCTTCTTCTCCGCATCCGTCGACGTGGGGACCTTCGGCACCACCTCCGCGCGCCACGCCGCGTGGCCGGCGAGGACGCCGCTGTAGATGATCGTATTCGCCCTCGGAGGGGGCACGAGCGCTGCCTCGGTCGGGGGCGTTCCGCGGGCGTGGATGTTGCTCATCATGTTGCGGTTGCCGTCCGTGTTGCCGAGCTTTGGATCGTAGACGAGGTAGGCGGACAGGCCGTCGCCGGTGCCGAGGCCCGGGCGCTCGCCGAGGAGGATCACGGCCACCTTCGCGCGGACCTCCTGGCCGATCTCGTCCTCCAGCCACACGCGGGCGAACTTCGCGGCCATCGGCGTGCCGACGGTCCACCCGCGCGCCACGCAGCCCGCCGTGAACCGCTCCAGAAGCTCGGGCCCCGCGCCCATGCACGCCACCGCGGAGAGGCCGTCGGCGAGGATCGGCTGCACGTGCACGCCGTGCTTCGCCTGGGTCCGCAGGCGCTGGACCGAGGCATCGTCCAGGCGGCGCCCGAGGTCGGGGCGCAGGAGGAACTCGCGGTGCGAGCCGACCCGGGAGCGCAGCGACAGGTAGCCATGCTGCTCCGCCCACTCGTCCGGGAGCTCGGTGGCGACGGCGCCGTGCGCGACGGCCAGCTCGGCCTGGAACTGGAGCACGACGTCGGTGGCGTAGCGAGTGCCGACGTGGCCGATGCCCAGGAGCGCGGTCGTGTGCCGCGCGGCGGCCTCGGCGTAGGACGACCGCCGCCTCGGGGACGGGAAGATCTGCGCCGGAGGGAGGCGCAGCTCCGCGACGGGCGCGGGAGCGGGTCCGCCTCGCCGAGCGCGCGCCGGAGGTCGCGGACGAGGTCGCGCGTGCGGCTCACGGGGAGGCAGCGGGGAGGGCGAGGTCCAGGACGGGCTCCGGGGGGCGGGAGGGGCTTAACCGGGGGAGGCGAGGGGTCGGGAAATCAGGGAGACCGACCGTCCAACGGGGCGAGGTGCGGCCGACCCTTGAGCTCCTGGCACCAGGCCGCCATCTTCGGGGTGGTCACCTGCTCGCAGGCCCAGGCGCCGCGGCGGGGGTCGTCCATGACGAGGCGGAGGACGAGGAGGTCGCGCTCGTCGGCGTCCGAGGTCTGGGCGAGGGCGGCCTTGATCTCTGCCATGTCGCCAGCCTCGTCGAGCCCGCGGTCGGCCCGGCAGGCGAGGCGGGACGCGCGGTCGTAGAGCAGGGCGCAGCTCGTCGGGGACCGGTGCGTCGCGAGCCAGGCGGCCCCCAGGGCGACCGCGAGGGTGACGGCGAGGGTGGCCGGGAGGACGGGGCCGGCGGCGAGGAGGCGGCGCTTCAGGCGGCGCATGGGGTCAGCCGGGGCATGGGGTCACCCGCGGCATCGGGGATCCGGGGGCGTGGCGATGGGCAGGGCGTCGGGGTCCTGGCGGGCGGCGTCGGCGGCGGACCTGCGGACGGCGTCGGCGAACGCGGGGAGCTCGGGGTCGGCCGGGGCCCCGAGCGACACGAGGTCGGGGAAGGCGGCGGTGTCGAGGGCGGCGTAGCGGGCGGCGGTGCGGCGGACGTCCGGGGATGGGTCGGCCAGCAGGGCGCGGACGGTCGCGGCGTCGGGGTCCTGGCCGGCGGACCAGCGTGCGTCCAGCGTGGCGATCCGCAGGTCCACCTCGGGGTCGGCGGCGACGAAGCGCTCCCCCGCGATGAACCGCGTGCCGCTGGACCACACCCGCGCGGTGACGGCGCCCGGCAGCGCCGTGTCGAGCCGCGGCATCTGGCGGCCGGTCCAGCACGCCTCGGGCATCGGAGGGCCGAGAGGGGGCGCGGCCTCGCCTCGCCAGACGGCGAGCACCTCGTCGACGAGCTTCCCGGGCTCCGTGGACGCCCCGAGGAGCCTCGTGGCCTCCCACACGAACGCGCCCCGGGCGTACGGCGCGTCCTCCGCGCTCGCGGCGCGTGCCGCAGTGGGGTCCGCGCGGCCCGACCCCGCGTAGATCCCGTGCCAGGCCGCTGCTCGTGCGACCGTCGCCACGCTCCAGCGTGCCCGCACCGACCCCGCCATCGCCTTGCCGGTCGGCAGCCCTGAGATGAGCGCGTCGACCTTCCCCTGCGCGTCCCCGTCTCCGGGCCCCGCGTCCACGAGCGCCTCGCTCCGCAGCCACACCACGTGCCCGATGCACATGCGGGCGAAGCGGGTGGCGTCCCCGCAGGTGTCGAGCGCGCTGGTGAGGTCGTCGCGAAGGGCGAGGCGCTCGGCCACGCGGAACACACACTCGTCGTGCCACTTCCCGTCCGCGACCGGGTCGCACGCCGCCTCTGCCGTCGCCCGATCCCCGCCGTCCGCCGCCTCGCGGGCCCGGTCGATCGCGCACATCGCGGCGACCTCCTCGGTGGGCGGCGACGCGCACAGGTCCGGCGACGCGCACCCTCCCCACAGCGCCCCGATCAGCACGGCGCCGACGCCCGCAAGGCTCGCGGGGGACACCCGGGCGTCTCCACCCGGCGCGGCGGCGGGGGCGCGCGGCATGGGCGGCATCGTATCGCAGGTCGACGGGCGCGATAGGGAGCGGCCTGGAGGCTTCGCATGATCGAACCTGACGAGACCCTGGACCTCACGGGCGTCCCCTGCCCCCGCAACTCGGCGCGCGCCCTCCTCCGGCTCGAGATCATGAGCTCGGGCGAGGTCCTGCGGGTGATCATCGACGACGGCGAGCCCATCGCGAACGTGCCGGCGTCGTTGGAGGTGGAGGGCCACACGGTGGAAAGGAAGCATGAACCATACACCTCAGCGGTCATGCCGCCATCGTACACCCCCTCGCGCCCGTCCGCAAGCGCCCGCGGGCGTCGAAAACGCGCCTCTCGCGCCCCCGATCCCGCGTGATCACGCCCGACGCG
>CAIMSU010000185.1 GCA_903844155.1 uncultured Pseudomonadota bacterium | reverse complement strand
CGACGCCAGCGCCCGCCCCGGCACCCAAGCCGGCCCCCGCCCCGACGCCAGCGCCCGCCCCGGCACCCAAGCCGGCCCCCGCCCCGACGCCAGCGCCCGCCCCGGCACCCAAGCCGGCCCCAACCCCCGCTCCAACCCCCGCTCCCGCTCCAGCGCCCAAGCCGGCCCCCGCCCCGGCGCCAACGCCCGCTCCAGCGCCCAAGCCGGCCCCCTCGCCCACTCCGGCGCCGAAGCCCGCTCCAACCCCCGCCCCCGCGCCCACTCCGGCGCCGAAGCCCGCTCCAACCCCCGCCCCGGCGCCCACTACGGCGCCCAAACCCGCCCCAACGCCGGCCCCGAAGCCCACCCCGTCTCCAACGACCGGCCCCGCGGCCCCGTCGACCGCCGGCTTCTTTGCAAGAGCGGCGTTTGAGGGTGATCTCCGCGGACTGACACGTTCGGCGGCGTCGCCGGAGCTGGACCTTGGCGCACACGTCGGCCCGGTCCGCTTCGCAGCCTACGCAGGCGCCCGCACGCTCGCTGAGCTCGCCGGGACCGGCGGTGGGCGGGGCTTCAGCGCGGCCGAGTTTGGGGCAGCGGCCTGGGTCCTCCCAGCGTTTCCGGTCGGCGGCGGGGTGCTCGGAGGCGTTTCTCTCCGGTCGTACCAGTCCAACGCGAACAAGGTCCTCACCGTGGCGGTACCCGTGGTCGCCGTCGAGGGGATCGGGCACTTCACCCTGGGAAAGACGGGAGCGTTGTCGCACTTCGCCGTCGAGCCGCTCGCCCGGTTCCAGTACGATCTCCGCGCCGTGCAGATCCAGGTGAACGGGGGACCGCCAACCACCCTGCCGCCGTGGGAATTGCGCTTTGGGGTTGGATTTGCGTATCAGTAAGCCGGCATCGGCGGCGTGAGCGCTCAACGCCGATGACCCTTCGCCTCTCGTCGATTCGCCTGCACCTCTATGCTGCGCTCGCGCTGGTCGTGGCGACCATGGCCGCGGCGATCCTGGCCTCACAACTGGGGTTGGCGGTAGCGCTCGTCGCGCTTTTCGGCGTCCTGCTCCGCGTCATCCAGCTGCACACCTCGCGTCGTGAGCGCCTGGTGGCGATGCTTGAGCCTGTGGCTCGGGCCGCTGCGGGGGAGACACACGTGCACGTCCCCGCCGGCGCTGACGACGAGGCCGGGCACGTCGCCGCCGCCGTCAACCGCCTCCTCGACACCGTCCGCGAGCAGAGCATCGCCGCCCACGTCGAGCGGGATCTGGACCTCGCCCTGGTTCGCGAGACGCCCAACGGCCTGCTCGTGACCGACGCGCACGGACTCGTCCGTCGTGCGAACCCGGCCCTCTCGCGGCTGCTCCCGGTGCGCGGCGATCCCGTCGGCAAGCGGCCGATCGACAGCATCCCCGTCGCCGACTTCCAGGAGGTGATCGACGAGGCGAGCACGACCCGCGGCGTCTGCGAACGCACGCTGACGCACGGCAAATTTGACCTCTTGATCCGCGCGATGCCGACCGCAGACGGCGCCGGTTGCCTTGGCGTGGTGCTCGACATCACCTCGATCCGGGCGGCGGAGCGGGCCCGCAGGGACTTTGTGGCGAACGTCTCTCATGAGATCCGCACGCCCATCACCGCCATCGTCGGGTACGCCGAGGCGCTGGAGCTTGAGCGCGGGCGGTTGCCCGAGGACGTCCTGTTCATGCTCGACGCCATGAAGCGCAACTCCGAGCGTTTACGGCTCCTTATCGACGATGTGCTCCACCTCTCCAGACTCGAGTCCCGCCAGGCCGATCTGGAGCTGCGGCGCGAGGCCGTCGCCCCCGTGATCGCCGTCGTCGTCGAGCGATTCCGGGGAGTTGCGCTCCAGAAAGGCATCGATCTCGTCGCAGAACCCACGACAGCCGAGGCGCTCATCCATCCAGACGCGCTGGAGCACGCGCTCTCCAACCTCGTCGACAACGGCGTGAAGTACACATCGTCCGGGGTCGTCCGGGTCGCCGTCACGACCGGCGAGCGCGGGACGGTGTTGGTCGCGGTGAGCGATACGGGCGTCGGGATCGACGTTGTGCATCATCCCCGCATCTTCGAGCGGTTCTACCGCGTGGATCCAGGGAGAGCCCGGAACGCGGGCGGCACCGGTCTCGGCCTGGCGCTCGTGAAGCACCTCTGCCTCGCGATGCACGCGGAGGTCGAGGTCCAGAGCGCCCCGGGTCAGGGGAGTAAGTTCACGCTCCGACTCCCGGGCTGACGGTCAGGCTGCCGCGGTCAGCCCGATCAGCGTGAACAGCTTGTAGAACCCCTCGCCCAGCGCCAGGCACACGGGAATGGTGAGGATCCAGGCGACGAGGATGCGCTGGGTCACGCCCCAGGAGACCGCGGAGAGGCGCGTCGTGGCGCCCGCGCCCATGATCGCGCTGGTGATGACGTGGGTGGTGGAGACGGGCAGGCCAAAGTGCGATGCAACCTGCAAGAGCGTGGCTGCACCGGTCTCCGCGCAGAAGCCGTGGATCGGCCGGAGCTTGAAGATCTTCGACCCCATCGTCTTGATGATCCGCCACCCGCCGGACGCCGTGCCGAGGCCCATCGCCAGCGCGCAGGCGAGCACCACCCAGGTTGGAACTGGGAACTTTGCGGCAGGGTCGTAGGTCCCGTTGTAGCTCACGAGCGCCATCGTGATGACCCCCATCGTCTTCTGGGCGTCGTTGGTGCCGTGGGAGAGGGCCATGAAGCCGGCGGAGAAGACCTGGAGCCGCTTGAAGATGGTGTTGAGCCGCGCCGGCCGCACCCGTCGCACCATCCAGTACATCCCGACCATCAGCACGAAAGAGATGAAGAACCCGAGGAACGGGCTGATCACCAGCGCCGTGACGACCTTCTCGACCCCCTCCGGCTTGATGGCACCCATGCCGAGCGCCGAGATCCCAGCGCCGATGAGCCCGCCAACGAGCGCGTGCGACGAGGACGACGGGATGCCAAACCACCACGTGAGCAGGTTCCAGGTGATCGCCGAGAGGAGCGCCGCGAGGACGAGCTGCTGGGTGACGTGCCCGGGGTCGATGAGGTCCTTGCCGACGGTGCTTGCGACCGCAGTGCCGAGGAAAGCGCCGACCACGTTGAGCACGGCTGCCATCAGGACCGCCGTGCGGGTGCGCATGACCCCTGTCGACACGACCGTCGCGATGGCGTTGGCCGTGTCGTGAAAGCCGTTGATGAAGTCGAAGATCAGCGCCGCGACGACCACCAGGACGAGCAGGGAGAAGGTCGTCATCTGCCTACCCGTACTTGATGACGATGGCTTCCATCACGGTCGCAGCGGAGGCACAGCGGTCGATGGAATCCTCAAGCCCTTCGAGGAACTCCTTGTGTTTGATGAGCTGGATCGCGTCCTTCTCCCGGGCGAAGAGGTCGCCGAGCCGCAAGCGGAAGATGACGTCGCCCTCGTGCTCCAGGTAGTGGACGGACTGAGCGAGCGCACGGACCTTGTCCGAGGCGTCCCCCGCCTGGAGGAGCGCGCCCGCCTCACGACACTGCGTCGTGGCTTTGTAGAGGATCGCGCTCAATTCCTTGGTGCCTTCCGGCAGGCTGTCCATCTGGTGGACGGTCAGGTGGTTGGCCGTGGCGCTGATGAAGTCCGAGATGTTCTCCAGCGCACCGACGAGGTGGAACAGGTCCTCGCGGTCGATCGGCGTGACGAAGGTGGCGTCCAGCGCGTCCGCCATGTCCTTCTTGGCCTTGTCGCCATCGTGCTCGGCCTCCCGGATGCGCTCGACGAGCACCAGGCGCGAGTCCCGGCCATCCGCGGCGGCCAGCTGGACGAACAACTTTGCAGCTTCTTCCGCAGCAACTGCAGCGTCGTTGACGTACTCGAAGAAGTGGTTCTCCTGCGGGAGGAGCATCTTGATCATGCGTTGCAGGGCGTTCACGGGGGCTCCGATTGCGACGCACCTGTAACGGTGCGGCAACGGCGTCACGTCGTCGTCACGCAACCGTCACACGGCCTCGCTCCCGGTGACGGCTACTCGCATCCCAGGTAGGGCGAAGGGGTCGCGCTGCCCGTCAGCGCCCCGTCAACGCGGATCCGCCCGTCGCCTCCGGTCCCGCCGTAGCTCTGCGCGTTCCCCGCCTCACTTCCGATGCCGCCAGCCGCGCCCATCGCCGACAGGGCCGTCCCCACCGGTCCCGTCAGCCACAGCGATCCGCCCGCACCGCCGCCACCGCCACCCGGGCTCGCGCCCCCGATCCAGTAGCCGTCCTCCCCTCGGCCGCCGTCCGCCTCGATCACGCCGCTGCCATCAAAGCCCTCCGCGATGATCCGCACGATGCCGCCTCCGCCCCCGCCGGCGCCGCCGAAGCTCCCCGCCGTGGCGTCGTTGTCCAGGTACCCGCTCCCGCCCGCGCCGCCCTGGTACATCACCGAAAGCGTCGGTTCACCGATCGTACCGCCGCCAAAGCCAGGAATCCCGACACACGGGTACCCGCTGTCGCTGCCGCCCTGCGCGCCCGCCGTCGCGTGACCACCGCCACCGCCGTCCGTGTGCACGTTGCACGAGGTTCCGCCCCCACCACCGGCCGTCCCGTTGGCCGCGGTCGACTGCCCGCCGAAGCCACTCTCACTCTGCCCCTGCCAGCCATTCTCCGGGATCCCCGTGGTCTCCTGCCCGCCCGTCCACCCGCCGCCCTCGGCTCCCAGCCGCCCGTTCACCGTCACCGTGCCGCAAGCCCGAAAGACGACGTGCGCCCCCTCCACGTCGCCATCGACGGTCACGTTGGTGTACATCGGGACACGCTGGACAACGGAGCCGGCAGGAAAACTCACCGAACTATCAAGGGTGATCGGGTGGATTCCGAGAACGCGGGCAAATGCGGACGTCCCCGAGACCGGGTCGTAGAGCCAGACCTGATCGTCCACCGCAAAGCCTGTGTCGTCTCCCACCGCGAGGGTTGCGCCGGACGCAGGTGCCGTCAGCGTGGTCGCCGTCGGCGCCCACTCGGTCAGGCTCACCTCCCCGTCCGCCCCGGTGCCGGGCCAACCGCCGTCGCACCCGTCGTCCGGCTCGTACCGGGCCCAGGAGCACGGGTCGTCGATGCCGTTGTAGCGAAGATCCACGCTCACTTCTGGCGTATCGGGGTCGTCGCTGGAGACGACGAGGTTCGCTGTCTGCGGGCCGACGAGCGCGGTCGTCGAGGCGTAGACGGTCTCGTTCGCGCCGGGGGCGACGGTCGTGCCGCCGAGGTCTGGCGCGAGGGTCCAGGTTGAGGCGGCCGAGGAGACGTGAAGGTTGGCGCTCCCGTCGTTGGTGACGGTGACCGTACCGCCAACGAGGGTGTACGCAGGCACATCGCCGAGGTCGAGGAGCGCGGGGGTGACGACGATGTCGGGTGCCGACGACGAGTCCGTGACGGGCGAGTACGTGTCGCCCGTGTCAAACGGGACGGCGGCGTCGGAGCCGCCCTTGAACTTGTAGTCCTGGCAGGCTGGAAAAATGGCCAGCACCACGGCGGGGAAGAGGATCCCCCGACCCGAACGACTCACGCGCGTCATCAGCCTCAAAGCTCGCCTCCATGCCGATCCTACCACGCCCCGCGGCCAACCCCGCCCCCGTCTCAGAAACGCCCTACGCGATTCTGAGCCCTGGTCAGAAAATGTCCGGGGCCGTTTGGAATTAGGGCCGTTTTTTGCGACGAACGGCGAAACACACACCGGCGAGGGCGAGGAGCGCGGGGGATGCCGGTTCGCCGCCGGCGGTCGAGCAACCGGACTTCACGCCGCTGCCCGTGTCGGTCCCCGGGTGCGAGCTGGAGCCATCGCCCCCGTTTCCAGCCGTGTCCGCGGTCCCACCATTCCCCCCGTTGTTCCCGCCATTTCCGCTCGTGGCCGTGTCACCGTCGCCCCCGTTGCCACCGCCGTTGTCACCGCCGCTGCTCGCGGAAGTCGTGATCGTCAGCACTGGCCCCATCGTGTCATCCCCGTCCTCCTTGGAGGAGAAGTGCGCGCCGTTGCTGCCCGTCGAGAGGAGCGCGAAGGTAGCCGCACTGCCGGCGTACACTTGCCCGGTCACGTCGAAGGTCTCGGTGTCGCTCGGGTTCACGTGGGGGTAGCTCCCGATCACGCTGCCGAGGGCTGGCTGGTTCGCCCACGTGAGCGAGTCCTCGTTCCAGGACGTGTCGCTCGCCGAGTAGAGCGAGCCGCCGTCGCCGTCCGCGTGCGAGTCGGCCATCGCGTGGAGCGTGAGGGTCGCGGAGGTGATCGTGCCGGTGACGGACGAGAGATCGAACCGCGTCCACACCACGGCCGTCGCGTTGGCGCCGTCGCCTTCCGCGTTCAGGTCGTCGAAGTCGGAGTACACGCCGTCCTCCCAGCTCACGGCGGTCGTGTCGTCGGTCGGCGTGAAGGTGTTGGGGTTGCCGTCGTCGGCCGGGCCGGTGTCGACGACCGGCACCGTCGCGGATAAATCGAGTTTGGAGTACGTCGATCCCAGGGGCGCGCCGTAGCCGTTCTCCCAGTCGTCGAGAGGGAGCCAGAGGGTTCCGACCCGCGTGTCGATCCCCGAGACGTCCTCGTCGATCAGCACGACGCCGTCGCGATAGAGGATGGCTTCGGTTGGGTTCCAGGTGATGCGCCAGGTGTGTGGGAGGCCATCCCAATCGGGCGCATCGGCGCGTTGCTCCGCGACATTTACCGAGTCCCAGACCTTGAGCTTCAGGCCACCCCAGTCGCTGGCCGGGGCGCTTGGGTCGCCCTCGCCGTACACACGCAGGTTGATGGCGCGGGTACAACCGTCGAAATGTCCGCCTTGATCGAAGAGCTCGATGAGGTGGTTGTTGTCCGTCGTGAGCGAGTCGAGCGTGATGCCGTCGATGACGACGGAGATGTCACCGCTGTCGACCTGCTGGCCAAAGTCCCAGAACATCCTCGAATTCGAGTCGTCGATGCGCCAGCCGGCGCCAGTGAACGTGCCGCCGTATACGGTGGTCGCGGAGGAGGATGTATAGAGCGTGTCGTGGATTTCCACGTCGCCGGCAAGGGCGGTACCAGGCAAGAGGGACGACAAGGAGAGGAGGAGCAACATGGGAAACCTCGGTGTGCTCCGAGGGGAAGCAACAAGTGTGCCGAGCGGGGCAATCGGGCGACGAGGGCCACAGGGACGGCGTTGTTGCGGGCCGAGGACCGCTCCGACGGCGGGGGTGGGGCGACGAGGCCCCGGTCGTTAGGTGCGCACGTGCCCCACTCCCCGAGCGATGCTGTCGAGACCACCGGGATGCCGACGGAGGTGGCGTTGGGCGAGCTGAGCCAGGGACGCACGATCGTGTGGCGTGGCGACTTCCACGCCGGAAAGACGCTGCTGGTCGCGATCGGCAAGGCGATGGCGGCGACTGTGCGGGCGGCGAACGGGAGCCTGCTGGAACGGCACCTCGCGCAGCGGGCAGACAGCGCGAGGAGGGCGGAGGTACTCAGCCGATTCATCCTAGATTTTTCGGCGGACGGCGGGCTCGACCTGCCGCGCGCCCCGGACGTGCGGTTGGCGGTGGCGCAGGCCTGGGACCTCGATGGCCAGCCCTTTCGGGCGTCATTGCGGGATCTGCTTGGGGCGATCGGGGCGTTTGAGTGGCGGAAAAACGGCGTGCCGGTGCCGGCGCTTGGGAAGGACGCGCGGGTGCATCCGCACTACGGCGTCTTCGCGCCGGTGCGTGGCGAGTACGTCACGTTGATCGCCGAGGAGCCGCTGCCAGGGGGCTGGACGGGCGACAAGGTCGCGTTCGATGTCGGGACGGGTACGGGCGTCCTCGCCGCAGTCCTCGCAAAACAGGGTGCCAGGCGGATCGTCGCGACGGACGACGACGAGCGCACGCTCACCTGCGCGCGCGAAAACCTCGCCCGACTCCGGGTCACTGCGACTGTCCAACGTGGACTTTTCCCCGACGCCCGGGCCGACCTCGTCGTCTGCAACCCGCCCTGGTTGCCCGGTGCCGCTGTAACAGCCCTCGACCGCGCCGTCTACGACCCCGAAAGCCAGATGCTGCGCGGGTTTCTGAACGGCCTCGCCGACCACCTGGCTTCGCAGGGCGAAGGGTGGCTCGTGATGTCCGATCTGGCGGAGCGCATCGGCCTGCGCGGCCCGACCGAGCTCGCCGAGTGGATTGAGGCAGCCGGTCTCCGCGTCGTCCACCGTCGGGACACGCGTCCCACCCATCCGCGCACACGGGAGACCTCCGACCCGCTGCACGTCGCCCGCGCGGCAGAGATAACCACCATCTGGCGACTCGCGGCGTTGTAGGCGGTCAGTTACCGACGACCGCAGCCCACGCGCGCCCGATCTCCCCGTCGTCCAGCCCTCGCCCGATCAGCAGCAGCTCCGAGACAAGCGGCGGATCCAGCTCGCTCGGCCCGAATTCCAGCCACTGGTAGATTCCGTGCGCGACGACGGCGCGCGAGAGGCCATCACACCGCAGGATGCCTTTGCAGCGCATCAGAGTCCAGGTCCGCCGCGCGGCGACAAACTGCAGGAACATCTTGACCTTCTGAACATCCAACGCCGCGTCCGCTCGCACGACCACGTGCCGGACACCCCCGGCATGTATGAAAACCGACGTCGTCACTTTTGATACATGCCAGCGAGAGGGGTCGTCGGCGCGGAGGTCCAGGAGCGGGGGCACAGGCACGTCAGCGCGGGTCGCGAGGTCCACGGTCACGGAGGGGTTGAGGGCGCGGAGCGCCGCGAGCGTGGCAGGAACCGCGTCGCCGGCGCGATCACAGTGGTTCAGCACGACCCGGTCGGCGTACGCGATCTGGTCCGCGGCCTCGGGGTGCTCGGCGAGCTGTCGAGGGAGATCCAGGGCACTCGCCATCGCGACGACGCCGTCCACCCTGGTCTCCGCCGCGAGCCGCGAATCCAGCACGAACGTCTGCACAACCGGGCCCGGGGAGGCGAGCCCGCTGCACTCGACGAGGATCCGGTCGAATTGCAGCCGGCGAAACCAGCTTGTACGGCGGTCGAGGAGCTGTCCGACCGCCCGGCTCAGGTCCCCGCGCACCGTGCAGCACACGCAGCCCTCGCGCAGCTCCACGATCTCGGGGCGCTCGGTGCGGCTCACGATCAGCCGGCCGTCGAGCGCGACCTCGCCGGCCTCGTTCACGATGACCACGACTCGCCCCGCCTCGGGGGCAGCGACGAGCCGGTTCAGCAGCGTCGTCTTCCCGGCGCCGTAGAACCCGGTGAGGATCGTGACGGGGACGCGATCGTCGCTCACCCCGCCGACTACAGGTACCCGAGCGCCTTGAGCCGCTCGACGTCCTCGGGCGAGTTCGCGGCGCCCTTGAGGCCCTCGATCGCGGTCTTGAACGTCGCGTCGTCCGGGAAGCTCTTGTTGCCGGCATCCAGCACCGCCAACTGCCCGTCCTTGTCGCCCGCGGTCGCGAGCTTGTCGGCGACAGCCTTGTAGAATTGCGCGGTCGCCTGCGTCGGGTAGGCGGTCTTGAGCCCGGCCAGATCGGCGACGATGTCCTTGCCCTTGCCCTCCTTCGCGAGCGCGTCCACGCGCACCTTCTCCAGGCGCCAGGCCACAGCCTTGTCGCTGCCGGCGGCCTTCAACCCCTCGTTCGCCTCCTGCTGGGCCTTGGCGGCGTCGCCGGCGTCGAGCGCAGCCTGCGCCTCTTTCGCATAGTCGTCCGCCGATTTCCCGCAGCCAGCGAGCGGCGCGCCGCACAGGGCGAGGAGCATGGGGAGGGTCAAAAAACGTCGCTGAAGCATGGTAGACTCCGAGGGGATGGGCCGCGACTGAGCGGGCCGGTGCCGACGCCCTAACCCAAAATGTGCGCGAACCGGGTCGGAACCTGCCCCCGGACGCCCCTCGCGGCCTCCCGGGGTCTCCAAGCGCCCTTCCGAGCCGAGGGACGCCGTCGCGCGCGCAAGTTTGGTCCTGACCGCGGCTCAGGTCGG
>CAIMSU010000184.1 GCA_903844155.1 uncultured Pseudomonadota bacterium | reverse complement strand
TCTCGCCCGCGCCGGGCGCGAGCAGGCAGATGCGCTCGTGTGCAAGGAGCGGCGGTTGACGGTGCTCGGGGTTGGGCTCCTCCGCGTCCGTCGGCAGCCTCAGTTCTTCCCACATCCACGAGGGGTCGTAGGCCGGCTCCCCGTTCTGGAGTGCGGTCTGGTAGAGGTTGACGAGGCCGTGGAGCAGGTCCGATCAGGTGGGGGGCACGAGGGCCCGGACCCAGCCGTGGCGGGCGGGCGGGCGGGGCCCTTGACGTTGGGGGGTTTGGCCCGCCATCGGGTGCTTGCGCGCGAAACGGGGGCTGGTGGGCGTGCGAGCGGGTGGGGAGGCCGAGGGGGCGGGCACCCACGATCACGCGGGGCGCGCCGAGTTTCCCACTCCCGCCCTAGTTTTTCCGACCAGTCCGCGTCGCAAGCCGAGATCCCGCGTCGCCGCCCGACTGCGTCCGGGTTATCGCGGGTTCGGAGCTCAAAGTGTCAGATCTTCCGCCGCTGATCATCCAGTCGCTTGCTCTTTTGGGAACGACATTCGCAGGAGCACATTGGCTCTGGGCCTTTAGGAACCGCGAACTCCTCCGCGCAGACCTTGAGATTCTCAAGCTACATCGGGACTTGTTCCCCCAAGCAGGCCTAACGCTCATCGAGGGTGCAGTCAGCCAGCGGGTCCGCGACACGTACGGAGAGGATCCTCGGCCCCACTACGCCCGGCTCGTTGGGCTACTACTCGCAGGAGGCATCTGTGTCTGGTACTTCGGACAGGACAACGGAGTCGGGCTGACGTTCGGTGCACTGTTGTGGCTCATGGCCGCCGGAGCACTGAAGGATGCCCGCGATGCGACCAAACGGCGAGACGCCTAAACCTAACGGGCAGCGCAGCTCCGGTGCGCCGCGTCTGTCGGCAACCGCTCATTCCCCGGTGCCCAGGACGAGGTAGGCCGCGCCCTCGCCGGCCGTCGCCGGGTATCCATAGGCTCCAATCAGCAAGTCGTCGAATCCGTCCGCATCGACATCGCCAGTACCCGCGACAGCGTAGCCGGCCATATCGCCGACGTTCTCGCCCGTGTAGTGCACAGCCGTTGACAGGCTCGCCGACGCGGGGGCGGCGCTGCCGAGCACCAGAAACGGCCCTGAAGTTGTGGCGTCCATGTACGCCCCGATCAGGACATCGTCGTGCCCGTCACCGTCAACGTCACCAGCTCCGGACACGGACCAGCCGGTTGCATCATTGAAAGCAGCTCCAGAATACTCCACGGCGGCGGACAGGCTTCCGGCGCTCGGAGAGGCCCCCCCAAGCAGGAGATAGGTCGCGCCCGCATAGCTGGCACCATCTCCATTTCGATACGCACCGACCAGGACATCGGCGTAACCATCCGCGTCAACGTCGCCCGAGCCCGCCACACTCGTTCCTGCATAGTCGAACGCCGCCTCACCAGTGTACCGGAGCCCGGTCGAGACGCTGGTGGACGCCAGCGAGCGGCTCCCCAGGACGAGGTAGGCCGCGCCGGCACCCGAACCCGCGTCGTCATTCTGTGGGGCCCCCACGATGAAGTCATCGCAGCCGTCCCCGTCCACGTCACCGGCTCCCGACACGGCGCTCCCCACCTGATCCCCGGCGACCACACCAGAATATTTGAATGCGGCCGAGAGGTAGGATGAGCTGGGGGCGGGACTCCCGAGGACGATGTAGGCTGCACCCGTGGCACCCTCGCCGACTGCCCCGATCAGCATGTCATCAAAGCCGTCGCCGTTCACGTCCCCTGCCCCAGCCACACTGCTTCCGGCGAAGTCCTCGCCCTGTTCACCGTGATAGCCCGTGACAGTATCAAGCCACCCTCCGCTGGGGCTCGCGCTTCCGAGTATGAGCCACGCGGCGCCTTCGTTGTAGGAAGAATCCTGGGGGTACTGTGTGCCGACGAGGATGTCGTCGTAGCCGTCGGCGTTCACGTCCCCCGCGCCGCCGACGGCGTACCCAGTGTTGGCATTCTCGGCTCCGAGGTACGCAACCGCCGAGGAAAGGCTGCTGGAAGCCGGGGAGACGCCGCCGAGAACAAGATACGCCGCTCCTCTGACGAAGCCGTCGTGCTGCTCCCCGCTCACAACCATGTCGGAGTAGCCATCCCCGTTCACGTCGCCTGCACCGGCGAGCGTGCGGCCCGCGAGACTCTCACTATCTTCGCCAGAGTACTTCACGGCGAGCGACAGGCTCTCGGACGTTGGTCCGCAAGCCCCAGATGCACCGCCACAATCGTTATCGATGCCATCGTCGCAAACCTCTTCCGCCCCCGGGTTGACCGCCGCATCGCTGTCGTCGCAGTCACCACCGATCACCGCCGGGAAACCGACTGTCCCGGCGCACAGGCATTCGCTTGACTCCCCTCCGTATGCGTCAGCATCGGCGTCCGCGTAGAACGGGGCGCACCCCAACGCATCGACATCGTTGGTGTCTCCGTCACAATTGTCGTCCGCGGTCGTTGAACAGTCCTCCTGCGCCTCCGGGTTCACGGATGGGTCCGTGTCGTCGCAATCGCCCTGCGCCACCGTGACGCCGTCGCCATCGGCATCCATGCCGGCGGTGTCCGTGTCCGCATCGGAATCGGTGTCGGCGTCGGTGTCGGCGTCACCATCCCCAACGCCGACCTTCTCGTCGATCGCCGGGTCGGTGATCAGGATGCAGCTCATCAACAGGAGGAGGGTCACCATGTGACCACCGTAACCACCCCGAGCGCGAGCCCGACGCCAGTAGCCGCGAAGCAGCCGTATGCGACGGGATTTGTGCGTCCCTGCATTCCCTCAAGCTGAGTTCGGTACGCCGCCCTTTCGGCGTCCGACGCATCCGGACCCATCACTGTCTGGGCGTCGAACTCGCTGTATCCGTGGGCTGCCACCGCGTAGAGCGCACCGGAGGCCAGGAGTGATGCGACCGTGACGCCGAGGAGCGGTGCTCGATGTGCCCAAGGCGTCGGGGTCTTCGGTGCGCGCGCATTTTGCACAACCGCCGGGGCTGTGGAGGCAGCGACGGGAACAACCCAGTCGAAGCCGGCTTCGTCCGGCCAGCGGAGGTGTGTAGCTACGACCGCGCCCTGACCATCGATCTGTTGGAGGACTGCGCTGCGCTGCGTGGGCGCGACCAACGAGTGCGCCCCGTCCACCTCGATCCACCCGCTTGACGGAACCGGCAGCGTCACGCCGGGATCATCGCGCAGCAAGAGCATGGCCGGGCTGATCAGCATCCGGATCGGGTGACCGTCAGGGAGGAGCGCCGTCGGGATCTGGTGGCCGGGCTCCGCTGCGAACAGGCCTGCGAGAGCCTGGGGCACCTGGACGCTGCGCTCGTCCAGAAACGCCCCGAGAGCCTCGACCCGTTCGATCCGCGCCACGGCAGCCGGACTGACGACCTCGCCGAGGCACTCCAGCCGTTTCTCCATTGTGTGCCGCGAGGCCGCGAACGCGGCAGCCTGCATCGCTCCAAAGGACGACTCGGCGACCGACGCCGCATCGAGCACCTCCGTCGTGTCGAACGCGCGGGGGCAGGGGTCCGCCGCGAGGGCGAAGGAGACGGGGAACAGGAAGAACATGCCGAACACCCGCGAGCCGGGTGGGGCGACCCGGCTATTCCGTTCAACTATCCCATATTCAGCGTCGGGGAGGCGGATTCTCCGACATGGAACCCATCTGGCCCGCCGATCCAGTGGTGTGCCAGCGGGCCTCGATCAGGAGGCTCGGATCGTCATCCTTTGGCGAGGCGTCCTACTTCGCCGCCGAATGCTCCAGCACGACCTCGGCCGCCGCCATGTCGAAGCGCCGGGGCACTTCTTCGATGTCTTCCTCGCCGAGCACCTCGATGCGAACGAGCTGCCGCCCCCCCGCGCCGATGTGGCCGCGATCCTCAATCACGCGGGCGCGGATCAAGGTCGGCCCCACGGTGTAGGTCACCACATCGCCGGGCCGCAGGTCGTGAGCGTTCATGGTCATCATGTCTACGGTACTACCACGGCGCACGACCGACAAGTGCCGTGAGGTGCGCGGCCACCGCGGCGTCCATCGTCGAGGCCAGGTGATCGCAGGCGGCGCGCCAGGCCGTCACATCGGAAAGGCGAAGATCCGTGCGACCGTTCCCGAGGTCGAGGTCTTTTCCGGGCCCGAAGTCCTGGTGGGCGATGGCGTTCCGCCAGCGGTTGAGGCTCTCCAGGCGGACGCGCCGCCCCGGTGTTCGAGCATCAAGCTCGCTCATTCGAGTCCAGAGGGTGATCGCGAGCCGGCTGAAGTCGGAGCCGATGTTGCCGGGGTTCGGGTTGCCGGTGTCGAGCTTCCGGCCTTCGCCCAGCCGATTGGCCACGATCGGCCGTGCCCAAGGCTCCGACAGCGAGAGCACGATGTGGTCGATGGCCTCCGAGTGGAGCTCGCGGCAGAACCGCTGGAAGTGCGACGAGACGAGGACAGCGTAGGCCTGGGTCACCTGGGCGGTCGCTGCCCGGCGACCCCGAGCGGCCCCGGCCACGCTCGCGTGAGCGTCTACGATGTCGTCGAGATCGGCCTGGGCGGCACCACGCCAGCGGAGAAGAGAGTTCGACGGCACCCCAAATCCTAACCCGCCGCCGAGCAGGAAGCGGCTGCTTCCTGCTTCCCGGAAGCGCTTCCGTTCGAATTGGCGCTTCCGCAATAATCAGCCGCTTCCCTATGGAAGCACCGAAGCATGGGCCGCCTCCGGACTGCTCACCGGGCCAGATCACGCCCCCAGCGCGGCCGCGAGCGCGACCTGCAACTGGTCCCCGACCAGCTTCCCCGGAAGCAGCTCGGCCTTGGCCACGGTGCTCGGTGCGACTCCGAGAAGGTCCGCCGCCGGTCGCTGGGCAAGCCCCCGAGCCGCCCGCCATGCCGCCAGATCCGCGCCGGTGAGCGCCCGCCCCGGCACGGCCAGCGTTGCGCGCGGGGACTCGGGGACGCCGGCGAGCGTGGCGGCGGCCCGGCCGGGCGAGGGCAGCGCCAGGGTCGTGGTCGAGGCCGAATGGGGCGGCCACGCCACCGACGGCGGTGCCCATGCGGGCGTCGAAGCCTGGACGACTGGACGTAAAGGTTCCGAGCGGTGCTGCTGGGCCGGGTGCCGAGCATGGTCAGGCGGGGGAGAGGTTCGCGTCGCAGGCCGGGTTTGCGACGACGCGGACGGCTCCGGCGAGCTCGCGGCGGTCTGACCCGCTTGGGTAGTGCGGACCTGTCCCGGTGCCGACGCTGGGCGATTCGCCATCGACGCAGCCGCAGAGATCGGCGTCAGGGCTGGGGACGGCTCGGCCTGCCGGATCGGGATCGAGGTCGCTGGGCTGGGCGGTCTCGGTTGCGGTCGCACCTCGCTCGGGCGCGGCGTCGCCACCTGCATCGGCCGCGGTCGCACCTCGGCCCGCTGCGCCCGCTCCGCCGCCTCCCGCTCCTCCTTTCCCGCTGCCCACGCCGCGTTCGCCACCCGCGTCTCCTCGTCGATCCTCGCCCATCGCTCGTCGAACTCGGTGCAGAATTGCCCGATTGATTCCCGACTCCGTTTGGCCTTCTCCTCGTTCTCCGCCTTCCTCGCCGCAGCCTTGGCGGCAGCCACCCGCCCGGCCTTCTCGTCCGACGCCGCCTTCACCCGGCGCTCGCGCCCCTCAGCCAGCGCCTTCTTCGCCATCCGGACCCACATCCGCCGATGATCGGCGTTCGTCTTGCCGCTCCCGCCGACCTTCGCGGCTGTGGCGATGTACTCCGCTGCCTCCTCGCGCCCCTGGTCATCCGACGCCGCCTCCTCCTCTGCGGTGACCGCGAGGTCCGCGCCGTCGTCGTGTTCGTCGAAGATGTTGTCGTACCTGTTGAACCTGCTCATTTCGTCATTCCTTCGTTGTCGTTGGTGGTCGTTGTCGTGGTGGCCCGCTGCTGGCCCAAACTTCCTCGTTTGAGGTTAGGCCAGGTTGGGCCAGTGAATCGGCTTGCTTGAACCGTCGCTATTTGCTGGCCCAACCTGGCCCAACCTTGATCATGCAATTTCGCTGCGAGGTTGGGCCGGCTCCCAGAGGTACTTCCGTCCGGCCTCGGCACGGCGTGGCCGGAACTTCGTACAGCCCAGCCGGTGCAGCATCCCGCCGAGCTTCATCGCAAGCCCGCGGTCCACCTTCTCGACGGCGATCCCGAGGCCGCAGGCGACGGCCTCCTCGACGCTGAACGAGCGCCCGACCCCGGCGACCCAGATGCCGAGCCGCTCAGCGAGGGGATCGCTCTGCTCGTACACCTCAGCGGCCAGGCGCTGCGCCTTCTCCAGCCGGAACGGGAGGTGCCAGCCCTCGCCGCGATCGACGCGGGCGAACGCCTCGGCCCAAAGCTGGTCGCGCGCGGCGGTCAGCCCGGCGACATCGATCCGCTTGACCGGGACCGGCCAGAACCGCCTGGCACCTGACGAATCGACGAGGAAGTATGCGGAGTCCGCCGTTATGCGGAGCTGCTGCGTTCGCGTGCGCTGGACACGCGATCTTCTGCGGGTGCAGCTCCGCATAAGACTACTTGCCCTTCAGCATGGCGAGCAGCTTGTCGGGGGGCGCGAAGGTCCCTGGCC
>CAIMSU010000183.1 GCA_903844155.1 uncultured Pseudomonadota bacterium | reverse complement strand
CGGGCGACATGGCGGCCTACTGGCAGTTCCACCGGCGGCAGGAATTTTGGAGAAATCATGCTTCATGCTACGCAGATGCCGAAAGAACATGGCTCTGGCAGGAGGCGGCTTGAGCGTCGTCGAAGTTGAGCCGCACCCAAGGCATTTCGTGAGGCCCTTCGAATCGGTCGCGATCTTCTAAGTACCTGGCCGGAGTCCGAAGATGTCCTTCACCTCATACTCAGCTCGCACGCCCGCCTCGGAGATCTGGCCGCGGGCGACCAACGGCCTGCCAGGCAGCGCCGCCACTACATGGCGGCCGTGGAAATCGCGCGGGGCCTGGCGGAGAAAAACCCAGCCCGCGAGGATCTGGCGGAGCAGCTGCGGTGGTCGCAGTTTCTTCTCTCGGATCTCGCGAAGTTCGAGCAAGCCGACGGACAACTGGACGTGCCCCCGGCAGCGGGCGACGGAAGCGACGACATCGTAGAGCTGGGGCGGCTTCGCGACATCGCGCAACAAGCGGCTGATGAGGAGCCCGATCGTACTGACCTTCGGCGCGCCCTGGCCGAAACAGAGGTTCAGATGGGCGATATGGAGTGGGGCGACGCACACCTTTGCACGTTGCCTGGTTATTACTCGCCAGTCAAGCCACTGCCCGGCGAGGACGAACGGCGGCACCGGGGCCTCGCACACTACGAGGCGGCGTTCGAGATCCTTGAGGCGCTCGCGAAGCATGAGCCCGCGCGCCTTGACATTCATGAGGATTTGGTGACGCTCTCTGCCAAGCTCGTCGCCATGGCGAAAGCGGATGGCAGGACCACGGACGCCGGACGGTACGAGGGGAGGGCAACAGAAATCAGCAGAACGATGGTCAACCTCTACTTTGGTGCCCTCCGTTCGGAGAAATAGTTGGCCCGACTCGCGAACCGCCGATCAGCCGTGCACCGGCCGCCTATGCCACTGCCACCCGCTCATCCGTCTCCGGGTTCCACCTCACCATCCTCGTCGTGCACCCGAGCGGCCGGACCCGAGCGTGAGCCACCCAGCGGCGCTCACCCTTCGCGTTCCTCGGAAAGCCGTAAACGACACCGCCTGGCGAACAGCGGAAGCTCTCCACCACGACCTCCATCGCGGTCCCATCGGACTCCATCAGCAGCGCCGTCTCCCCTGGAGCGACCATGTCCAGCCAGTCATCCGCTCGGCGGAACGGACTGAACTCCGGCTCATCGACCCGCTGCTCCTGGAGGCCGGACACGGCCGTCAGGAGCGCGTCAAGGCCGTCCAGGGACTCGCCTTCAGGTGCGTCGCCGCCAGCCGCATCGTCTTGGGCCGCGCGCTCTCGGGCCCTCGCGACCAGCTGCGCGAAGTTGGTGAACAGCTGCGCGGTCAGCCTCAGGCTTCCCGGCGTGGCGTCGTAAACGACGAGGCCCCGCACCTCTCGCCCGAGCGGGGTGGCCCGGGCGATGAAGGGACTCACCTCCACGTCGCCTGGATGGATCGCGAAATCCGAGCAAAACGCCTCGACAATCTGTCGACCGATTGTCTCCGACCCGGCGGGAACCCCGTCGAAGAACCAGCAGACGCCGGTCGTCGAGAGAAGCCCTCCGAGCTCCCCGGCAGAAAACGGGCTGGCGGGGCCGTACATGTGTTTGTCACCTCCGCATCCGGCGGTCTGGAAGCCAACCACCCGCGCGTGGACCTGCACCGTCACCTCCGCGACGAACCCAACGTCGCTCCTCCGCAGGCCAAACGCCTTCTCGAACGAGGGAAACGCCATCACCTGCAAGAGCGGGAATGTGGGTGCGGCGTAGTGAGCGCCAGCGAGTTCGACCGTGCGGTCATTCCTATTCACGCGGGTGACGCGGAACGTCCGACGATTGTGGCCGTAGGTCGCGCCGGGGTACGCCTCACGGAGCATCTGTGCGTGCGTGACCATCCCTTGCTTTTCCCCGCGGCAGACAAGACCCCAGGAGGGCTGCGCCCCCGCGGTGCGCAGCGGGAATTCATGGTGGGGGGATCCAGTGGAAGCCCGCTGCTTCATCGCGTACAGGTCGTCGCTGACGGGCTCCCGCGGGTCCATCTCGTTGGCGAGCAGCGCGGCGAAGGTCTCGGGAAGGCCTGCAAAGGCCGGGCTTCCCGCCGCGTCGATCGCAGCCACGCCCCGGGCGCGGAATTCCTGCGCGGCGCACAAGGCGTGCGCGTACTGCAGAAAGCGGTTCTCAAGGTACAGCGCGTTGGACTCGCTGGGACGACCGAGCCACGCGGAGAACCCCCCAGGCACGCGGCCGACCGCATCGTGATCGTCCAGGAGGACGCACACTCCGGGGCGACCACGGCCGCAGCGACCAATACGCTGACGAACGGCCTTGGCATTGTACGGAGCCCCAAATCAGCGCCACAACGTCGAGATCCCCGATGTCCACGCCCACTTCGAGCGCCGACGTGGACACGACCCCGCGACAATCACCGTTCGCCAGCGCCGTCTGGATCTCGACCCGGTCCTCCCGCTCGTACCCCGCCCGGTATGGGAGCACGTCGGGAGCCGCGCCCGCCAGCCGCTCGACCTCCTGACGTCCGTCCACGAACGCGAGGAAGCGCGCAGGGCCATCGTCGTGGTCAACCGCCGCGAGCGCCCTAACCAGCGACCCACGGGCCCGACGCCCACCCCGGTGGCTGACGCGCACGACCACGCGACCCGGCGAACCCGTCCCGTCCTCGCTGGCCCCGATCTCGCGGACGGAGCGCCCAGTTAGCTGAGCGATGAATCCGGGTGCATTGTCCAGCGTCGCTGTCGCAGCGACGAGGCGAAAACGTGGAGCTGCAGCCGTCAGCCGGCGCATGAAGAACGCCATGTTCGTGCCAAACCCGCCGTCGTACTGGTGCGCCTCGTCCAACACTACGAAGGCGAGACTGTTGAGAAACGCGCGGTTCTCAGGCCCGGCCGAACCGAGAAGCCAGGTGTGGGCTACGTCGGGGGTCATGAGAACCACCTGATGGTTGGCGAGGAGAGCGGCGCGCTGGGCCTGCGGGACACCGCCGTGGATCATGGCGGGCACGATGCCAAAGGACTCCCATCCGGCCTGCTGGTCCTCTGCAAGAGCGTGGGTCGGGAAGAGCGCGAGGACCCGAGCCTTCGGGTTCTTCGCCAGAATGTCTTGTGCCACGGCCCGGAACACAAGCGACTTGCCCGAAGCCGTGGGCGTGGTCACCACCACGTCCTCGCCACCGAGGAGGGCATCGATAGCAATGGCCTGATGGCGGTACACGCCCGCGGGATACAGGCGAGCGACGGCCTTGCGGGCGGTGGGCCCCAGGCGGGCGGGCACGGGAACGATCTCGGCCGGACGGGCCGCCTCGACGACGGTCTCCTCGACGATGAAGTCGTGGGCTACGAGAGATGCGCTGACGTAGGAGAGGAGGGAGTCGATGGTCATTGTCGAGCGGTCCTTTGAGCCGCTGTAGGAGGGACGCGCCGCCGAGAGCTGCCGGACAGTCGCGTGGAGGTTTCTCGACTGCCCGCAGCCGGTCCAGACCGGGAACGTCACCCAGCCCCGACACAGCGATTAGCCACGCTGCTTGGCGACGTCGCGATACAGCGCATCGGCATGACCGTCGAAGCCCTTCTTCTCTACCTTGACCCCTGGCTGCGCGCGCGCTGTCGCATGCTGTCCGCCCAGTTGCCGGCCCTGCCCGCGGACGAGGCGTACCAGCAGGTCGTCGAGGAGTTCCTGCGAGAGTTGGACCGTTGGCTCCAGCAAGACGCGACGGTTGATGTGCGCGCCCAAGCCCGCACGTTGATGTCCTTCTGCCTTCGGCATGTGAAGACCCGCGCGATCCGTGACGGGAAGCGCCACGGTGAGCTCACGCCACAGACCGGGACGGACCGCGACGATCTTTTCGATGAAGTCGCTCCCCCTGCCGCTCCCGTCGATGGCTTCCGCGCAGCCGAGATCGTCACCCAGATTCGGTCGGCCACAACGCCTCCGAACGCTCTCTGCCTGCTGTCCCTGCGACTTCCTGGCATTGTGGAGAGCGTCGACGCGCAGCGGGCGAAAGAGTGGACAAGGGGCGGGGCGCAGGCTGTGCCCCGCCCACTGCCCGAGGCCTGGGCGTACTACTCCGGAGGGCGGGACCGCCTGAAGCTCGTCGCGGGCGACATGATGTGGAAGGCGTATGTTGGCGTGGCCTGGTACACGGATGGTCCGCCCGAGCTGGTTGACGAGCGGACGCGAAAGGACGCCGCCTCGAAGGTTGAGCGGTACGCCAACCGAGGCGCGGACGACCTACGGGCGGTGCTGCTGGGCGAAGGGGAGGAGCTGGGATGATCATCGAGATGCACCTCGGCCATGGGCCCGGGGAGGACCTGGTGGCGCACACGATCAAACACTTCATCTCCGCAACGGAGCGCGAGGCCTGGGATCAGGTCCCGGCGGGGACGTCAACCGCCAGTGACCAGTTCCGGCGACTGACCGGTCCCACCGGGCCTGGGCTGTCCGTCGGGAGCCCGCTGGACGAGCGGTGGTGGCGACCACCGGCGTTGCGGTTCGCGTGCGAGGCGCATGACACCGGATATGCCCCGAAGTACCGTGCTCTTGTCGAAATGCTCGGTGGGGCCGGCACCGGGCGGTGGCAGCGGTGCTGGGGCGGTCGGAGCATCGGTGCCCTTCACGGTTTCGAGGTGGTGGTCGCGCCACGCCAAAGTGATGTGATCGTGATCTCCGCGTACTTCGCTAGCTGCTTCAGGGCTGGGGACAGCCCGGGTGCTGCGCTGCGGGCCTTCAAGGCCTACGCGGACCTCAAGAACTGTCCGCCCAGCGTGGTGCCGGGCGTCCCCTCCAAAGTGAGCGCCCAATGAACACCAAGCACGAACGAGCCCAGCTCCTCGGAGAGGAGCTATCGTCCATGATGGACCGCCTAGCGGAGGGCACGCGTGGCGTTGATGCGGTCATCTTCCTCGATCGCCTCGCCCGTCTCGATACCTACCCCGAGGCAGACCTGGAATTGCTGGGACTGCAGGACCTCGCCAACGCCGCCCGGGCTGCACGAGCAGAGCACGCGGAGTCGCTGGGGAGGGCCGCCGGCATGGCGCTCGATCTGGAGCACTTCGTGGACCTCGGACGTCACCTAGGCGACTCAGGCGCGGGGGATCACGGCCGATGGATCCGCGAGCTACTCCTCATCGCTACTCTGCGGCCGTGGCTGTCGAAGCCTCGAGGATTCCTCGCAGACGGCGCGCTGGCGAAGGCGATGGCGCTCGTCTCCGCACGGCCCGAGGCGTTCCTGGCGGCATCAATGCTCGCTGGAGATCGGAGACAGAACGAGTACCCCGACGGACTTGGCGAGGAGGCGAAGGAGCTGCTTTCACTCCTGGATGAGCTGCCTTTGCTCGTCCTCTTTGATCGGAGTGCCGAGTCTGGCTCGCAGCTTCGCGTTTTGGAAGCCCTCGCCATCGCCGGGGTAGACGCCATCGAGGCAGCAGAGGACGCCATAGCCGACCATGTCAAGCGAGCGGACCTCCGGATCCCCCGACAAGCCGGGCAATTGCGTTTCGCAGCTGCAACTGGGGTTGGCTTCGTTGTTTGTAGGATGGAGGCGGGAACTTGGCAGGTTATCTCCGCAGCTGGCCATACCGTCCTACACTGGACCCCGGATACCGGCGAACATGGTCGCCCGATGGTTCAGGTGCTCACTGATACTACTTGGCGGATTTTGGAGGGCGACCCCGTCACCGGGTTCCCACTTCCGACTGTGACCGAACCTCTCCGGGTGCGGTTGACCGTCGGTTCAGACTCACGAGAGGTCGACTTGCGGCCGAGCGATGAGTGAGGTTGAGCCGGAGGTGCTCAAGCGGGCGAGAGGGGTGCTCGCCTGGGCAACTTGTGCGCCGGAGTACACAGCCGCCCGGCTTAGTGTGCTGCTCTCCAGGTCCGGCTTGACCGCCCAGGCTCGAGCCGGAATCGAGGATCTCCTGTCAACGTTGAAACCAATTCCACCAGACGCGGACTGGTGCTGTCGCTTCCCGGTCGTCGCGGAAGACGGGGCCCCCCCTAACCCAAAATGTGCGCGAACCGGGTCGGAACCTGCCCCCGGACGCCCCTCGCGGCCTCCCGGGGTCTCCAAGCGCCCTTCCGAGCCGAGGGACGCCGTCGCGCGCGCAAGTTTGGTCCTGACCGCGGCTCAGGTCGG
>CAIMSU010000182.1 GCA_903844155.1 uncultured Pseudomonadota bacterium | reverse complement strand
GGGCCGGGCCCTAACGGCGATTTGGAGTACCAAATCGCCGCGACTTTGCGCGGGCGGAAGCGCCGGAGTACCGGCGGCCGCCCGCGCAAAGGTCCGGGCCGGCGTGATCTGCGATCTCGCGAGGCGATTCGGCGGGCGGGTTTTCTCAGATCTCGGCGCGTTCCGGCTAGCTTGCTTGCCTGGGGGGCGCGCGGGCGTCGCCGCACACGGCTGCGGTGATTAGCCTCCTCACCACTCGGAGCTCCCCATGTTCGCCTTCGCCCTTGCCCTGCACCTCGCCTCTTCAGCCCTCCCGACCGCTCGCGCGTGCGACGATGGCGATGACGCGACCGCGTCCACCGGCGAAAAGAAGTCCTGCCCGCTCCCCGATCCGGCGACCACCGCGGCCCTCCCCGCCGGCGGGACCCACGTTGCCCTCGCCGTCACCGGCATGAAGTGCGGCGGCTGCGCGAACGAAGTCCACGCGTCGCTGATGGGCGTGGACGGCGTGCTCGGCGCGCAGGTCGTGCTCGACACGGGTGCTGTGAACGTGGCCTACGACCCCAAGAAGGTCAGCACGGACAAGCTGCTCGCGGCCGTCGCCTCGTCCGGCGAGTTCCAGGCCAAGCTCGCCAAGAACTGATCAGGTTCTAAGCCAGTAGGCGGTGAAGCTCACCGTCGCGATGATCGCCGTGTGGATGACGTACAGCGGCAGGAACGCGCGCGCGCGCAGGCAGAACCAACCGGCGAAGATCGCGCCGATGTAGGACGAGATCATCTCGGCCTCGGGCTTGGGGCTGTGCAGCAGGAAGAACGGGATGGCTTGCAGGAGGATGGCGGTGAGCGCGTCGCCCCGACGGGCGATGCCGAAGACGAGAAAACCGCGGAAGAGGAACTCCCAGCCGAAGAGGTCGAGGCCGAGGGAGCCGACAGAGGTCCAGAGCTCGTGGAAGTCCGTCTGCGCGGGCTTGTACATCGGGTAGTAGGCGGCCAGCGGGGGGACGAGGCAGGTGGTGAGGGCGACGGCGGGGAGCAGCGCCAGGAGCAGCATGCCGTGGTGCGGGAGCCACCAGCGCCAGTCCCCAAGCCCGATCCCCCAGTCGGCCAGCCGGGCGCCCGCGGCTTTCAGGCCCGCGACGACGAGGGTGGCACCGACCGCGGCCGGCAACACCATCCGCAGCATGGGCTCGGCCTGCAGTTCCTTCGCTCCTTCGTGGGAAAACCGGAGCAGGACCGGCAGAACCAGCAGGGCGACGCCGACAGCGGTGGCGAAGAACGCCGCGGACGGACGCAAGCCGCGTCGCCAGAGCACCCGCACCTCCCAGCCCGCGACCGCAATTAGCGGAACGCCACCATGCACCAGCATGCGCCAGGCGCCCATGGGCACCGGCGGCCCCTTCAACTCCTGGCGTGTCCCCAGCCACATCGCCACTGCCGCGGCTGTGCAGACCACCACGGCCAGAGCGCCGCTCTCGGGCTCGCGTACAAGCTCCGGCACGTCGCCGAGCAGCCACTGCACGACCGCCCGACCGCGGCGGAGCCACGGCGAGTCAGCGGGGAGGGAGAGGGGAGCGTCACTCACGGGGGCTCGCTAACGCCTTCGCGCCTGTACCGATCCTCACGTCGCGCCTCGTCAGGCGGTGCTACGCTTGCGGCACGTCCCCATGGCCATCACCCTCGTCAATCCCCCCGAGAAAAAGCGCGTCTGGGCCGGCATCGCCGAGAGCATGAGCTACGGCGTGTACTGCTTTCCGCCGCTCGCGCTCATGTACTTGCAGGCGAGCATCGAAAAACGCACGTCTCACCGCTGCGAGGTCTACGACGCCATCGTGGACGACATGGATCACCCCGAGTTCGAAGCGGGCCTGAAACGCCACGATCTCGATTTTGTCGGCATTTCGACGTACACGCACTCGCTGCCCGACGTGCAGATGACCATCAACGCCGTCCGAAAACTGAACCCCAACGCCCATATCTCGCTTGGCGGCCCGCACCCGATCATGTTCCCGGACTACGCCATCGGCCTGGATGGCGTCGACAGCATCTGCCTCGGCGACGGCGACGATGCGATCGTGGAGATGGTGAAGGCGCTCGACGAGGGACGGTCGATGGAGGGGATCCCCGGGCTCTGGCTCAAGGACCGCCGCTCTGGACAGATTACAAAGAATTCGGCCCGTCGGGAGCCAAAAACCCTCGACTGGCAGATCTGGCCGGACCGGTCCCGTACGCGGTTCCGCGACTACTGGGTGCCGGGCTCCAAGCAGCCGCTGGTGACCACCGCCATTACGTCCAAGGGCTGCCCGCACTCCTGCCCCTTCTGTTTCACGTACAAAAAGCAGTATCGAATCCGCGATATCGACAACATCCTCGACGAGATGGAGCACTGCGTCTCGCTCGGCATCACCGAGACCTTCTTCGTGGACGACCTGTTCACGCCCAACAGCCAGTGGGCGATGAAGTTTTGCGACGGGATCGAGCGGCGCGGCCTGAAATTCAACTGGGGCTACAAGACGACCATCGCGGGCACCACGCGCGAGCAGATCCGTCGCTGCCGGGAGGCCGGCGCGACGAAGATGCACTTTGGCGTCGAGTCGATGCACAACGAGGGGCTGGAACAGCACGACAAGCACTGCGATACCGACGATTGTCACCGGGTTTTCCGGTGGTGCCGGGAGGAGGGTGTGCGCTCCGTCGCGTACATCATGATCGGCGGGCCCCTGGAGACGAGCACCGCGCAGGTCGAGGCCAACCTCGAAGAGATGATCAAGCTGGACGCCGATTATGCGGCGTTCGCCATCTACACGCCCTACCCAGGGACGGAAGCGTTTGAGCACGGCGCCAAGCTCGGCCTCTACGCGGCCGACTGCTGGGACAAGCTGATGAAGGACCCGCTGTGCGGGGTGAAAGTGCCGGTTTGCTGGGAGGAGCACCTCACGCGTGAGCAGCTCCTGGACGCGCTCAAGATGTGCCATCGCCGGTTCTATTTCCGCCCGCGCTTCATCGCGCGCCAGCTCCGCGCGCTGCAGAGCCCGCAGGAGTTCAAGCGATTGACGGATGCGGCGCTCTCGCTCGTCCGCCTGGAGCTCACGCGCCCGACCGCACACGAGGCGCCGATCTGATAGCCTCCTCTGGATGCGCCTACAGTCCGCGACCCGGCAGCCAGCCCTCCTGCTCTTGCTGGCGAGCCTCTGCGCCTGCTCCCCCACCACGCCGGGTGAGAACCCGTTCGCGCCGGTCAAGGTCGCGCCAGAGGCCACCGGCCCCGCCAAGCCAGCCGGTGACGACCCGTTTGATTCGCCGCCGCCCATCAAGCTCTCCAGCGAGGACATGGCCAAGGGCACCGTCGCCATCGCCACCGCCGCGGGCGTGGATGTCGACACGCTCCCCGGCGCCGCGCCCGCAGCGGCCCCTGCAGCCGCAGCAGCAGCAGTCCCCGCCGTCGGCCTGCCTCCCACCACGCGATGGCCCGTCCGCCTCGTCAGCACGCTCCCCCAGGCCCAGCCCCCGCGCGCGATCCTCGGCCTGCCGTCCGGCGAGGAGATCGTCGTCTCGCCGGGCTCGATGCTCGCCGATCAAGGCCTCGTCGTGGTCTCCGTGAGCGCCGGCAAGGTGGATCTGGCCCAGATCGAGCCCGCGGGCGACCACGCGACGATCACGAACATCGAGCTGTCCGCCCAGTATTAGGGCGCCCTACTCCACGCCCTCGTCGACCCAGGCCAGCAGCGGCTTCCACTCGTCCAACGCCTTCTTCACGCGCCCTACCGGCTGGTCGAACAGCGTGATGCCGGTATCCGCCGCCGAGATGTAGAACTGCGAGTCGGAGAGCTTCGCGACCGCCGGGAACGAGAGCCCGGTGAGGAACGCGTCCAGTCGGCGCTCCCCCGGGGTGCCGTGGCGGATGCGGTTCCCGACCACGGCGACGGGCCGACGGCCCTTTCGCACCTGCTTGAATGCCTCCATCGTCGTCAGGAAGCGCTCGGTCGCAGCCTCGTCGAACGCGCCCGGGAGCACCGGGACGATGATGGCGTCGGCCAGGCCGATGACCTCCTCGAGCACCCGCTTCTTCAGGCCGGCGGGAACGTCCACGACGACGAAGGGATGGCCGCGCGGGATGGCGATCTCGTCCGCGTCCTGGTCGAGTCCGTCGATGCGCGGGAGGTCGGTCGGGCGGCGGGCGACCCAGCCGGTCGCGCTGCGCTGCTTGTCGAGGTCGACGAGGAGGGGACGATGACCGAGCCGGGCAAAACGGGCGGCGAGGTGTGTGGACACCGTCGTCTTCCCGCACCCGCCCTTGAGGTTCACAACGGCGATGACGTGCATCCGCAACCTCTATCGTCCACATGTGACGAACGCCGACTCCGCGCCTACCCGCCCAGGAACAGGGTGACCGGCGCATGATCGCTCGCGTCGGTCAGGCCCCGCGCCTCGCGGTCGATGGTCACGTCGAGGATGGCCTGCCCGGCGGAGAGCCTGGAGACGAGGTGATGGTCGATGCGCAGCCCGTCGTTGCGGTCGAAGCCCGCGGTGCGGTAGTCGAACCAGGAGAACTCACGAGCGTTGGGGTGGCGGAGCCGCCAGGAGTCGACAAAGCCGAGCTCGAGCAAGGCGCGCCAGCGGTCGCGCTCAGCGTCGGTGCAAAGCACCTGGCCCGCCCACTTCTTCGGGTCGTACACGTCGAGGTCAGCGGGCGCGATGTTGTAGTCGCCGCAGATCACCATGGGCCCCTCGAAACGCTCGCGCTCCGCACGCACCCAGCCGACGAGCGCATCGAGCCATTGGAGCTTGTAGGCGTACTTGTCGCTGTTCAGCTCGCCACCGTTCACGACGTAGAGGTTGACGAGCCGGACCGGCGCGCCGGTGATTGGCCTCAACGTGCAGGCAATGCCGCGCGCCTGACCGTCTCCGGGGATGGGAAAGTCGGTGACGACGTCGTCGTGGGGCACGCAGGCGTGGCGTGAGAGGATGGCGACGCCGTTGTAGGTCTTCTGGCCGAACGCCGAGCACGTGTAGCCGCGAGAGGAAAAGGCGTCAGTCGGAAACTCATGGTCCTGACACTTCAATTCCTGGAAGCACAGGACGTCGGGGTGATGATCGTCGACCCACTGCAGCACGCGCTCGAGCCGGCGGCGGATGGAGTTCACGTTCCAGCTTGTGATGTTCATGCGCGCCCCGTATCCAGCCGGCCCGGTTTTGAGTCGGCCCGCGGCCGCTCAGAACGCCACCACCGTCACCCCGGCGCTCCCACCGAAATTCTCGGCGTACATCGGGTCGCCGATGACCTGGTACAGCGGAACCTGCGCGCGCAACGTCACCCCCGCGGAGCGCACGTCGCTCTCCCAGAACGTGAACGTTCCCACCAACGCGATGTCCGTGATGAGCGAGCCGCTGTTCTTCAAGTAGTAGTCGTCCTGCTTGTCCTCGCCCGCCCACCGCTCGATCCCGAGCGCTGCGAAGCTCAGGCGTCCGCCCTCGCGTGGCGTCCACTGCGCGCCGGCCACCACGCTCGCCGTGCTTCCGACGGTGTAGCCGGTGCTGTCGGCCCCAAACCCCGTCGCCCCGCTGACCTGCGCCGCGAGCGCCACGTGCGGTGTCGCCTTCACCCCCGCGCTGGCCGAGGCCGTTCCGCCCATCACCCCGCGCCCCGATCGCACCGGGCTGTACGGCACCACCGTGCCCGTCGGAAACGTCGGTCCCAGCGACGTCGCCACGAACGCTTGCTTGTCGTCCGACTGCCACGCCCAGTGACCGGTCAGGTCCACGTCGTTGAACGAGGCGAGATCCGTGTCCCCCGGCATCTCCGAGACACCAAGGTTGTTCTTGTACATGTACGGCAGCGTGGTCGAGACGGAGAAGTGTGCCGGCAACCCCAGCGTGGCCGACAGGGACGCCGTGTGCACTAGCATCGGCGGCATGTACATGCCTTCCATGCTGTTTCCGTACAGGTCGTTGACGCCAAAGCCACGCCACAGGCTGTCGTTCGCCTCCAGCCGCGCGCCGTAGTCGAGCGCGAACACCCCCGCCCACGGCCGCAGCACGCCCGGGCTCGGCAGCGCCACGTTGCGCCCGCACACGCAGGCCGCGGCGTGCGCTCGCGAGACGGTCAGCGCGAGGAGGAGGAGGGTCATGGCGTCGACGCAGCCTTCGCCGCCGCCTTCAGCGACATCTCCTCCCCACACCCCGGCATCTGCTGCCCCAGGTAGGGGTTCGCGATCCCGGCCTTCGGCTGAACCCACCAGGCAAATCCCTGGTACATCGGGCAATGGTACACGGAGACCTTCGGCGGCGATGGCTGCGACGCCAGCTCGCTGATGTACGCCCGCGAGAGCGCCGAAAACGCCGCCCGGGCGCTCGCGAGGTCGGGCGCCGAGCCCACCCCTTGCGCCGCCGTCGCCAGCGCCGCGTCTCCACCCGTCGCAAGTTCACGGGCCGCAGCTTCGGCAGCGACGAGGTTGTCAGCGACGAGCGCGACGCGCACGGCGTCGTAGTGAGCGAGGGGCTCTCCGGGGCTGGCCGGGGAAGCTGCGAGTGCGCGGAGGGCGAGGAAGAGAGGGATCACGGCGGTGACTCCATCCAAAGTGTATCGCCGCCGTTGCCGACCCGGACCGCAAAACCGTCAGACGCCGTATCCCCCCGGCAGAAGTGGACGTAGCCCGGCAATAGGTCTACCCTACGGACATGAACGAGGCGCTGATCCTTCGACTCTACGGCCCCGGCTGGCCGGGGGTGCGAACCGCGTCCGGCCGATACGTCGTGGAGGGCGCTGCGGACGCCTCGCCGTGGGTCGCGATCGTCCGCAGCGAGACCCACCGCGTGGTCCCCCGCGACCAGGTCGACCCAAAATCCCGGGAGGAAGCCTTGAGTTGGCTGAAGGGCCTGCCACACACGTGGACTGCGAGCGGCGAGAACCAGCTCTCCATCGTCGCCCCGGAGGCGGCCGAGGTGCTCCTCGACCAACCCCGCCTCCAGATGGCGAGCACGCGGTTGCAGACCCACAACCTGCTCGCGAGCGTGCCCATGCGCGGCCGCATCACCGTGATGGTCGACACGGACCGCCATCGACGCGCGCTGCTCGCCGAGACGCGTGCTGGCTTCGACAACGCTCGCGCTGACCGCGTCTGCGCGTTCCCGCTCACGATCGCACAGGGGGTCGTCACCGGCCTTGTCCGTGAACCGCCCGCCGGCCAGAAGTCCTGGTGGAAGGTCTGGTAACTACCAGGCGGCGACGGCGTTGATCCCTTGCGCTTGAAGTTGCTGCAGCAGGATCGGGGCCGCCCGCGCGTTCACCTCGCCCTTCAGATCGATGCCGATCAAGTGCGCCACGTCCACGATCATGCTGCTCGACTGGCTGGCGACGACCTCGTCGACATTCTGGATGTCCACGTCCAGAACCCGGTAATCCGCCATCGCGAGCGTCACGGGGACCAGGGAATTGCTCGCCGGCTCCCACATGCAGAAGTTGCTGTAGCCGGGCGACGGGAACGAGATCGTCTCAGCCTCGACCGTAGCCTGGATGCCCTGCGCGGCGAGCCCCTCCGTCAGCCGCTTGGCGATCACCTTCTGCGTCTTCTTGTCGATGTCCATGAACACGCTGGCCATCGTCACAACGGCCGATCCTGCCTGCTTTTTCGCCACGTCCTTGGCGTTTGTGATGAGGAGCGTGATCTGGCCATCGGCGGCGTGGGCGGTCGGGAGGGCCAGCGAAAAGGCCAAGAAGAACGGGATCATCGCGGGTCCTGACGCTCGGGGTAGGGGGTGAGAGGGCGCTCGGGCAGGGCGGCGAGCATGCGGAGAACGTCTGCGTGTAACCAGCCGTTGGAGGCGACGATCTCGGGATCGCCCGGCCGATGGGCGCTGCCGTCCAGTCGGCTGACGACACCGCCCGCCTCGGTGGTCAACAGGACGCCGGCGGACGTATCCCAGGCTTTGAGGCCGAACTCCCAGAAGTAGTCGCTCGCACCCGAGGACAGCGTCGCCAGATCCATCGCCGCAGACCCGCTGCGCCGGATGGCCTGGGAGGACCTCAGCGCCCGTTCCACGAAGGATAGGTAGAAGGCGGCGTTCTCCCGCCTGTCGTACGGAAAGCCCGTCACGCCCATTGCACCTTCGAGCGTCCGGACCTGCGAGACGCGCAACGGCCGTTGGACGGCGGCCTCCCCGTCGCGCCAGGACACGCGCGCGCCCAACCCCTTCGCACCCAGGTACAGCCGCCCCCGGATCGGCTCGGCGATCGCGCCAACGAGCGGATCATCGCCGTCCACCAGCGCGATGCTGACGCAGTAGGACGGGTAGTCGTGGACGAAGTTGGTCGTCCCGTCCAGCGGGTCCACGACCCAGCGCAGGCCCGTCGTCACGCCACCACCCTCCTCGCCCTGCACCGGAATCTCCGGCGTGCTCTCCGCGAACGACCGCCGGATCGCCGCCTCGGACGCCAGATCCACCTCGGTCACCAGATCGATCGCGCCCTTGTGCGAGACCGTCTCCGGGCGACGGCTCAGGTAGCGGACGGCGTCCAGCGCCGCACGTTCGGCCGCGAGGGTGAGGTGCCGGAGATCCAGGTCGGGCATCATCGACGGGTAATCCGGCGGGCGGATAGGGCGAGGGCGAGGCGACAAAGGCCCCGTGACCCTTCAGGAACTGCAGCAGGCGTGGAAGTTCGTGCGGGGCGTGAGCCGGGGCGTAAGGCGCGGCGAGGTGTTCCCGGCTGCCGGTCGCGTTCCGCCCGCGCCCGCTCCCGGCGGCTCCAAAACGCTCGGAATCGCAGAGGGCGGATCCGAGCGTTTTCGGGGAGTGGGGCGGTGGAGTGAGCTGGGGTGCTGGGAGACGACGGAGCACGGGGTGCCGGTGCCGGGACTCCAGGAGCAGCTCTCCGTGCTGCACATCTCGGACGTCCACCTTCGTGGCGCCGAACCCTGGGTCGACCGGCTGACGGAGGCGCTGGTCTCGGCGACGCCCGACCTGCTGGTCATCACCGGCGACGTCGTCGCCCGCGGCTACGATCCCGAGGTCACCCGCCGGTTTCTCGCCGGCCTCCCGCGCGCCCGGCTCGGCACCTGGGCCGTCATCGGCAACTGGGAATACTGGGGCCTGAACCCCGACACCCGCTCGCCCCACCACCCCGCCTACTCGGGAAACGTCGCCGCACAAAAGGAGCTTCTCCGCGAACAGTGGCGCGCCGTCCTCGCTGAGGCCGGCATCCCCCTGCTCCACAACCGCTCCGTCCGCGTCGGGCCCATCCGCCTCGCCGGCACCGACGACGCCCTCGCCGGCACGCCCGACGTCGCCGCCGCCTACGCCGACCTCGACGGCACCCCCACGCTCACGCTCACCCACTCGCCCGTCCTCTTTGACGACCTCGTCCACCCCGACGTCTTCTGCGTCCTCGCCGGCCACACCCACGCCGGCCAGATCCGCCTCCCGCTCACCGGCCCCTTCTTCCTGCCGAAGGGCAGCGGCGCCTACCCGTGGGGCTGGTACGCCCGACCGTCCGGAAATGGGCGACAGACGTGGCTCTTCGTCCACCGGGGCATCGGCTGGTCCGTGGCGCCGATGCGCTGGCGAGCGCCCCCGGAGATCGCGTGGATCCGTCTATTGCCGGCTCCGCGCTGACCGTCGGAGAGCGCGTTTCGGCCCGCCCCGTGATAGACGCGGGCCCGTGAAACCCACCGACATCACGAACCCCGACTACTTCCACAAGGTCGTCGACTGCCAGCTCGCCTGCCCGGCGCACACGCCGGTGCCCGAGTACATCCGCCTCATCGCGGACGGCAAGTACAGCGACGCCTACATGGTGAACTGGGAGTCCAACGTCTTTCCCGGCGTTCTCGGCCGCACCTGCGACCGGCCGTGCGAGCCGGCCTGTCGCCGGGGACGGGTCGACGAGGAGCCCGTCGCCATTTGCCGCCTCAAGCGCGTCGCGGCCGACAACAAGGACGACGTCCGCGACCGCATGCCAAAGCCGCCGGCCGAGAAGAACGGCAAGAAGATCGCCTGCATCGGCGCCGGTCCCGCCTCCCTCGCCGTGGCCCGCGACCTGCTGCCCCAGGGCTACCACGTCGTGATCTACGAGGCCGACCCGTTCGCGGGTGGGATGATGCGGACGCAGATCCCCAAGTTCCGCCTGCCGGAATCCGTGCTGGACGAGGAGGTCGGGTACATCACCGCGCTCGAGCCCGAAATGCGCCTCGGCCACCGCATCGAGTCGATGAAGGCGCTGCTCGAAGAGGACTACGACGCGATCTTCGTCGGCACGGGCGCACCGCGAGGGCGCGAGCTGGAGATCCCGGGTCGGCAGGAAGCCAGCGCCAACATCCACATCGGCATCGACTGGCTGTCCAGCGTTTCGTTCGGGCACACCACGAAGATCGGGAAGCGCGTCATCGTGCTCGGCGGTGGAAACACGGCCATGGACTGCTGCCGCACCTCCCGTCGGCTCGGGGGCGACGAGGTCAAGGTCATCGTCCGGTCCGGCTACGAAGAGATGAAGGCGAGCCCGTGGGAGAAGGAGGATGCCCGGCATGAGGGCATCCCGATCTTCAACTTCCTTGTTCCGAAGGCGTTTACGCACGAACCGGGCCCCGACGGGAAGCCGAAGCTCACCGGGGTGACGTTTGAGAAGGTGAAGGCCGAGCGCGACGCAAAAGGCCGTCGCAACCTCGTCCCGACGGGCGAGGCGGACGAATGGGTCGCGGCGGACGACGTCCTCGTGGCGGTTGGGCAGGAGAACAGCTTTCCGTGGATCGAGCGGGACTGTGGCATCGAGTTTGACCGGTGGGGAATGCCGATCGTGGACGAGAAGACCCTGCGCTCCTCGCACCCGCGGGTCTTCTTCGGCGGCGATGCGGCGTTCGGCCCCAAGAACATCATCTGGGCGGTCGCGCACGGGCACGAAGCGGCCGTGAGCATCGACAAGCTCTGCCACGACGAGGACATCTCGGATCGGCCCGCCCCCGGCGTGAAAATCTCCAGTCAGAAGATGGGCATTCACGAGTGGAGCTACGACAACGACATCTCCAACGAGGACCGCTACAAGGTCCCGCATCGCGACCCGAAGCTCACGCTGCGCGACATCAAGATGGAGGTCGAGCTTGGGTTTGACCTCAAGGCGGGGTTGGCCGAGGCGCAGCGCTGCCTGAACTGCGACGTGCAGACCGTGTTCTCCACGAACCTGTGCATCGAGTGCGACGCGTGCATGGACATCTGCCCGACGGACACAATCAACTTCGTCGCGCCGACGGCCGAGGAGACCGAGAGTGAGCTGCGCGAGCGCTTGCGCGTGCCCGCGAACAACACGTCGCAGGACCTCTACGTGTCGACCCCGCTCAAGACGACCCGCGTCATGATCAAGGACGAGGATGTCTGCCTTCATTGCGGCCTTTGTGCCGAGCGCTGCCCGACCGGCGCTTGGGACATGCAGAAATACCTGATCTCGATCACGCACGCCGGGCACGCGTGCCGCAGCCACGCGCCAGTGGGGGCCAAATGAACGGTACTTCCAACGTTCGCGCGCTGCAGGCCACGAACGACTTTGTCATCAAGTTCGCGAACGTCAACGGCTCCGGCTCCGCCTCCGCGAACCTGCTCTTTGCCAAAAGCATCATGCGGATGGGCGTACCCATCGCCCCGCGCAACATCTTCCCGTCCAACATCCAGGGTTTGCCGACATGGTACGAGCTTCGCGTGAGCGAGGCTGGCCACCTTGGGCGGCGCGGCGGGGTGGACCTCCTCGTCGCCATGAACCCGCAGACCTGGGACAAGGACGTTCAGGAGTTGGAAGCCGGGGGCTACCTGTTTTATGATTCGACCAAGCCGATGCCCCCGTCCAGGTTTCGCACGGACATCACGGTCATCGGCATGCCGCTCACGGGCATCTGCAACGAGCGCTACACGGACGCCCGGCAGCGGCAGCTCTTCAAGAACATCATCTACGTCGGCGCGCTCTCAGCGCTGCTCGACGTGGAGCTCCCGGTCGTCTCCCAGCTCATCGGCGAGCAGTACAAGGGCAAGGAGAAGCTGCTGAAGCCCAACCTGGAGGCGTTGACGCTCGGGTATGAGTGGGCGAAGGAGAACCTCCGGGCCATCGGCCTGCGCGTACGGCGCAGCGACCAGGTTGGCGACCGGATCTTTGTGGAGGGGAACGCGGCGGCGGCATTGGGCGCTGTCTATGGGGGGGCGACAGTGTGCGCGTGGTACCCCATCACGCCATCGACGTCGACGGCCGAAGCGTTCATGCGCTACTGCTCCAAGCTTCGCGTCGAGCCCGAGACCGGCAAGAACAAGTTTGCGATCATCCAGGGCGAGGATGAGATCGCGTCCATCGGCATCGTGGTTGGTGCGGGTTGGAATGGCGCGAGGGCGTTCACCTGTACCAGCGGCCCCGGCATTTCCCTGATGCAAGAGTTCATCGGCCTCGCCTATTTCGCCGAGATCCCGGCTGTGCTCATCGACGTGCAGCGCGGCGGACCGTCGACGGGGATGCCGACGCGGACGCAACAGTCCGACGTGCTGCTGTGCGCCTATGCCTCGCACGGCGACACCAAGCACGTGCTGCTGTTCCCGGAGGACCCCAAAGAGGCCTTTGACTTCTCGGCCCAATGTTTCGATCTCGCGGAGCGGCTGCAGACGCCAATCTTCTTGATGCTGGACCTCGACATCGGCATGAACGAGCGCCTCTGCGCCCCGTTTGGGTGGGACGACAACCGCGCGATGGACCGCGGCAAGGTCCTCTCCCACGCCGATCTGGAGGGCGGCGCCGCGTTCGGACGCTACCTCGATGTCGACGGCGATGGCATCACCTGGCGCACCTACCCCGGCACGCACCCGACCAAGGGCTCGTACTTCACGCGGGGGACGACCAAGGATCGCATGGCCCGCTACAGCGAGACCGGGCCGGACTACACCGAGAACATGGTCCGCCTCCTGCGCAAGTTTGAGACCGCCAAGTCGCTGGTTCCCAAGCCAATCATCCGCATGGCGTCGGGCCCGACCCCCGTCGGGGTGCTGTACTACGGTTCGACCGCGCCCGCGATGAACGAGGCGCTGGAGGCTTTTGAGGCCCAGGGCGTCCACGTCGACGCGATGCGCGTCCGTGCCTTCCCCTTCGGGCCTGAGGTCGCGGCGTTCATCGCCGAGCATGACCGCGTGTTCGTCGTCGAGCAGAACCGGGACTCGCAGCTCCGCTCGCTGCTCGTGAACGAGCTGGAGGTCGACCCGAAGCGTGTCCCCGCCATCGTCCACTACGACGGCACGCCGATCACCGCGCGGTTCATCGTGCAAGCGGTGCTCTCAAAGATCGTCACCATCCCCGCGCCCGAGCGCGTCGTCGCCCGTGCGGAGGCCAGCCAATGACGTACATCGCCAAGCCGTCGATCCACCACCCCGGGCTCACGAAGAACGCGCTGGGGCACACGCGCCGCGACTACGAGGGCGCTGTCAGCACCCTGTGCGCTGGCTGCGGGCACGACTCGATCTCAGCGGCGATCATCCAGGCGTTCTTCGACCTCAACATCGAACCCCACCGCGTCGCCAAGCTCTCCGGAATCGGCTGCTCGTCGAAGACCCCCGCCTACTTCCTTGGCAACTCGCACGGCTTCAACACCGTCCACGGCCGCATGCCCTCGGCGCTCACCGGCGCCAACCTCGCCAACAAGGATCTGCTCTACATCGGCGTCTCCGGGGACGGCGACAGCGCCTCCATCGGCCTCGGCCAGTTCTGCCATGCCATCCGGCGCGGCGTCAACATGGTCTACATCGTCGAGAACAACGGCGTCTATGGCCTGACGAAAGGGCAATTCTCCGCGACGGCGGACAAGGGCTCCAAGTCCAAGAAGGGCGCATCGAACAGTGATTCGCCCATCGATCTGGTCATGCTGGCGATGGAGTTGGGCGCGACCTATGTCGGGCGTAGCTTCTCCGGCGACAAGGAGCAGTTGATCCCGCTCATCAAGGGCGCCATCGCCCATCAAGGTGCAGCGCTCATCGACGTTGTCAGCCCGTGCGTCGCTTTCAACAATCACCCCGGCTCGACCAAGTCCTACGACTACGTGCGCGCCCACAACGAAGCCGTCAACAGCATGGACATCATCACACCGCGCGAGGAGATCACGACGAACTACCCCGCTGGCACCACCGAATTGGTGACGATGCACGACGGCTCCCAGATGCTGCTCAAGAAGATCGCCGCCGACTATGACCCGCACGACAAGATCGCCGCCATGCAATTCCTGATGCGGGAGAGCGCAGCGGGGCAGGTGGTCACTGGGCTCCTGTACGCGGAGAGGGACTCCGAGGATCTCCACCAGCATATTGGGACGGTGGCGACGCCGTTGAACCAATTGGGCGACCGGGACCTGTGTCCGGGCAGTGAGGCGCTGGCGAGGATCAACGCGGGGTTGAGGTAGGGGCTACCGCCACTCGTCCACCAGCGCCGCCACCAACGCCGTCCACCCGGTCTGGTGGCTCGCGCCGAGGCCCGCGCCGGTGTCGCCGTGGAAGTACTCGTAGAACAGCAGGTTGTCACGCCAATGAGGATCGTCCTGGAAGCGGGCGTCGTCGCCGTAGACCGGCCGGCGCCCATCCGGCCCGCGCGCAAAAATGCCGACCATGCGTCGGGCAAGGTCGCGGGCAATGCCCTGAAACCCGATCTCACCGCCGCTCGCCGGCGTCTGCAACGTGTACTCGGGCCCGAAGGCGGTCCCAAGTTTCCGCAGCGACTCGATGAGCAGGAACGTCGTGGGGAACCAGAGCGGACCACGCCAGTTGGAATTGCCGCCCTTCAGCTTGGAGATCGCCTCGGCGGGCTCGTAGTTCACGCTGCGGCCGGCAAAGTGGAAGGGGTGTTGCTCATGGGCCTTGGAGAGGCTGCGTACCCCGTAGGGCGCGAGGAATTCGTCCTCGTTGTGCAGGCGGTGCAGCAGGCGCTCAATCTGGTGCTGGTTGACGATCGTGAGGACCCAGGTGGTCTTTCCGTCGCGGACGACCTTGTGGCAGACCTCCGCGACGATGTGCTTCCGGTTCTCCGTGAACCAGAGGAAGTTCGCACTGAACTCCTTGAACGGCGCGATCCACTCCGCCTCCAACCGCTCCACGGCAAACAGCGGGATCAGCCCGACCAACGAGCGAACCCGAAACTTGTGGTAGCTGCCGTCGGGGTAGCTGAGCACGTCGTAGAAGAACCCGTCCGCCTCGTCCCACAGCGAATAGTCCCGGTTGCCCATGTGCTTCATCGCGTAGGCCACGTAGGCGTAGTGCTGGAAGAATTTGGTCGCCAGCCCCTCGTAGACTGGATTCTCACGCGCAAGCTCCAGCGCGATGCGCATGAGGTTCAGGCAGAACATCCCCATCCACCCCGTCGCGTCCGACTGTTCGAGCGTGGCGCCGTCGTGGAGCTGCTCGCTCCGATCGATGACCGTGATGTTGTCCAGCCCCAGAAAACCGCCTTCGAAGATGTTGTTTCCCTCGCGGTCGACCTTGTTGACCCAGCTTGCAAAGTTGATGAGCAGCTTGTGGAAGCAACGCTCCAGCCACAAGCGGTCGCCCTGCCCGTCGGGGCGAGGGTTCCGGAGGCGGTCCATGTTGTAGACGCGCCAGACCGCCCAGGCGTGGACGGGGGGGTTGAGATCGGAGAACTCCCACTCGTAGGCGGGGAGCTGGCCGCTCGGGTGTTGAAACTGTTCGAACAGCAGCAGCCAGAGCTGGTCTTTTGCAAACTTCGCGTCCACGAGCGCGAACGGCACGCACTGGAACGCAAGGTCCCAGGCGGCAAACCACGGGTACTCCCACTTATCGGGCATCGTGAGGATGCGCATGGAGTTCAGGTGACGCCAGTGGGCGTTCCGGATCGTCTTGCGGGCGGCCGGCGGTGGCCAGTCCGGGTTGTCGCCGTCCAGCCACTGCGCCACGTTGAAGAGATAGCACTGCTTGGACCAGAGCAACCCGGCCAGTGCCTGTCGCTGAATCGCGCGTTCGTCCTCGGTCGCCCTGGGGGGCGCGATCGCCGCGTAGAACCGGTCGGCCTCAGCGCGACGCTCTGCGACAACGGCGTCGACGCCGTCCACCCCCTCCGTCCCGTCCGTCAGCCGCAGCCGCAGCACGACGCTGCCACCCGCGGGCACCTCGAACTGGTAGTGGATTGCGGCCTTTGTCCCTTGCCCATCCGGGGAGACGGCGTCGGCCTGGCCCTCGCAGAGCAGGCGATGGAACGCGTCTTTGGTGTGGGGGGTGCGGCTGGTGTTGCCCGGCCCGTACACCTGCGCGCCGTTGGTCTCGTTGTTGGTGAACAGCGCGCGGCCCCCGAGCGGGCCCCGAAGCTGGCGTCGGCCGAGCCGATAAGGCAACGGCAGGTCGATGAGCGCTTCGCTGTCGTCGGTGAGCAGGAGGGCTTCGCCGGGGGCGGCGACGTCAAACCCGTCGCAGATGACCGGTTGTGCGCCGGGTTTTTGCGTCCACGCCCAGGTGTTGCGGAACCAGAGCTGGGGCAGGATGTGGAGCGTCGCCGCTTCGGGTCCGCGGTTGTGCGCGGTGATGCGGATGCAGATGTCCTCCGGGCCCGCCTTCGCGTACTCGATCGCGATGTCGAAATACCGGTCCTCGGCGAAAACGCCGGTGTCCAGCAGCTCATACTCCGGACCCTGTCCGTGTCGGGCGCGGTTCTTGTCGATGAGATCCTGGTAGGGGTAGGCGGCCTGCGGGTACTTGTAGAGGCAGCGCATGTACGAGTGGGTCGGGGTATTATCCTGGTAGAAATAGTATTCCTTGACGTCCTCGCCGTGGTTGCCCTCGTGGGGGGTGAGACCGTAGAGGCGCTCTTTCAGGTGCGCGTCCCGTCCGTTCCAGAACGCGGGCGCAAAGCAGAGCAACTGGTAGCGGTCGCTGATCCCGGCGATGCCGTCCTCGCCCCACCGATAGGCCTTGGACCTGGCTTTGTCGTAGGGCAGGTACCCCCACGCGTCGCCGTTCGCGCTGTAGTCCTCCCGCACGGTCCCCCACGATCGGTCCGACAGGTAGGGCCCCCACCGTCGCCAGCCGTGGACGTCGTCCTGGATCTCGGCGATGCGGGCGCGTTCGGCGTCGGGAAGCGGCGTCTCGGCGGCGGTTTTGCGCGACGGCATCAGCAGCACCCCTCAGAGCCACAGGAAGGACCCGCCTTTGTCACGTCGTACTGCATCCCCTTGGACTCGCGCGGGTGCCGTGCCCGCGTACGGGTGCAGTCAAACTCCCCGCGTTCATCCTCTTGAATCGTCGTCAGCGGTTCGATCCCGATCACCTGAGCCGCGTAGGGGTCGCTGGTCAGGAGCCCGAACGTCTTCGCGCAGACGGCCGTTCGCTCCCCGCGTTTGAGCACGTGCCCGTCGTCGTCCTGCACCTGTCGCCATGGACCCCGGTAGATCACGGCCTGGTTCGCCTCAAAGCAAGGTCCCTGCTTGCCTTTTCGCCCGGTCACCGTCGCGGAGCGGAACTCGATCCCCTGCACCGTCTGCCACGGCTCCTTCTCCCACTTGTCCAGCATGATCCCGTGAAAGCCCACCTCTTCGAGCATCGTCAGCAGCTCCTCCTCCTGGAAGGCGCCGGAGATGCAGCCGGTCCACAGCTCCGGGTCGTCGCGGAGCGCCTGCGGAGCGACCTCGTCGCTGATGATGTCCGAGATGGCGATGCGGCCGCCGACCTTGAGGACACGGAAGATCTCGCGGAGTAGCTGGGGTTTGTGCGCGTCGTCGACGAGGTTCAGGACGCAGTTGGAGACGACGACGTCGATGGAATTGTCGGGGATCATCTTCGTCTCCGCCTTCCAGGCCTCAAACGCGAGCAGGTCGTCGGCGCTCCCGATCGGCGCTCGTGCGAGGCGGGCGTCGATGGCGTCGAGGTCCGTCGCGAGGTCCTGAATTCGCCCCCGTTTGAACACGACGTTGTCGTACCCGAGCGTCGTGGCGACGGTTGGCGCGCTTCGCCGGGCGAGATCGAGCATGTCGGGGTTCATGTCGACGCCGATGACCGAGCCGGTCCTTCCGACGATCTGTTGGGCAATGAAGCAGATTTTCCCGCCGCCGCTGCCGAGATCGAGGACGACGTCGCCCTCCCGTACGTAGCGCGACGGGTCCCCGCAGCCGTAGTCGCGGTCGAGGACCTCCTGCGGGAGAATCGCGAGGTAGCGCGGGTCATAGTCAACGGGACAGCAAAGCGCCTCGACGCGGGTGCTGGCGCCCTCGGAGTAGCGGGCGCGGACGGCGGACTCGATGGACATGGGGGCCTCGGTCGGGAGAAGGTAGCACCCGCCGGTTCCCCGGGCGCGTCCCCGGGCGCGCGCGGCTACTCGGCGCTGCGTCCCGCGCGGTCTCGCGATACTCTCTCCGCAATGCGCCGCCCCGCCCTCCCCGTCGTCCCTTCCGTCGCCCTCGCGCCGCTGGTGGTGGCCATCGCGCTCACCCTCCCGGGCTGCGCCGCCGCCCGCGCGGGCTACTACATCGTGAACGCAAACCAGAAGTACCAGGCCGCGTTGAGCCAGGGGGCGGACGACCACGCGCCCTACGAGACGACGTTGGCGGGCGCCTACCTGGACAAGGCGCGCGAGGAGGACGGCTACAACGACTTTGGCGTGACCGAGCAGCTCTGCAAGCGCTCCATCGAGATGTCGACGAAGGCGCTGACGAAGTCGGAAGACCTCTCGCCCGTCCAGAACCCGGACAAGTTCGTCCCCGAGGAACGCAAGAAAGAACCGGTCAAAGCGGCTGAACCGGCGCCGGACCTGAACATCGACCTGGAAGGGAACTGATGGGCCGGCCCCCTCTGGCCCCGCTGGGGCGGCTTTGCCCCTACCTCGTCGCCCTCGCGCTCACCGGCTGTGCGAACGAAGGGCTGATGGCCCAGCAGTACGGCGCGTTGGAGCAGGACATCCAGACGGTCCACGCGCTCTCGAATTGTGCGCCCAAGGACCTGGCGCTGGCCGACGCCAACTACCAGTTCGCCCAGATCGAGTTCGACGAGGGCGATCTGAACCGCGCCTCCCAGCACATCGCCATCGCGCGCGAGCACGTCCAGGTCGCGCAGCAATGCGCCCCCGTGAGCGAAAAGCCAACCTCAACGCCCAAGCCCAAGAACGGCGACTCGGACGGGGATGGCGTGCCCGACTCGGACGATCAGTGCCCGAACCAGGCCGAGGACCTCGACGGCTACAAGGACATGGACGGCTGCCCGGATCTGGACAACGATGGCGACGGCATTCCCGACACCGTCGACAAGTGCCCGAACGAGGCGGAAGATCGCGACGGATTCCAGGACCAGGACGGCTGCGCGGACCTGGACAACGATGCTGACGGCATCGCCGACACGCTGGACGCCTGCCCGAACGTGGCCGGCCCGGCCTCAACCAAGGGCTGCCCCGTCACCGACGCCGACCACGACGGCGTTCCCGACGACAAGGACAAGTGCCCGACCCAGCCCGAGACCGTGAACGGCTACCTTGACGACGACGGCTGCCCGGACGAAAAGCCCCAGCGCGTCGAGGTGACGCAGAACCAGATCATCATCAAGCAACGCATCAACTTTACCACCGGCAAAGCAACGATCTTGTCAGACAGCTACCCGGTGCTCAACGACGTGGTGCAGGTGATGAAGGACTACCCGAACATCCACGTGGAGATCGGCGGCCACACGGACAACGTCGGGGACGACAACCAGAACCAACGCCTCTCCAAGGACCGTGCGGACGCCGTTTTCGAGTACCTCCTCGCCCACGGCGTCGCTGCCCAGCGCATGCTCACCGTCGGCTACGGGGAGACGCGCCCCATCGACACGAACATGACCGACGACGGGCGGATGAACAACCGGCGCGTCGAGTTCATGATCATCGACAACGGGCTGAACACGCCGAAGTAGGCGCGCCGGGCCTTACCCCCCGATCATCGGGAGCACGACCGCCACAGCCGCATCAAAAGCCGCCTTGTCCGCCTCTCCCAGCTCAACCTCGCCGCCGGCTGGCAGGGCGACCGTCATCGGGTTGACGTACTTGCCGTTGATGAAGAACTCATAGTGCAGGTGCGGGCCGGTCGCGAGGCCGGTCATGCCCACGTTGCCGATAAGATCGCCCTGGTGGACCTTTTCGCCCTTCTTCACGCGGATGACCGAGAGGTGCGAATATCCGGTCGCATTGGGCCCGGCATGCTGCAGCGCGATGTGGTTCCCGTAGCCGCCCGCCCAGCCCGCGAAGGTGACGACACCGTCTGCGACGGCGCGAACGGGGGTGCCGGTGGGCGCGCCAAGGTCGACGCCGAGGTGCGGCCGGTTGTAGCCGAGGACGGGATGGAAGCGGCCCTCGGGGGCGAATCCGGAGGTGACCCGGAGAAACGGCAGGGGCGAGCGTAGAAATGGCTTCTTCGCCCCGGTGCCGTCCGGGTGGTACCAGCCGATGGTGCCGTCAGCGGCGCGAAACCGGATCTGGGTATAGGACTTCGCGCCATTCTGGAGCCTGGCAGCGCGGATGTCCCCGACGTGGGAGACACCGGCATCATCGGTCAGCGTGTCAACGGCGAGGGAGATGACGGCGCCGGGGAGCAGCTCGGTGTTGAAGTCGACGTCCGAGGCGAAGAGATCGGCGACGGCGAGGATCTGGGTCGGGCGCAAGCCCGCGTCCAACGCGCCTTCCCAGAGCGAGGTCGTCACCGTGACCGTCCTTGGCCCGGTCACGACGTTGTAGGGGATCGGCAGTCTGGATGCCGTGTAGCCGTGGGGCGTGCGCGAGAGAGCGAGGACGCTCGCGTCCCCCTGGTCGACACGGACGCGCCAGGGAGTCGCCTCGCCTGCGCGCCAGTCCACGTCGATGACGTCGCCCACGCCGACGTGATCGAGGGCACCGGCCGCTCCGGCCACCAACGCACGCGTGGGCGCACGGAGGGCGTCGAGCGCCTCCGATGCGGTTTCGCCGTCCACCAGCGTGTGGCTTGTGGTCGACAACGTCGCCGTGATCGTCGGCCAGTCAGCGGGCTCGGCCAACGGCGGCTGGACGGGCGTTGGGGACAGCAGCGAGCCGCCCAGGGGCAGCGCGAGGACCAGACCGACCGCGACGACGAGCGTCGCGACGACCCCTGCAACCGCCCGCCGCATCACAGATAGCGACGAAGCAGGACGACGATCAGGAGCAACAGCACCAGCAGGACCCCGATCCCGCCGCCTACGACGAGCCCCTGCACGATCAGGACGGCGGTCGACGGCCCGCGGGGCCGGGGGCGCTGGCGGGGCTCGGGGTCAGCGGGTCGCGGAGGCGCGAGGCGAGGCGCTGGGGTCGGCCGGGAGATCTCAGCGTCGGGGACCGCGGTGCGACCCGTGGAGGCGGGCGGCGAGGGCGGGGCCAACGAGGGAGCGCCTACGGAGGGCGAGGTGTCGAAGGTCGCCGCCGGTGACCGGGCCGGCTTGGGGTCTGCGGCCGGACGCGAAGGCGGCGGCGCGCTTCGGACGGCCTCGGAGATCCCCGAGGTCGGCGGGAGGCTGCCGCGGCTGTAGGCGGCTGTCGGGCGCCCCTCGTCGGCGGAGGGGTCGGGTACCGCGGGGCGGGAGAGGGCGCTCGGCGGGTCCGGTACGGCCGACGGCGTCAGCGCGGGCGCGATCGGCCGCGCAATCGGCTTGGCGGGGGCGTCGACCGAGCGCGTTGCCTGCCGATCGGGCGGTTCGTCGCCGGCAGTCTCCGCGAGCTGGATCTGGCGGCCGACCAGCGCGTTGTCGTCCGGGACCTGCTTTCGCAGCGCGAGGAGCTGGGGGACCGCGGTGCCGCACCAGGCCCGCAGACCCGAGCCACGCATGCCGTCGGAGAGCGCGGTGAGGGCGTTCTCGACGGCGAGCGTGTCCGGGCGGTTGAGCGGCTCCCACTCGAGCATCTGGCGCAAGACGTCGACGAGCGGCGCGTACTCGCCGGTGATCCGCGCGAGCTGCGTGTCCCGGCGCGGATTGTGCTGGTCGAGCTTCAGCCGCGGCTGCCCGAACACCTCGCCCGTCACCGCCTCCCACAGCACCAGCCCGAGCCCGTAGACATCGGCCGCCGGGCTCACGTCGCCCGTCACGATGTACTCCGGCGCCATGTAGTTGAGCGTGCCGAGCACGAACTGGCCGGTGAAGCTCTCGCGCGCCTCGAACCGGGCGCGCGCCACGCCGAAGTCAAGCAGCTTAACGCCACCCCGCACCGTGATCATCACGTTCGCGGGCTTCACATCGCGGTGGATGACGTTCAGCGGCACGCCCGTCGCCGGATGCACGGCGGTGTGCGCCCGATGCAGTGCCCCGGCGATCGCGGCACCAAGCTCCGCCAACGCCCGCGCCGGCGGCCGCTGCCCGCCCTCAATCAGCGCGGCGAGATCCAGCCCCTCGACATACTCCATGACGACCGCGTCACGGCCGTCCACCTGAACGATCTCCAGGACCTTGAGGATATGATCGTCCTGGAGCAACCCCAATAATCGCGCCTCGTCCCTCACCCTCGCCATGAACATCTGGGAGTTGGGGTGGTCCCGTTGGAGCACCTTCACAGCCACCTGCCGGCGAAATCCCTTGTCCGCAACGAGGTCGCAAAGGTAGACAGCGCCAAACGCGCCGGCACCGACCACGCGCTGAAAGTGAAGGGCGCGCATGGGTTATTCGTCCACCGGCGTCATCCACAGGATGCGGGGATCGACCCCGAGCAACCGCAGCGCCGCGTCGTATCGCTCGTGCACGGGCGCACCAAGCACCTGCTCGACCCCCTCCTCCAGCGCGATCCAGCTCCCCTCGGTCAGCTCCCGCTCGAGCTGCCCAGGCCCCCAGCCGGCGTACCCCAAACACAGCCAGAAGTCGTCCCCCGCGGCCACCAAAGCACGCAGGCGGTCCCGCGACTGCGACAAGGAATACGCACCGAGTGACCAGCCCTCCGGGCCGCTTCCTCGCCACAGCACAAACCCGGTCCCCGGCTCCACCGGGCCACCCCAGAGCGCGGGACGGCTCGCGTTTGTCGGCGGCAATCCAGACTTTACTGCGAGTCCAGACACCACGTCGACCATGCGCTGCTGCGTCTCCCGGTTCACCACCACCCCGAGCGACCCGTCCGGCCCGTGCGAGACGAGCAGAACCACCGAGTGATCGAAGTTGGAATCCCGCATCTGCGGGCTGGCGACGAGCAGGCCGGGGTTCAACGCCGGCCAGCCCCGAAGGCGCGACCCCGAAGAAACAGCCATCCCGCAAAGCGGAGGCCGCGGGACGGCTGCATCAACCGGGGACCCCATAGTCCCGCAGCGGCTCGATGCGCGGTTGTGCGCCGTCGTTCACGACCTCTTCGGTGATCGTGACCTCCTTGATGTTCTCCTGGCTCGGAAGCTCGTACATGATGTCCAGCATCACCGACTCGATGATGCTTCGGAGCCCGCGCGCCCCGGCCTTCCGCTTGTGGCCCTTCGTCGCGATGGCGGTGAGCGCACCCGGCGTAAACGTCAGCTTCACCTTCTCGAACTTGAACAGCTTCTGGTATTGCTTGACGAGGCTGTTCCGAGGCTCGGAGAGCACGTGGACCAGATCCTCCACCTTGAGCGGCTCCAGCGTGGCGATGACGGGCAGGCGGCCGATGAACTCGGGGATCAACCCGAACTTTTCGAGGTCCTCGGTCTGGGTGAGGCTGATGGCGTCGCGCCGCTTGGACTCCTCGTCCGTCAGGTCGCGCGCGAAGCCGACCGACTTCCGGCCGAGGCGCTCGGAGACGATCTGGTCGATGCCCTCAAAGCTCCCGCCGCAGATGAACAGGATGTTGGTCGTGTCGATCTGCAGAAACTCGGGGTTGGGCATGCGCTTGTTGCCCTTGACCTGGATGTTGGAGCTGGTCCCTTCGAGCAGCTTGAGCAGCGCCTGCTGCACGCCCTCGCCGCTCACATCCCGGCTCACGGTGCTCGAGTGGGACTTGCGCGCCAGCTTGTCGACCTCGTCGATGAACACGATGCCGCGCTGCGTCTTCTCGACGTTGTTCCCGGAGGAATGGTAGAGGTTGAGGATGATGTTCTCGACGTCCTCGCCGACATAGCCAGCCTCGGTCAGCGCGGTCGCGTCGGCGACGACGATGGGCACGTCCAGCATCCTTGCCAACGTCTGCGCGATCAGCGTCTTGCCTGTCCCCGTCGGCCCGATGACGAGCACGTTGGACTTCTGGATCTCGACCTCGTCGCCCGAGCCCTTCTTCTGCCCGGCGACCTCCAGCCGCTTGTAGTGGTTGTAGACGGCGACGGCGATCTTGCGCTTGGCCGAGTCCTGGCCGATCACGTACTGGTCGAGGTAGCCCTTGATGCGGGCGGGCGACGGGATGCGGCTGTTGCCGAGGGGGCCGGTCGTGGGGCTGCGGTCCTCACGAATGATGTCGAGACAAAGCCGAATGCACTCGTTGCAGATGTTCACGTTCGGACCCGAGATGATCTTTTCCACCTCGCGGGGCGACTTGTTGCAGAACGAGCACGTGAGCGAGGCGTTCGGGTATTTCGGCATCAGGACCTCGGCGGACGACGGGCTCAGCCCTGCGCGCCAAAAAGCGCGCGCAGAGCGCATATTGTAAGTGCCAGATGAGGACGGGGCAAGACAAACGCACGCGCAGCGACGGGAGTTTGACGTAGCCGCCGCCTCCCGCAGCTACGTCGGGTACTCGAACGGCTCGGAGAGGTGCCCATCGGCGTCGGTCACGACGAATTCCAGCGTGACGCTGCCCTCCAGGCTGCACCCGATGTTGTCGTACGAAGCCCGAAAAGTGCCTGCGCAGGCGCCGTTGTCGCAGGCGAGCGCATACGACGCGAGTGCGTGCTGGCTCGTATCCAGAACGTTGACGCTCCCGCCGTTCACCGTGTTGGCGCCCTGGGGATCGTCCACGGTCAACGCCATGTTCCACGTCTCACCCGCCGATTCGAGCACCGCACACGTCACGCTGGTGACCGCCGTGACGACCGGCGCCACGGTCGGGTCCGCGCTGTCGTGGGGGCTCGTGTCGGCCGCCTTCGGGCCCGAACAGGCGATCAGCCAGACGAGCACGCTAGCCCCCATGCTCGTCCGCAAACGCCCGGAACGCGCGGATCGTCGCGTGCAACGCGGCCCGCCGCTCAGGCGCGACGGCGTCCTCGACCGGGTCGACCCCGACGGGCATCCTCACGAACACCGGCTCCGGCCCGACCGTCGCCACGGGCGCCGTCCACCAGCCGCCCTGCCTGTTCAGGAACCGGGTCTGTCCCTCCACAAACGCGATCTGGTCGTAACGAAAACGCTCAAGCGTCTTGCCCTGGTTGTTGTACCAGGACGATTGCATGACAGGCAGGCTGCGGTCGGGCTCCGCGGTGATGTGGTGATGGCCGCGCGCGTCGCCCACTTCCTGGAGGATGCCGTGGAACACGTCCCGGGCGCTGACCGGCATGTCGACGACCACGCCGGCCCCGTCGCCATCGGCGCGCAGCCAGTAGAGCGGCACGCGGTTGCCTGCGTCCGCTACATTGCTGAAGTGGTACGACCAGCCCTGCTCCCCAAAACAATCCCCGTGATCGGAGCCGAACACCACGAGCGTGTCGCCCCGTTCGCGCAGCTCGCGGATGAACGCGTCGACGCGGCCGGCGATGAACCGCCACGCGGCCTTCTGGCGGTCGCGGAGCACGGCCATCTGCCGGTCGGCGATGGGGTTTCGCTCGCGCGTCAACCAGGTCTGGTTGACGAGGTGGTAGAGCGCGACGACCTCGCGGAGCTTGTCGAACAGCCCCTCGGAGGTGGTCTCAAAAGTCGGCGAGACGTGGTACGGAAAATGGGTCTCCATCAGGTTCAGGAAGAGGAAGCTCCCCTTTCCTGCCGCGCTGTTCTTCGAAAGCGTCTCGCGGGCGCGCTGGAAGACCGCATCGACCGTGCTTTGGAGCCAGACCTTGGAGGCTTCGAGATCCTCCGAGAGCTTGCCGGTCACGAAGTCCGTGCTCAGGATCTTCGTGCGCAACCTCGGTTTTCCGATGAGGACCATCACCTCGTGGATCTTCCGGTGGACCGCCGGCACCTCTTTCCAGATGCGGTAGATCTCGTCGAACCCGGCGTCCAGGCCGAACACCTCGGTGGTGGCGACGTTCGCGGTGATCTGGTGGGTGGAGTAGCCGTGCTCCTTGAGAATGGCGGCGAGCGTGGGGACGCCCGCGCGCAGTCCGCGCGAGTGGGTGTCCGCGCCGTGCTCGTGCGGCATCAGGCCGGTGAACAGGCTCGCGGTCGCGGGCAACGTCCAGCACCCTCCGGATCGCGCCTGGGTGAAACGCGTGGCGTTCGCGGCTGTATACGCGAGGCCCACCGGCAGCCCGTCCGGGTGCACCGAATCGTACCGCAGCGAGTCAGCCACGAGAACAACGATGTTCTTCGGGCGGGTGGAGACGGAGCCGGTCATTCGCGTTCCTTTTCGCCGCCCGTTCGGGGCAGCGTGGGTTTAGCCTCTTCTCGGGAGGGGGTCCACCCGGGGCCAGGCGCAGGCGGACGCGCGTGAGCCTGGAGTCGACGCCGCAAGATCCGCCGAAAGGGCAGGATCAGCCGAGGGGTCGACGGGCGTGGCTCGCGGTCGTCGCCGGCATGGTCGGGCTCGTGGGCCTCGTGTTGCTGGAGTCCCAACCGCTGTTGGAGGGCTTGCATCGCGCCGGACAACGGCTCGCGGGGATGGGCACGCTGCAATGGGCGGACGCCGCGGGCGACTGGCATGCCGTCGCCCGCGCGGACGCCGACAGGCTGACGTGGTCGGAAGACACTGCGTTTCTCAACCCTGACTGGCGACAGGTGGTGCCCGGGCTGGAGACCGCCGACCTTCGCTTCGCCCGTCCACCGCATCCCCAGACCATCGACGTTGCGCTGACGCGCTTTGACCCCTCGTTCTGGGCCTTCCGCGTTGTCGGCTACCCGGACTGGGCCGAACACACGGTCGCGGAGTTTGCGGACACGTTCGACCTGACGTTCGCCGTGAACGCCAGCTTCTTCTCGGACGAAGGGCCGATCGGGCTGGTGGTGCAGGATGGGAAGGTTCGACATCGGCAGGCCTCGCGGAGAGCAGCGCACTTCCTGATGGACACGCGAGGCGGCCCCGCCTGCATAAAAAACGAAAAATTGGCTGCGATCGGCGCGCCCTGGGCAGCGTTCCAGGGGTTCCCAGCGATCATGGAGGACGGCAAGCTGTACAACTACATCCGTTCGGGTGGCCGGGGGTTCGACGTCTACAGCGTCGACCGTCGCACGGCCGCGTGCACCGATCGCGAAGGCAGGCTGGTGATCCTCGTCACCGACTCAGTGACCAACGGCCTGCGGATCTCCGAGCTTGGCGTCATCCTCGGCGGCCTCGGCTGCGTCGACGCGATGGGGTTTGACGGCGGGTCCAGCACGGCGATGGAGCTTCGGGTTCCGGGCCACGAACGCTCCATTGCGGGGCTGAAGCCGGTGCAGGTGGTGCTCGGGGCGGAGCCGGTGCACCGAACGCCCTGACGTCACGCCTCCCTGGTCTCGTCCGCGCGACCGACGCTGTACGTGCGCCCCTTCCACGACACCTGCCCGAGCCGGGAGCGGCGTACGGAGTCGAGCAGCAGGCCGACGAGCAGGAGGGCGCCAAGCGGCTGCAGGAGGCCAAACCGGCGGTCCTGGCCGAAGATCCCGTCCATCCACAAGCGCACGGCGTGGATCAGGAGAAGCACACCGAGGGACGCAGCGAGTCCGACGGCGTCGCCCCGCACGAACGCAACGATGGGCAGGAAATAGGGAAGGACGAACTCAAACAACACGAATTGCGAGAGGACGACCGGGACGACGACGGAATACCGCATACCGGCGTAGAGGTTCTTCGTCCAGCCCTGCCACAGCTCCGAAAAGCTGGTGTACATCCGGCAGGAGAACAGCTCCCGCATGAACAGCACCCGGATGGCAAACCCCTTGGCGACGAACGCGCGCGCCAACCCCACGTCATCCAGGATGTCGGCCTTGACCGAGGCATGTCGCCCGACCGTGTCGTACGCATCGCGACGAACCAGGATGAACTGGCCGTTGGCGATGACGGCGTCGGCACGGTCGGGGTCGTTGACCTTGTCGAGGTCGTTGCCGGCGATGATCAGGCCGCCGACGGAGGGCTGGATCACTTTCTCCCAGAACCCGACCATCTCGAGCCTGCCAAAGCCGGACAGGAATGCGACGTTGTCGGCGATCGCGCGGCTATGCGCGCGGGAGAGCGCGGCGGGGTGCACCCGAACGTCCGCGTCGAGGAAGAGCAGCCAGGGCGCGGGTTCACCAGTCGGCGCCAGGGCGTCGGGACGGGTCGCGCGTTCCAGCGCCCACGGCTTGCCCTTCCAGCCCGGCGGGATGGGCTCGCCGCCCCCGCTGATCACCCGGGCGCCGCCGGCGCGCGCGAGCCCGGAGGTCCCGTCCGTCGAGCCGTCGTCGATGACGAGGACATCGAAATTGGGGTGGTCAGACGCTCGTAGGGCTGCGAGGCAGGGCGCGATGTTGGTGGCCTCGTTCCGGGCAGGGATCACGACGGTCAGGCGGGGCAGGCCAGCGAGCACCGGCGCATCGGGTGCGAGCCGCCAGCGCGCCTCGGCCTTGCTCCTGCCCACCTTCAACGCGACGGCGACCCAGAACAGCGCGATGAGCGCGCACGCGACGAGCATCAGCGTGACAGCGAGGGGCCGAGCCCCGCCGCCGGCACGAACCCATTCCACCGTCGAAGCACCACGCCATCGTCATCCGTCAGGATCACCGTCGGGAACACCGTTACGCCCCACGCGCGCGCGATCTCGCTGTCCCGGTCCTGCTCGCCCACCACACCCGGCGGTAGACGGGCGCCCTCGTCGATCAGCCGGACGCCTTGGTGCTGCAGCGCCAGGCTCGTGATCGTGACCGCCTCGGTTCGCGACCGATCGGGTCCAAGCGCGGGGGGCGGGCCCACGAACGCCAGGACGCGGGTCCCGCGGGCGGAAGACACGGGTAGCTCGACGGCGCCGATGTCGTAGGCAGATCCCTGCGGCACGGGCGTCCCCAGAAAATCTACGCCACCCATGTCCGCCGAGACCACCTCGCCCGCGTCCACCCCCGGACCATCAGCCGCAGGGGTCACCTGCGCCGACGGCAGCCCATCGTCATGGTAGCCGGCATCGCCCAGGAGCGGATCGGCCACGACGCTGTGCGAATCCTGGCCGCTAAGCGCCTGCCACGCAGCGAGCCCCGCCACTTCGGTCCCCTCCCAGGAAAACGTCGGATCGCCGCCGGTATACCAGTAGAGGTTGTGGTCAAGGACCATCGGCGAGCCCCGTGTTGTCGAAACCATCAGCGGCGTGTCGGACCAGATCAGGTTGTTCGCGAAGATATCCGGGTTTGTACCATCGAACTTGACCGTCGGCCACCCGGTCTCGTCCAGGACTCCGACTGCGGCGGTCGGGCTGGCGAAGAAGGTGTTGTTGTAGATCGCCACGCCGTCCAACCAGCCGCCGCTCCAGGTCGCCAGGTAGATGCTGCCCTCCGGCGTGTAGTCAGCGTAGTTTCCCGGCCCCTGCCCGGTGTTCGCGCAGACGTTCCAGCGGATCACGGTATTGGAGGTTGCGGTGGCAGAACGGGGGCCGTCCCCGGCACCAAAGACGCTGACACAGTAGCCGTCCGTGTCGTGCCCGTAGTTGTATTGGACGGTGTTGTCGTGGCTGTAGTAATCAACGTCGAAGGTACCACCGTCGTTGTGATTGGCGGAAGACGCGTCGTGAACTTCGTTGTATTGGACGGTGCAGCGCGTGCACGTCCACTCCCAGATGCCGATGATGCCGCTTCCGACGGATCCTGTGTTCCAAACAACGTTTCCCTCCATCGTCACATCCTGGCTCTCGGCCACCCACATGCCGGCCCCGCCGAGGTCATGGCACGTCGAGTTGGAGATGGTCAGGTTGTCCGCCGCAGCGAAGATCGCGTCCGCATTTGGGGCATTCCACGCCTCAATGCCGTCGATGAGCACATCGCTGAACCCATCCGCGCCGTTGTAGACGTAGATCATGGCATTGCCGTCGGGGGCGGTGCAATCATGCACCTGCAGGTCCTGGATGGTGATGTTTGCGAGGGCGGGCCCGGCCCACCCGCCCGTCATCTCGAGCACGTACTCGTCGCCGCCGGAGAGGTCCAGGTCGCGGATGCTCCAGCCGTGCTGATCGTAGAGCTTGATGGCTGCTTCCGCGCCCGGCGGGGCCACGATGGCGGGGAGCGCGCCATCACCCCAGGCGTCGAGGGCAATCGGGGCGTCTGCTGTACCAGATCCGGCGGGCGTGAGCATCCCGGTGCAGGTGGTGCCGCGGCGGAGGAGGATGGAGTGACCGGGGTTGAAGGCGCCGTGCGCGTTCACGTCGTCGAGCGCGTTCCACGGCGAGGCGGAGGAGCCATCGCCATCGGTGGGGGCGCTACAGTCGAGGTAGAAGGTCTTGGAGTCGGCGGAAGCGGTGTCGCCGGAGTCGGGAGTGGCGCTGTCCGCGGGGCCGGTGTCGGTTGGGGCGGTGTCGGCGGTGACCTGCCCGGAGTCGAACGGACCGACATCCTTGTCGCCGGGATTCGGACCGGGGCGGCAAGCGAGCAGGAACCACAACATCCCCGGAACGTAGCCGGGTCCGCGTGGGGCGAACGCCCCGTCTCAGAAACGCCCTACCCGATTCTGAGCCTCGGTCATTTTTTGGCGCGATGAGGGCTCGCTATTGCAGGTTGGCGGGGGGTGACTAAACCGTCGCCGAGGTCAGAATGTTCACCGATTCAGGGGCGCCGTGCGTCCATCATGTCATCGTCACCGCCGGCCACGACCGGCACGTCTTCAACGATCCCGCTTTCTTTGCGGATTTCTGGGGCCGGCTCCCCGCATTCGCTTCCGACGGCTGCCGCGTGTATTGCTACGCGTTCATGAGCGCGCACCTGCACATGACCGTGGAGTCGGCGGACTGCCCGACTCTGTCGGACGGGATGATGCGCCTGCTCGGGCCCGTGGCTTGGAGCGCCAACGCCCGGGCGCGCGAAGTGGGCGCCATCTTCACCCACCCGTTCTATCGAAAGCGCGTGCTTTCACGCGCCCACCTTCACGAACTCGCCCTCTATATCCCGGCGAATCCGTCGCCGCTCCTCAACCCGCGGGCCGATTTCGGTGCTCGCACGAGCTTCCGCGCCTGGGTCACCGGCGAACGGGAAGGCTGGCTCTTCCCCGAGCCGCTCCTCAGCGACCTTGGCGGTCCCGCCGCGTTCGCCGCGGACTTCCACGATTACCTGCGTTCCCGGCGCCGCTGGGACGTCCCGGAGCTCGACCCCGAGGTGGAGGTGGCGTTGCGCCTCGTGGGCCGACGGCGAGGCTGCCAGATCGGCGCGCTGCTGAACCCCCGCCGGGGCGCAAAGGAGGATCGAAAAGTGGCTGTTTGGACGGTACTTCAGACGACCATGCGCTCCCCATCCTACGTGGCACGGCTGTTCGGGACCAAGACTTCCACGGTCTGTCGATGGGCGGACGAGGTCCGCGTCTCGCCGGCATTCTGCGACGACCGGACGCACCTCGCATCCGCAATCGGTGCCTTTACTCGCTGAAATTTGGGATCGGGCCGGTCATTTTTTGACCAGGGCTCAGAATCGCGTAGGGCGTTTCTGAGACGGGGGGCGAAGCCGGCGTTAGTGGCGGCGGATGCGTTCCACCCTGCTCTGTGCGCCGTTGTCCGTGCTGCTCGCCTGCACCGGTCTGCCGACCCCCGCCTACTCCAACCCCGACTCGTCCGTCGACACCGCGCCGGACTGGAGCGACTGCACGACGATGGTCGAACCCGGCGCCGACCCCGGCACCGCGGCACAGACCGCGCTGATCGTTGCCGCCGAGGGCGACACTGTGTGCCTCGCCGCCGGCACGTGGACGCTGACGTCGGAGCTCTCGCTGACGACCAACAACGTCACCATCAAGGGCGCCGGCATCGGTCAGACCATCCTCGACTTTTCCACGCAAACCGTCGGCGCGCAGGGCATGAGCACACTGGCCGACGGCACGACGTTCAAAGACTTCACCGTGATGGACCCGCCCGGCGACGGCATCCGCGCCACGGACGTCCAGAACGTGACCTGGTCCGGCGTGGAGGTAGGTTGGTCGGCCGCTCCAAGCACGACAGACGGGGCCTATGGAATCTACCCCGTCGGCTGCGACATGGTGCGCGTCGAGGACTCCGTCATCCACGGCGCGAGCGACGCCGGCGTGTATGTTGGGCAGTCGACACACATCCTCGTCAAGGGGAACGAGGTGTATGACAACGTCACCGGCATCGAGATCGAGAACTCCACGGACGCGGAGGTCACCGAGAACCACGCCCACGATAACACCGCCGGCATCCTTGTCTTCAACCTTCCTGGACTGGAGGTCGGCGACGGGAAGCGAACACTCGTGACCGGCAACACCTCCGAGATGAACAACACGCCCAACTTTGGCTCGCCCGGCAGCATTGTCAGCAACGTGCCGCAGGGGATCGGCGTGGTCGTGCTCGCGTCCGACAGCAACGAGGTGACCGGGAACAACCTGAATGACAACGGCTCGGCGGGGGTGTTTATCCTCTCGTACATCGAGGCGTTCCTCGGGAGCTACGACGATCCCAACTACAACGCCTACGCCGCCGGAAATTACGTCCACGAGAACCGGTTCCTGAACAACGGCACCGCCCCGGACCCGCTCCTGGCGTCGCTGCTCGCGTCCCCCCGACCGCTCCCCGACATCATCTGGGACGGCTGCGAAGACCCGGTGTTGACCGCTGCCTTCAACGGAAACTGCGTCTACAACAATGGGGTCGCCACCTATCTCGACGCCGACTTCTGCGGGGGCTTTGCCAACCCGAACACGGACATCAGCGCGGTGACGTGTGTCGGGCAGTCCGTGGCGGAACAGAACCTGTGAAGATCCGGTCGATCGCCCTGATTCTGACGGTCGGGTGCGTGCCGCAGACAGGGCACCGGACACCGGAGGGCTCCGCAACGGACTCCACAGCGGCCGTCGACTCCGCGGCCGACTCCAACACAGGCGACACCGTCTACCCCTACACAAGGCTGTCCACCTACGGACTGTTCACCGGCGCGTTGGCCGACCTGACACCCGCCGCGGGCGTCCTCCCCTACGACGTCGTCATCCGGCTGTGGTCGGACGGGGCCGACAAGGACCGGTTCGTCCAGCTTCCTCCGGGGGGGGACCGCCTCGATCGACAACGTCGACGACTGGACGTTCCCGGATGGCACCGTCGTCGCCAAGACCTTCTCATTTGACCTGACGGAGGGCGACGACGCCACACGCGAGCGCATCGAGACCAGGCTGCTCGTGAGGGTGGACGGCGCCTGGCAGGGCCTGGTCTACCGTTGGAACGACACACAGACAGACGCCACGCGCGTGCTTGCAGGTGAGACCGTTGACATGGACCGTGTCGACGTCGACGGGAACGCCTACACACAGGAGTACCTCGTCCCCAACCAGAACCAGTGTGAGGACTGTCACCGCCGCGACGACGTCATGCACCTGCTCGGTCCCATCACCCGCCAGATGAACCGCACCGTCGTGCGAGACGGCGCCAGCACCAACCAGATCGACTGGTTGCGCGCTCAGAGCTTCTTCAGCCCGGACCCCGGTCCCGGCGCATCGCTCGATGCCTTCGTCGACGCGTTTGACGACACACAGGACCTCAACGCCCGCGCACGCGGATACCTGCACGCCAACTGCTCGCACTGCCATCGGGAGGGCGGCTATTCGGGCAACTCGGGCTTGTATTTGCAAGCCGAGGAGACGGACAATGAGCACCTCGGCATCTGCAAGGTGTCAGCGGCGGCCGGCTCGGGGACGGGCGGCTACCTCTACGACATCGTGCCCGGCGACCCCGACAGCAGCATCATGCCCTACCGCATGGCCTCGACCGACCCGCAGATCAAGATGCCGGAGCTGCCCAACCTGCTGCCGGATGACGAGGGGATTGCCCTGATTCGCGAATGGATCTCCAGCCTGGACGGGACGTGTGACAGTTCGACACCTTAGCTTGGTGTTGGGGGTGGTTGTGCCGATGCTCGGCGCTTGCAACGGCCTGATTGTCCCGTGGCCTGCGCCGATGGGGTCGCCGGTCGACCTGGGGCCGATCGCGGATGAGCACGGGGTCGTGGGCGCCGGCGGCGTGCCGCTGAACGCGATCGGCAACCTGGGGAGCGGCGGCCTTGCCCCTGAGCTTGGAGATCCGTTCTTCGGCACGTTCCGGATCAGCGGAGGATTCGGCTTTCGCGGCTGGGATGTCCACGTCATCGCGGGGCCCAGCTTCGAGGGCAGCGCCTACGACCTTGCCATCGGACGGGAGCTCTGGCAGCACGACCGGCTCCGCCTCGACGTGACCGCCGGAGGGGGACTCACCTGGTTCGCCGACGCGTCCAGCCCGTCCGCCTACACCTACTTCGCCATCGCCCCGCACGCGGGTCCACGCCTGGACGTCAAGGTGAGCGATCGGGTCGAGGTGCCGATCCAGCTCCTCGGCGAGTGGTCGCAGGTGCTGCCGGTCTCTGGCACGAGCTACGCGCCCGCGCTGTGGTGGATCGACACAAGCTCCGCGGTGAACGTACATTTCGGTGTGGTCGTCGTCGGGACGGGGCTGGACCTGCTGACGGTTATCGATGCCCAGCCGATGGTCGATCTGCGCTGGACGGTGGGGGTGGGCGTGGATCTGGGGCCGCGCCCATTGGACTCGAAGCGCGACCTCCCCTCCGACCCTTCGGGCGATTCCAACATTCCAGAAATGCCTGTCGAACGTGTGGAGTGTGACGATCACCGGTTCCCCGCCCTCAACGAGCAGGAGGATGCGGCCACACCCGGGCTTCTGGACGCCGACCTGCTCCTCGCCGTCATCAGCGGCCTCGAGCGTGAATCCACGGCGTGTGCGGCGGACTATCCCGGCTTCGGGGCGACGGGCATGGTCGAGCTCGCGTACCTCGAACGCCTTTTTGTTGCCCGATACCCCGACAGCGCTGAGGCCCCGGCGATCGCCGCTGACCTCGCGCACCACCCCGAGTGACTTGTGGCACCCGGCGCCGGGCGCGCCGGGGCCTGGTCCGCCGCCGCCGGCTCATGGTGCACGTTTTGGCGCGGTCCGAACCCCATGGCCCCGCGTTTGGCGCACTGCCGCCAGCAACCGAGTCGACACGTCCGGGCCGGTCGTCGGTCCCACGGCACAACCTGCATTCTTCCGCACGCCGCGACGCCGAACGCCCTCCGCGCCGGGCCTTCCGGCGCCGGCGTGGGGGACGAGGGTCGTTGGGAGCCGTCGGCGCGCCAAAACGCGCAGCATGAGTCGGGAAACGCGCCAAAACGCCCCCCATGGCCCCCGTTCCCCTCTCAACGGTCCCGCAATTCGCCGCCGATTCTGGCGCTCGGAGTACCTCGCGCCAGGATCGGCGTTGATTTTTCGGCGTTCCAAGGCCACGAACCCCGCCAGCCGGCGAGTACGCCAGCCGGCACGGTTCGTGCGCGGAACCGCGCGCCGGGGGGCCATTGCCCTGCCCATCCGCGTGAATTCAGGTACTTCCGCTTCGCTTGTTTGCCCAGCGCCAGCAATGGCCCCCCTCGCTTGACTCCCCGCCGGTTTTCCATACACTCCCGCCACCTTCGGAGTCCCCTTGCCCGCCTCTCCCGTCCGCATCCTCGCCCCTATCGCCGTCCTCCTTCTCTCCGCCTGCTCCGGCGGCGCCGATCAGCCGAAGGAGATCGTCGTCGGCGAGTACGGCTCGCTCACGGGCGCGCAGGCGACGTTCGGATTGTCCACGAAGAACGGCATTGAACTGGCGACGGACGCGCTCAACGCCAAGGGCGGGATAGGCGGCGTCAAGGTGCGCATCGTGGTCGAGGACGACCAGGGCAAGCCCGAGGAGGCGGCGACGGCCGTCGGCAAGATCATCTCCCAGGATCGGCCTGTGGCCGTGCTCGGCGAGGTCGCGTCGACGAATTCGCTCGCAGCCGCGCCGATGCTGCAGACCAACGGCATCCCGATGATCTCGCCGTCGTCGACGAACCCGAAAGTGACGGAGCAAGGCGACTTCATCTTCCGCGTGTGCTTCATCGATCCCTTCCAGGGCACGGCCGTCGCGAAGTTCGCCTACAACTCCAAGCAGCTCAAGAACGTCGGCATCCTCAAGGACGTGAAGAGCGACTATTCCACGGGCCTCGCCCAGTATTTCACGGAGACCTTCACGAAGATGGGCGGGGCCATCGCGGACGAGGAGGCCTACAGCCAGGGCGACGTGGACTTCAAGGCCCAACTGACGGCGATGATCGCCAAGAATCCCGACGCGATCTTCATCCCCGGCTACTACACGGACGTGGGCCTGATCGCGCGGCAGGCCCGGGATCTCGGCTTCAAAGGCCCGTTCCTGGGCGGCGACGGCTGGGACAGCGCCGAGCTCACCAAGATCGGTGGCGACGCGATCGCCGGCGGCTTCTTCACGAACCACTACGCCGTGGACGACCCGAACCCGGTCGTCCAGGACTTCATCACCAAGTACAACGCCAAGTATCACGAGAAGCCGGACGGGCTGGCCGCGCTCGGCTACGACTCGGCGCAGGTGCTGTACGCGGCGATGGCCGAGGTCGCGAAGGACCCGAAGATGGCCGCGGAGCTGGCCGATCGGTCGTCCGTGCCCGCGACCGAGGGCGATCGCAAGGCCGCCCGCGCTGCGCTGAGGGACGTGCTCGCCCACACCGTCAGTTACCCCGGTGTGACCGGCAACATTACCATCGACGACCACCGCAACGCGCAGAAGCCCGCGGTCGTGGTGCAGGTGACGGCGGACGGGAACAAGTTCGTGGAGTCGATCGCGCCCTGACCCCGCCCCGATTCAAAGCGGCGTCCCACAGCCCCCCTTGAACGGGCCCGGATGGGAGCGAGCCGCCCCAAAGACCCCCGACGACCCGCACCATTTGGACCTCCGCGCCGCCCCCAACCGGGCTAAACGGTCCAGCCCATGACCGTATTCCTGCAGCAGCTCATCAATGGCCTCTCGCTCGGCGCGATCTACGCGCTCATCGCGCTGGGGTACACGATGGTGTACGGCACGCTGCAGCTCATCAACTTCGCGCACTCCGAAGTGTTCATGATGGGCGCTTTCGCAGCGTTGTACCTTGCGCGTTGGAGCGGGGCGGAGGCGAACCCGACCCTCGTTTCCGTCACCTTCGTGATCGTCGGGACAATGGCGTTCTGCGCGGCGCTCGGCATGACGATCGAGCGGCTGGCGTACCGGCCGTTGCGCAAATCGGGGCGTCTGAACTTGCTGATTACGGCGATCGGCGTGAGCATGCTGCTCAAGAACGGCACGCTCATCGCCGCCGGGCCGCTCGCGAGCTTCCCCTCACTGCTGCCCGAGACACAATGGCAGCTTGCACCGGGACTTAGTCTGCGGAGCATGGACGTCATCACGCTCTCGGTCACGCTTGTGCTGATGGTGGTGCTGCACCACATCGTCGAGCGCACGCAGATGGGGCGGGCGATGCGCGCCGTCAGCCATTCGCGCGATGCGGCAGCTTTGATGGGGATTCCCGTCGACCGGGTGATCGCGTTCACGTTCGCGCTGGGCTCCAGCCTCGCAGGCGCGGCCGCGTTCCTGCGCGCGGTGGACATGCACAAGATCGACCCGGAGATGGGGACGAACATGGGGTTGAAGGCGTTCGTCGCGGCGGTCGTCGGCGGCATCGGGTCGATCCCGGGCGCGGTCGTCGGCGCTATCCTGCTCGGGCTGTCTGAGACCTTTGTAAGCGGCTATTTGACGAGCACCTACCGGGACGCCATCGCCTTCTGCCTCCTCATCGTCATCCTCCTGGTCCGACCGTCGGGCATCCTCGGCAAGCACGCCCCGGAGAAGGTGTAGGTGCGCGCCTTCATGACAAGGGGAGCGATGCTCGGGTGGGCGGCGATGGTGCTGAGCATCGGGATCGTGTGGGTGATCCAGGTTTTTGCCGTGCCGTGGATGGACCCGTATTTGACGGACATCCTTACGCGCGTGGGGATGAACCTGCTCGCCGTGATGGGGTTGGCGCTGGTTCTCGGCTTCACCGGCCAGTTTTCGCTCGGGCACGCGGGCTTCATGGCGGTCGGCGCCTACACCGCGGGCGCGCTCGTCTACTTTGAGCACGTCCACCCGCTTGTCGGCATCCTGGCTGGTGGATTGGCCGCTTCGCTCGTGGGCGTGGCGGTCGGGCTGCCGAGCTTGCGGCTCACTGGGGACTACCTCGCGGTCGTGACGCTGGGGTTCAACGGCATCATCATCGTGCTGATCCAGAACGCGGACTGGCTTGGCGGGGCGAAGGGGCTGATCGGCCTGCCGACGTTCACAAACTTTGGTTGGACCTTCAGTTTCGTGATTGTGGGTGCGCTCGCCATCCGGAACGTGATCGCGAGCGCGCAAGGGCGCGTGTTCGAGGCCGTGCGCGACAACGAGATCGCCACGCGATCGCTTGGCATCGACACCACGCGCGCGAAGGTGACGGCCTTCGTTTTCGGGGCGTTCTGGGCGGGGATCGCGGGCGGGCTCGTCGCCTTCCACCGCGGCTCCATCTTCCCGACCCAGTTCCAGTACGACCGGTCGATTGAACTGGTGACGATGGTGGTGCTCGGTGGCACCGGGTCGCTGTCCGGGCCGCTCATCGCCTCCTCCGTCCTGACGGCCCTACCCGAGATCCTCCGTCCGATCGCCCAGTACCGCATGGTCATCTACGCGCTGCTGCTCATCGGGATGATGATCCTGCGGCCGACGGGGCTGCTCGGGGCGCGCGAGCTGACGGAGGTCGTCGCGGCGGCGGTCAAGCGCAGGCGGGCGGCGCGGGCGGGCTGAGGGAGAGGGTGGCAATGGACGGCGGACAAAACATGACAATCAACCATTCAGCAACTTCATCGCGGATAGTTGGCGCACCGATGCCGATGCCGATGCCGATGCCGATGCCGATGCCGATGCCGATGCCGATGCCGATGCCGATGCCGATGCCGATGCCGATGCCGATGCCGATGGGCGGGCGTTCACGCGTAGGCTAGGGAATGCCTGCGGAGAATTCCACACATGGATTTCGTCAAAATCGCGGGTCCCTTGCGCATCGACAGCCTCTCCGACCAGGCGGAGTTGAAGTTCAAGTTGCCGCCACGCGCCGGCGGGCGAAAGGCCAAGGTCGCCCAGATCATGGTCAAGGTGCTTCAGCGCTCCAGCAGCAACGCCAAGGTCGGCGCGTACCTCGAGCACAGCCCAGATGGCACGGTGTCGAAGCCCCATTCGACGCCCATCGCCGTGCAGGCCGCGACGCAGATCCCGGACCTCCTCGTGGGCGACGCCGACTCCACCAAGGTACTCGGCGAGCACCTTCATTGGATCCTGAGTCACCAGAGCATCACGGCGACGGCAGAGTGGTCGCTCGTCGAGGTGTACGTGATGACCAAGGCCTGGTGATGGAGATTGGGGGCGATCTGGGCGGCGAGGGCCCACCGCTCGCGCCGGGACGCGACGTCGGCGACGATGATCCCGCGTGGGAGGCGTGCTCCGGGGACTGCGAGAAGGAGTGGCGCGGGGCGATGCTTGAGATGGCGCCGTGGTTCGCTGGCGCGCTGCCCGACAATTCTGGCCGCTCCACGAGGGTTGGCTGTGGCTGCGCTGGCGGCGGGGGGCCGACCCCATAGGCGCTAACATTCCGGCGTCCACCGCCCTTTCGGCATTCGTTGTCGTTTCCGAACTCGTGTAGCTTCTACCAAGCGTTTTCTCCACGGCCCGCTCGCCCATAGCGAGCGCAGGGTCACGTACCCCCCGATGGC
>CAIMSU010000181.1 GCA_903844155.1 uncultured Pseudomonadota bacterium | reverse complement strand
GGCCGCGTCGACGGCAACGGTGAGGTCCCGCCCGTACCCGGTCAACAGCAGCCACGGTGGCCACTCCCATCGGGCGACGAGATCGGCGTAGGTCGGTTCGCTCTCGGGGTCGGCGCTCGCGTCGAGGGTGTCGAAGTAGCGCTGGCCCTGATCGATGTACGCCGCGTCGGACAGTATGGGGGACAGACACGTTGAGAGCGCCCCGGGCCCGACGCACGGGTCAGTCGGCGCCGTCGCGGTCGGGGCCTGACAGCCCGCGAGCATGAGCACCGTTGAAGCTGCGAACGGGTGGACGTGCATAGGGTCGCTTAGCCGGTCCGCCTTTCGCCGTCCGGCCGGACCCCGTCAACCCCCGCCACCACGCTCATCCCCCAAGCTCCCAGGCCAACGCCTCCGCCAGCTCGGGGCGACGCCAATGGAACCCCGCCGCCTCGAGGCGGCGCGCGAGCACATGCTGGCCGCCGAGCAGCAGCTCCTGCCCCATCTCCCCGAACATCGCCCGGATGCCGAACGCTGGCGCCGGTAGGAACGCCGGGCGTCCCAGGGCCTCCCCGAGCGAGCGCGCAAAGTCGCGCTGCCGGGTGATCCCAGGGGAGACAACATTGATGGGTCCCCGCAGGCGGTCATTGTCCATCGCCAGGGCGATGGCGTCCAGCACGTCATCATCTGCGACCCAGGGCAGCCACTGCCGCCCACTCCCGACAGGCCCGCCAAGCCCCGCGCGAAAGGGCGGGAGCATCTGCGCCAGGGCTCCACCTCTCGCCGACAGGACGACGCCGAGCCGCAGATGGACAACCCGGATCCCGGCCTCCTCGGCCTCGGCCGTGGACGCCTCCCACGCCTTGCACACCTCCGCAGCAAAGCCGCTCCCCGCCGCGCTGTCCTCGGTGACCTCCTCGTCAACCCTGTCGCCGTAGATGCCCACCGCAGACGCGCTGATCAGCGTTCGCGGCCCTCCCCCGCCGGAGCGCTTCAGCTCCGCGAGCGCGCGGGCGATCAAACGAGTCCCCAGCCTCCGACTCTCCATCACCTCGACCTTGTGCCTGTCTGTCCATCGCTCGGCGATCGAGGCACCAGCGAGGTGCACGACCGTGTCGACATCCCGCAGCTTCTCGGTCTCGATCGACCCCGTCGCGGGATCCCAGTTGATGTCCGCGTCCCGCCCCTTGCGGCCAAAGCGGCGGACGGAATGGCCGCCCGTGGTCAGGAATGCACCGAGCGCGGTCCCCAACAACCCCGTGGCGCCCGTGATCGCGACCGTGCCGCCCCCTGGATGGCGGGCATGAGCCGCGAGATCGGCGGCGGTCCGGGCGTGGCGGAACTGGAACAACCGATCGAGGTCGGTCGCCATCTTGCCGCTCGCGACGAGGCCGATGGCTCCCAACTCGTAGTCGATGCGGTCGATGAGCGTGCAGCCAGTGGGCGCCGGCTCGAAGCGGTGCGTATGAACCCAGCGGGTGAACGGGCCGTTCTCCATGGTGTCGATGAACTGGCGCCCGGCCTGGTAGCCAGAGTGCCGAGCCGTCCAGCTCACACGGACCGGCCCCACCGGGATCGAGAGCGTCGCGACGCCCCCATCCATCAGCAGGGTGTCCGCGCCCTCAGCGAACGTCTGGCTCGTCACCCGGGTGTCCTGCCAGGGCGGGGTCAGCCGCGGAAACGCACCCACCCTCGCGTGCCACGCAAATGCCGTGTCGCAGGAGACGGGGAGCGCGAGAGCGCGTTCGAAGATCGTCATTCTCTGTACCTTTGAAGATAGGCCCGGGTGTCCATTTTGCGTTGGGTGTTGGCGCTGGACATGTACCTGACCGTCCCGAAGATGGGGCGAGCTGGGCCCCACGGGCGGTCAAAGTGCCCAAAGCACCAGCTGATCCCGGACGCCGAGTTCGGGTCTCGCCCGTCGAGCGCGTAACGGTTGTTCAGCTCTGTGAGTCGGGCGTAGGCCTCCGCGGCGTCCGGGCTCCACTCGAGGACCTTCTTTCCCCAGAGCATCCGCAGGTAGTTGTGGATGTGCCCCTCCCTCACGAGCTGCCGTTGGGCGGCGTTCCACAAGGGGTCGTGGGTCGCCGCCTGGTCCAGTGTCGCGAGCTCGTATGTCACGGGACGGACGTCCTCCGCGTGTGCCGCGAGCGTGGCTCGTGCCCAGTCAGGCACTGCCTCATAGCGGTTGTGGGTATCCGGGCGATGATGGGCCTCGACCGCACCAAGCTCACGCCAGGTGATCATCTGGTCGAGGAAGAGCTCTGATGAGGGGGGCAGGCCCCACCAGCCCGTCTTTTTCCCGTCGGTCTTGCCTTTCGGCCCCCCCGGTGACACCCCTGAAGCTCCGGCGACCGCCGAGACAACCTCGTGTGGGCTGATGTGCCCGAAGTGAAGGTCCGCGCTGAGGCCGCTGGACACGTCCTCGTCGATGTCACCGCGCCGGTCCGCGTAGTGAGGGAGGCCCTCGGTGATGAACCGTTCGAGTCTGCCCGCGGCCGCGACGGGGCCGCTGCGCGTGGCCACTGGAGCGATGGAGTGGTCGATCGGCAAGGCGCCCAGGGCCGCGGGGTGCGCAGCGAGGAGGTCGGGGGAGGCTCTCGGCCATCGGTCCAGGGGCGGGAGCTTGTCCCGCGGCACGGGGCGGGGGGCGTGATGCAAAGGGTCTGCTTCCGGCCAGTAAATCAGCTCCGAAGGCAGCTGTTTCTGCAGGAAGCGCCGGAAGGCGTGCGCGGTGGCGAACGGACCCGGCGTCGCCGCCAGCGGGTAGAGCCCGTGGCCATCGACGGCTTCCACGTGCGTCCCCGGACACCGTTGCACAGCGCGCAACCAGCGCGGCAGGAAATGAACGGGGCTCGCATCCGTGACGACCACGCAGGCGCGCTTGGCGAAGGCGGCGAACATGCCCGCGCCGGCACCAACGCTCGGCTCAACCCACGGGTGGTATGTGACGCCCGACGCTGCGAACGCCGCCTGGTTGTCCGCCATGCCCTGGAGGATCGCCGCGTGAAAGCGGTCACTCGCCCACCGGTAGTCGACCCGGAGCGGCTCGACGACGAGCAGCGGGCGATCCAGCTCTTCCGCCCAGGCCACCGCGCGCTCAAGCGCGAAGTTGAACCGGCTGCGTCGGGCGGCCACCATCCAATACAGCACGTAGTGGCCGTCGCGGCGCAAGGCGTCGGGGTTGATGGTCAAGATGCGATGTGGTGACAGCGGCAGCGGGGGCATCGGCGATTACTCCACCATTCGACGAGCTGGCTCACCATCTCCGTTGCACACCGTCGGCATCTCGGTGTACTGTCCCATGAACATCAAGTGCAAGGTGTTGAACATCGGCCCCTTCACGTTCCAGTGGAAGTTGAGGGTCTTCAGGTAGAGCGTATGGGTGTCCGCGAGCAGCCGCGAGAGTCCCTCGACGATCTGGGCGCGTTGGTCGTCCGGAATTCCGATGTCGATCTTCATGGGTGCTCGCTGGAAGGTGGGGTCGGACGCTACTGCTGCAAACCATATGCGCATCGAATAGACTTCGCAACATGTTGCTGATCACTTTCGCCGCGTGTCGCGCCCTCCCCTCCGCGCCAGCCCGGGCGGCAATCGGCCGCTGGTCGCGTTCGTGATGGTGCTGGGCTGGTCGCGGATGATCTTCGTCCGGTTCGGCCTGTCGATGCGCATGGGCTCGTTCCTTGAGGGCCACGTCGCGGGCTTCCGCTTCTTCGGGCGATCCGCTACGTCCGCGACAGCTTCTTTCCGGCGCGGACCTGGACGGACCTCGACGATCTCAACGCCCAGGCGCTCGCCTGGGAGGGTGTGCCGTGCCAAGGGCGCTCGGGGAAACAAATGACTGCATTCGGGCCCGGTTGCATCCGCGCTGGCGGCGTTGCTCGTCGGTCAGATGCCGCGGGCATGTTCCCTTCTCGCGCCTTGCCATCGCGGGGCACCCGTGCCCTCGGTGCGACGCATTTGTTCTCCGGCGGGCCCTAAGGGGAGTCCCGTGATAAGGAGACCATTCCTTTCTTCTTTCCCGCCTCCCTCCCTTTACTCCAAGGATTTCGATGAACAAACTCCACCCGTCGCTGCGTGCTCGGATCCCGTTCGTCATCGCGGGGTTCTTCTCGTTTCTGTTCTCTGTTTGGCTGTACTTCGTGAAGGGCGATGCTCAGGCAGGCATCTTCGTCGGTATCTGGGTCCCATCGATTCACTCGTTGGGGACGCTGTTGCTGGCCCCGACTGCCGGCGCCACGCCGAGCGTTCCTGGCGAGGTGCGGTGATGAGCGAAACTGTCATCTTCAGTGTCGGACTCGTCATCTTAATGCTCACCACTTCAGGTGTGGTCCTGGCGGGCGGCATTTGGCTGGCAGAGAGTGACGGCAAGAAAAAATGAACCGATAGTCGTGGCCGAACTGGATCTGCGCGTCGAGGCCCGCCACGCACGACAAGCGCCAGGGAAAGGCCGATCCGGCGAGCGGACGCCTGCTGTGCGACGGGGAGCTCGCTCCTCCTTGTCGGCAAAGTGAAGGTAGAAGGTCGGCCGCCCCACGTCGGCGACCGCAGATGTCCTGCACCGAGATGTCCTCCCAGGAGTGATCGAGCAGGAGGGCGATGAGCGCGTCGCGTCGCGTGCGGAGCACCCGGCGATCGGTCGAATGCGGGGGATGGTTTCCCATACGGCCTCGATGGATGGACAGTTGGGGGTCGGATGTCTCCAGTAATGTATCCACGTCCATCAACGACCGTTTCGGTCGCGGAGAAGAAGCATGTCGGCGAGCACGTGCTCCCGACACACATGGGTACGACTTCGTCCGACCGAGGCTCGCGCGCGTGCTGTTGGACGCTCGTAGTGTGTGATCGCAGCTGCGTCATCGTCTGGACCCAACGCGGGCGCGCGGACCTCTTTGCCCTCGATCTGCTCGCCAGGACCCCGACCACTTTGCTTGGAGGTCATGGCGTCGTAGACCGCTGACCTGAAACATCCGCCACACACCGCGCTCGACATGGTCGCGCCGCTGGAGCGGTGCGGGCTCTCCCGGTTCGGGGCGGCCATTCGGACTGGCGGGCACTCGCGACCCGTGGTCGCCGCCTGGCCACGCGCACCTCGGCGACGGTAGCCCTCCTCCGAAACGCCGTTCCGGAAGTTACGGCGACTGTTGCAAAGCAGATGCAAATCGAATAGACTTCGCAACATGTTGCTGATCACTTCGCCGCGTGTCGCGCACTCCCCTCCGGGCCAGCCCGGAGGGTTCGCTTGGCGGTACTTGGATCTCGTGGATGAGCGGGGGGATGGGCTCGTTCTGATCTGGGGGTGGGGCCTTCCCTTCCTCTGTCCGCCAACCACGGCGTCTCCAGCGGATCATCCGTCGATCAACCTCGCTGTCTACCGCGGCGGTAGGACGATCTTCTACCACCTTGAATCCCTCGATCCCGCCCGAGTGTCTCGCAGCCCGGACGGCTGGCGCTTCGGGGACTGCCTGTTGCAAAGCAGACGCACGGTGGAGGGCTGGGCTGTGGACGTCGAGGTGGACCTGCCGGTCGCGGGCAGTTCTGTTCGCGCGCGAGGCCAGATCGCCCTCCGAGGACCGGCGGTGCACGGTATCGAGGCTCGCGTCGGCCCGCATGTGTGGGCGCCGATCTCCGCGCTGGCGCAGGCTACCGCGCACCTCAACTTCGGGGGCGAGGACGTGCGATTTTCGGGTCGCGGCTACCATGACGAGAACGTGGGAGAGCGCCCGCTCCCCGCGCTCGGGATCCGCGAGTGGGCGTGGGGCCGGGTCGCGGAGCCCGACTCCGAGGTGCTGCACTACCGGTGCGAGGGGGAGAGCGGCGTGGAGGGCGTGGAGGTGGTGATCGGCGAGGGCGGCCGCGCGGCGACTCGCCCCCTTGAGAGTTGGTCGGAGCAGGGCCGAATCGGAGGGACCTACGGCTTTGCGGCGTGTGAGCGGCTCGAATTCAATGGGCGTCCGGTGCTGGCCGGCCCGGTGGTCGACGAGAGCGTGTTCTACCTGCGATTTCCGCTCCGCACTGCCACCGGGCGCGGCTGGGGTGAGCGCGTTCGCCCCGGCGCCATCGCCACATGGTGGATGCGGCCTCTCGTGCGCATGTGCGTGACGACGCCACGTGGGTCTAGCGCTTTGTTGCCCTTCTTCTCCGGGCCGGCCACCGATCGCGTTTCGCGTACCCTCGCCTGGTGGACGGGCGCCCGATGATCTCCTGGCTGCCCGCGCTGCTCCCCCTCGCGATGACCATGGCAAACCTTGCGTTCTGGCGGCGCCTCCGCCCGGGGGCGCGACCCCCAGGCCGCCTCTCCGTGCTCATTCCGGCCCGTGACGAAGGTGGGAACATCGACGCCTGCCTCGCCGCGGCCGTGGCGACCGAGGCGCACGAGATCATCGTGTGCGACGACGCCTCCACCGACGACACGGCTGACAGGGCGCTGCGCTGGGCGAGCCGGGATCCGCGCGTGCGCGTGGTGAACGGAAGCGGCCCCGCTCCCGGCTGGCTCGGCAAGCCCGCGGCCTGCGAGCGCCTGCGGCGCGAGGCGACAGGCGACTGGCTCTTGTTCGTGGACGCCGACGTCCGCCTCGCCCCCGACGCATTCGCCCGACTCGGCAGCGTCCGCCCCGTTGATCTGCTGTCGGTCGTGCCAAGGCAGGATGTCGTCTCCTTCGGCGAGCGCCTCGTACTACCCCTGTTGCACCTCGCATATGTGAGCTGGCTGTTCCTACCCGCCATCCGGAGCAGCCGCGCCCCCTCGGTCGTCGCGGCGAACGGTCAGGTGATGTTGGCCCGCGCGCCAGCCCTGAACGCGATCGGGGGTTTCGCTCCCGTTCGGCAGGCCGTCGTCGACGACATGGCGCTCATGCGCGCGGTCCGCGCCGCGGGCGGCACCATCGACTTCCGTGACGGCGACGGCGTCGCCACATGCCGCATGTACCGCTCGCCCGGCGAGGTGGCCGACGGCTTCTCCAAGAATCTCTACGCGGGCATCGGGGGCAACGCGCCGGCGTTGATCTTCGTGATCAGCCTGTACTTCACGACGTTGCTGCTCCCCTGGGTCGCGGTCGCGTGGACCCCTCTCGCGTGGATCGGCGTCGGTGCAAACCTGTTGCAGCGCGTACTGATCGCAGCGCGCTTCCGCTATCCACTTGGAGAGGTTGTGCTCCACCCCTTGTCCATCCTGGCGTTCTTCGCCATCGCCCTCCGGTCGGCGTGGTGGACATGGAGGGGCACAGGGAGATGGCGGGGCCGCTCGGTCGCGAGCCCGGCCGGGGGGATCCATTGACCCGGTTGCTCGGTTCGCCAGCGCCGATCGGCACGTTCTGGCCACGCGTGGCCCGCGCCTATGGGTGGTGGCGCGTATCGCGGGGCCTCGACGGCCTGCACGTGGCCGGGCTCGATGCGTTCGTCCGGGAGGTCGAGGCCGGGCCGAGGCTGGTCGTGGCGAACCACGTCGCGTGGTGGGACGGCGTCGTCGCGTCTGCGCTGGGCCACGCGCTCGGAGTCGAGGTGCGGCTCGTCGCCCGCGCGGACACCCTGGTGCACAACCCATGGATGCGGCAGGCCGGCGTCATCCCGCTCCATGGTGGCGCCGCGCTCCGTGGCTGCGTCCGCGAGGTGGCAGAGTTCCTCGACCGCCCGCGCCGGGTGGTCTGGTTCTTCCCGCAGGGCCGACAGCGCCCCGACTCGGTCCGTCCGCTCGGCTTTCAAGGCGGGGTGCGGCTGTTCTCTGGCATCGCGCCCACCCTCCCGGTCGCGCTCGCCTACCCCTTCCGCGAGGTGGACGTACCGGCCGCCATGCTCGACGTCGGCGCCCCGCTCACCGACGGCTTCGAGGCGGATGTCACGGCGAGGCTCGACCGCATCTCCGCCTTCGTCGAGGGTGATCCGCGGTTCGTCGAGGTCGTGGCCTCCCGCCGTCGACCCCAACAGCGGTGGCTCGCGGCCCGGCTCCTCGGAGCTGCCCGATGAAGCGGGCGATCGTCATCGGGGCGGGCATGGGCGGCCTCGCCAGCGCGATCGAGCTGGCGGGGCGAGGCTGGGCGGTGCGCGTTGTCGAGGCCGCGGCAGAGGCCGGCGGCAAGGCTGGAATCGCCGTCGTCGATGGCGTGGAGTTCGACACCGGACCGAGCCTCCTGACCTTGCCCGATGTGCTCGACGACGTGTTCAAGGCGGGGGGCACATATCTCGCCGATGAAATCGAGCTGTTGCCCTTGAACCCGGCGTTTCGGTACGTGTGGCCGAGGGGCGACACGCTCGACATGTACTCCGAGCCGGCCGAGACCCTGGCGAGCGTACGGGATGCCCTCGGCGGAGAGGCCGAGGCCGAGTTCGCCGCTTTCCTCAAGTACTCCCGCGGTATCTGGGACGCTGCCGCACCGGGCTTCGTGTACGCATGCGCTCCGACGCTCTTCGGGGTCGTGCGCATGGGCGTATCGGGGCTCGCTGCGCTCTCCAAGATCGACGGAATGCGAAGTATGGAGGCGGCGATCCGTTCTCGGGTGCGAACGCCGGCCTTGCGCGACGTGCTCGCCCGGTACGCGACGTACAACGGCTCGGACGTGCGGCGTGCCCCGGCCACGCTCAACTGCATCGCCCATGTCGAGCTTGGACTGGGCGGATGGGGTGTTCGGGGCGGGATGTACAGCATCGTGCGGGCGCTCGAGCGCGTGGCGAAGCGGTGCGGCGTCGAGTTCGTGTATGGACACCGCGTCGAACGAGTAGATGTCCGCGGCGGGCAGGCCGTCACCGTGGATGGCGAGCCCGCCGACGTGGTGGTCGTGAACGCCGACGTCGGCGCGGTGACGACGGGGCTCCTGCAGGTTGAGCCGCGACCGGCGTTGGCGGTGGAGCCGCGCTCCATGTCTGGGTGGAACGGCGTTGTGCGCGCTCGCCGCGCGCCGCGGGTCGGCCACACGGTGTTGTTCCCCGAGCGGCCGTACCTGGAAGAATTCGCCGACATCTTCGATCGGGGGCGGTGGCCGGCGGACCCGACCGTCTACGTGTGCGCCCAGGAACCCTGCCACAGGCGGACCGGATGGGCCGAAGACGAGCCGTTGTTCCTCATGGTCAACGCGCCTGCGGGCGCCGAGGTCGATGGCGTCGAAGCCGTGGCGATGCGGCGCCTGGTCGGAGCGGGGCTCCTCGGCGCGGAGGATGCGGTGGTCTGGCGGCGCACCCCTCGCGACCTCGCAGAGCGCTTTCCTGGCAGCGACGGCGCGCTCTACGGCGCGGCGAGCAACGGCATGTTCTCGGCGTTCAAGCGGCCAGCTAACCGGGGAGCCGCGCGCGGGCTCTACTACGCGTCCGGGAGCGCACATCCCGGGGGCGGAGTGCCGCTGTGCCTGCAGTCCGGACGGCAGGCGGCGGCGGACATCCTCGCGGACTTCGCGTGACGCCCTGACCCCGCGCCGATGACCACCCTCGACGTCCTCGTCCTGGGTGCCGGACCTGCCGGCCTCAGCCTTGCCGCAGCGTGCGCGCGAGCGGGACTGTCGGTGGCCGTGATGGCGCCTGACCCGGAGGCGGCGTGGATCGCGAACTATGGGGCGTGGGCGGCTGAACTTCCCAAGGACTGGCGCGCGTGGGCCGAAGTGGCCTGGCCCGAGGTGGTCGTGCACGTGGACGATGCCCGACGACACGTGCTGCCCGGACCGTATGTCCGCGTGGACCGGCGGCGCTTGCAGGCTGCGCTCCTGGCTTCCGTCCCCGATCGGCGGCGCGGTACTGCGGAGGATGCTCCGGCCGCCCGGCTCGTGGTGGACACGACGGGCGCCGAGTCGCCACGGGTGCCCCGGCGCGGACTTGCGGACCCTGGTTGGCAGGTGGCCTGGGGTGAGGTGCTCGAGGTGGAGGGTGCGCCTCCCGAGGCGTTGCTCATGGACTGGCGCGGTCCTGCACCGCCTGCCGGCGAGCCGCCGAGCTTCCTGTACGCGCTGCCACTGCCCGATGGCCGGTGGTTCGCCGAGGAGACGGTGCTGGTCTCCCGTCCCGGCGTTCCGCTGGAAGCCCTGCGTGCGCGGCTCGATCGCCGGCTCGACCGGATGCACGTGCGCGTCCGAGCCCGCCACGAGGTCGAACGGTGTCGCATCCCGATGGGAATGCCTCTCCCGACCGGGACCGTGGCCGCCTTTGGATCAGCGGCCGGCTTCATCCACCCTGCGACCGGCTACTCGCTCGCCACGTCGATGCGCCTCGCGGAGCCGGCCGCACGCGCGATCGCGGAAGCCCTCAGCGGCGGCGGAGACGCGGGGGCGCCGGCCGCCCTTCACGCCGCGTGCTGGCCCGAGGACCGCGCACGCGCCTGGGCGTTCTACCGCTTTGGGATGGAGGCCTTCCTGCGCATGGACCTCGCGTCCGTCCGCGCGTTCTTCGACAGCTTCTTCCAACACTCCCCGCCGGTCTGGGGGGCCTGGCTGGCCGGCGATCTGCCCCCCATAGACATCGCGGCAGCCATGCTCGCGCACTTCGGGCGTGTCGGCTGGCGCGTGCGCGGACAACTCGTCGCGACGTCCCTCGGGCCGCAGGGATGGCAGCTCGCTCGGGAGCTGGCGGCCACGACTACCAGCCGTTCGTGATCATCCTGGGATGCGTAGGAGTAGGCGCCGCGGCTCACCGCGCCGCGGACACCGCGTCCACTACCGCCGCGTCCAGCGCTGTGGCCAGGCCCGGGAACCTGGCGCGGAAACGGCCGTCGTCGACCAGGAAGGGGCGATCCCACTGGTAGAGCGTCTCCGTGAGCTCGCGGAACAGCGGCACGACGAGGCCGAGCACCCGCACCATCCACCCGGGCAACGCCGTCGACCGTCCGGGCCTGCCGGCGGCTGCTCCGAACCGGCGCACCAACTCTGCCGGCGCCACCTCGAGGATCGGGAGGTGGAACACCTGCCCCTCGACATCGTCGCCCGCGCCCCCCAGCGCCGCGAGACCCGCGACCACGTCGGGTACATAGCTGAACGCATGCGGAGAATCGGCCGCCCCAATCAACCAGGCGCGGTCGCCCTTGGCCACGCCGGCGACCATCCCCGCGCCCATGAGCGCCCCCGCGCCCGAACCAGGACCGAAGAAGTCGCCCGCGCGACCCACGGAGAACCTCAGGCCCTGCCTCTCAGCGGCGGCGAGGCGCGCCGCCCACGCCACCCGGACCCGGCCCTTGCGCCCCTCGGCGCCCATCGCGCTGGACTCGGTACGCCGGTCCTCGGTGATGCCGTAGCCGTAGAGGTTGTCTAGGCACACGAGCCGCGCGCCGGCCGCCATGGCCGCGGCGATCAGAGCCTCGCCCTGCGCCGGGAACTCGCGCTCCCATACTTCGCCCGTATAGGTGGAAGGGTTCATGCAGTGGTAGATCACGGCGGCGCCTTCGGTGGCGCTGCGAGCGAAGGCCGGGTCCATCGCGTTGCCGGCCACGACCTGGACGCCGGGGCCGATGGGGGTGTCACTGCGACGGACCACCCGGACGCGAAGTCCACGCGACTGAAGCAGACGAGCGAGGGACGCGCCGACTTGACCGGCACCGAAGATCACGTGGAGGGGAGCGGGGAGAGACATGGACGACTCCGAGTTCCGTTCAGTTAAGTGGACCCCACCATCTCATCCAATGCATGATTGATATAGAACACATGCATGAACGACATGAATCTCGCCGCGTTGGATCTCAACCTGCTCGTCGTGTTGGACAGGCTGCTGGTGACGGGCAGCGTGACCGCGGCGGCGAGAGAGTTGGGAGTGACTCAATCGGCGCTCAGCCGCAGCCTCCAGCGCCTGCGGGAGCTCCTGCACGATCCCCTGGTTCGTCCGCGCCGGCCGCGGGCTGACCCCGACGCCGCGCGCCCGAGAGATCCAGTCGCCGCTGCGCGCAGCCCTCGACGCAATCCGACAAGCGATCGCCCCGCCCGCTGCCTTCGATCCAGCCACCGCCACCGGGCCCTTCGTGTTGGCCATGGGGGACGAGAACCAGGTCAGCCTCACGGACGCGATCATCGCGGCGCTGGCGGCGGAGGCGCCCGGGGTGGACGTGCGCATCCGCGCGCTGTCCGTCGACACCGTCGAAGACGCGCGGCGCGGGAGGATCGACCTCGCCATTTCCCCCGACCTCACCCCGCTCCCCGCGACGGCCGGTGGGGTGGATCTTTCCGAGTTTCATCGCCGACAGCTCTACGTCCGGCGCTTCGTGGTCGCCTGGTCGCCGTTGTTCGCTCGCCCGAGCTTGACCCTGGAGGAGTACGTCGGCGCGGATCACGTGATCGTGAGCTTCGAAGGCGGAGGTTGGGGGTTCGTTGACGACCTCCTGGCGCAGCGGGGCCTGAAGCGCCGGGTGGCCGCGAGCGTGACCTCGTTCCATGCGGCCGCGCGCGTGGCCGCGCGGTCCCGGCTGCTGGTGACGCTGCGGGAGGAGGTCGCGCGGGCGGCTCCCGGGGAGCTGGTGTTCTGTCCGCCCCCGCTGCCGCTCCCCGCGCTGAAGATGCTCATGCTGTGGCACCCACAGGTCCACACCAGTCCCCGGCAGCGCTTTTTGCGAGCGCTCGTCGCCGACGCGGTGCTGGAGCGCATCGGCTCGGGCGGGTAGGCGGGCTGGCGGCTCACTCGGGAGCAGGTGGGACCGCCACCCCGTCGTCGCGTCCACCAACGAAACAACTTTGACCCGCTATTGAATAGTTATTGCGTAACTACCGCGCACGCGGTACCTATACTTCATGCTGCTCCTCACCATCACCGCCGCCCTCGCCTCCGTTCCCGCCGATGTCGCGATCGTCCCGGGTTGCCCCGCTTCGGACGAGGGAACTCTCTCCCACTGTCAGCAGCGCCGCGTCGCGTGGGTGAGCCGGCTGTGGAACGAGGGCCGGATGAGCCATGTCATCACGTCGGGAGCTGCGGTCTACAACGAATTCGTCGAGGCCGATGTGATGGCAGATGCCCTCGTGGCCCTGGGCATCCCCGCAGACCGCGTGTTTCGGGAACGCGACGCGCTTCACACCGACCAGAACATCGCCTGGTCGCTTGCGATCGCCGAGCAGCACGGGTTCGACGACATCGTGATCGCCACGGACATGGGCCAGGCCCAGCACGGCTGTGCGATGGTGCGGGCGTGGAGCGGCGCGCGCTGCGAGGCCGAACCCGTGGACTACCGGCGGGTTCGCGAGGATCTGCTCACCGGCGCCTTCGGGCTGCCGGACCTCATGGTGGTGCCCACCACCTCCTGGATCCCGCTAGCCGAGCGTGAAGAGCGCATCGCGTCCGCGAGGGGCGAGGCGGTGCGGGCCTCCTCGCTCCAGGTGTACCTGGGAGATGCCCTGCGCGGGATGCGGGACCCTCGCCCGCAGCTGCCACCCCCGGACCTGCGCACGGCGATGTTGGTGGCGAACTGAACGGCCGGTTGCCCGGACTCCGTGCTCGCCCACGGTCGAGGGCCGCAACGATGAGAACGGAGAGGGACTGAAATGGACCTGAGCATCGGCGCGCTCGCGGCGGCAACAGGCGTTCCCGCCACCACCCTTCGGACCTGGGAGCGACGTTACGGATTCCCCGTCGCACACCGAACCCTCGGGGGTCAGCGGTTGTACTCTCCGGAGAGCGTCGAGCGGGTGCGGCTCGTCGCGCGTGCGATCGACCTCGGGCATCGCCCCGCTCAGCTCGTCACCGCCGGGCTCGACGAGTTGCGCCTGTTGTCCGGCGTGCCCGCCCGGGCGACTCCCCTCGCGGCGCCCCCCGCCGTGTCACCCCGGTCCACGGCACTCCCGTCCGCCGTCGCCCGGCCGGAGGTAGAGGCCTGGGTGCTATGCGCGGCTGCCCTCGACGGCGACGGGCTGGAGCGGGGCTTTCGATCGTGCCTGGCGAGCATGGGGATGCAGACCTTCGTCGTGGCGTGCGCCGGACCCTTTCTGATCGCCCTCGGCGAAGCCTGGGTAACCGGGAGAATCCAGCCCTTTCACGAGCACTTCGCCAGCGAGCGTCTACGGGAGATCCTGGTCGCGTCCTGGCGGCCGCTGTCCGAATCCAATGCCGGCCCAATCGCGGTGCTGGCAACGATGCCGTCGGAGCGACACGGCCTCGGTCTACACATGGCCGCCTGCCTCATCGCCGACGCGGGCTGGCGCGTCCTGTTTCTCGGGGTCGAAACCCCTCTGCCCGACATCGACGCATGCGTCCGGCAGGCCGGGGCGCGCGCTGTGGTGGTGAGCGTCTCGGCGGCATCCAACCCCGCGCAGGCCACCTGGGACCTCGACTCGCTTCGGGCGCGCCTCCCGGGCGACGTCCGGCTGCTCGTCGGCGGAGCGGGCGCCGGGCTGGCCGAAAGCGACGACGGGCCGTGGCACCGGCTCGGGGGCTTGCGCGAGCTGATGACCACGCCTACCACCCGTTCGTGATCATCCCGCTGGCGACCTCGGTGGCCTCTTCGTCCCCGCCGTCCTCCCAGGCACCCGCGTCCCCGCCAGCGCCCTCGACCAGCCACGCGATCGTCCACGCGGCAACCGCATCCTGGCGC
>CAIMSU010000180.1 GCA_903844155.1 uncultured Pseudomonadota bacterium | reverse complement strand
GGACATGCTGTCGTCCGTCGCGTCCTACGAGCGATCCAAGACCCGCGAGCGCACGGTACGGGGCCGCAAGGATGCGGTGCTGCGAAAGGGCGGTCGGCCGCTCACGCAGACCCCGCTCGGCCTGCAATGGTCGCCGGAGAAACACGGGTACATCGCCGAGCCCGGAGAGGCCGCAGTGGTCCGCGAGATCTTCCGGCTGGCGACGGAGGGGAAGGGGCCGCTGCAGATCGAGCGCGAGCTGGTGCGGCGGAACATGCCTTCGGGTCGGATGCAGCGCTACCGACCGCGGGGGACACCGAAGGGGACGCCGAAGGAGCTGGGCACCAAGTTCATCGTGCGCCGTTCGATCCAGGACATGCTCGCCAACCCGGTGTTCTGCTCGGACCGTTGGGCGCCGAACCCCGCGTGGGACCCCAACTTCACCGTGTCGGTCGAGCCGATTGTGAGCCGCGCCGAATGGGAGGCCGCGAACGCCGCCTTGCGCGGCCGTCCCCGGCCTCCGGCCCGCCCGGTGCTGTACGACTACCTCCTGCGCGCTGTGTTGTATTGCGCCCGTTGCGACCGGAAAATGCGCGGGCAGACCATGATCAGGGACAAGAACGTCTACTACCGCTGCAATTTCGCGGCGCGTGAGCAGGTCAACTGCGAGCGTTGTTCCGCCCACAAGAGCATCCGCGCCGATGAGCTGGAGCCTCTGGTCTGGAGGTACGTCAAGCAGCTCATCACCGAGCCCGGCTACTTCCGCGCTGAGGTCGAGCGGGCGGTGGACGCCGACGCCAAGAAGAACGCCGTCGGGGCCGATGTGGCGCGCACGCTTCGGGCCGATCTGGAACGGCTCGCTCTGGAGCGAGGGAGGATGCAGGCGGCCTTTCGGAAGGGGCTTTACACCGAGGACGAGCTGGCGACCGAGCTGGAGACCATCGAGCGGGAGCGAGCGCCGCTCCTTAACCGCCTGGAGCTGTCGCAGATGGATGAGCGGAATCATGGCGCACGCTCGGTGCGGCTGGCCGCAGTGGACAAGCGGCTCGCGTCGATGCGCGGCGCAGTCGAGACCGTGGACCGCGACCAGCAGCGCGCGATCATCGGCGAGTTGATCCAGCGCGTCACGGTGGACACCGAGACGCGCGAGGTCGAGATCCGGGTCCTCGTCGGCGACGCGCCCCCGAGCGACGAAGCGGGGACGCCGGGAGCAGGCGGAGAGGGCGGCGCGGGGCCAGCCCCGCACAGTTCGAAGGGCGGGCGGAGGAAGGGCGGGACTGCGGCGATTGGATACGCAAGCGGAGTCTCTCCTGAATGAGTCCCCGGGTTTCCGGCGCGGGGAAGCCGGGCGGGAATTTGCCGACGGCGTGTTCGATGGAGAGGCCGCCCCAGCCGGAGTACCCGGCGATGACCGTGCGCTCCTCTGCGTTTGGGGCTCGCTTCTGCGCGTACAGGTTCGCTGCCGTCGTCATCGCGGCGATGTTCCCTGCCGTCCGGCGGGCGGCGGTCCAGAATTCCGGGATGTCCTCCTGCACGAAGCTCGCGTTGTTCGCGGCTTCCATGCGCCGGAGCATCGGCCCGAGGTTCTGCTCGATGACCTGTTCGAGCAGGGAGCGGTTGCGGTCCACGAAGTCGTCGAGGTAGTCGATGTCCACGCCGCGCGGCAGGCGGGTGCGGACGATGGGGACGACGGCGTCGAGGAGCTGGGCGGCGGCGTTCATGGGGATGCCTCTGCGGCCAACGCCGGCGAAGGGGAGAGTGGGCGGCAGGGGCCGACGAGCGAGGCCAGCATGAGCAGGCCCCACACGACGAGGAGCCGCGTCAGCCAGTTTGGGAGCCCCGAATGCGGCACGACCGGCCACGGAGCGCCTGACCACGAGGGGAGCGGATCGGGCTCGACGCGCACCGAGCGCGACGGCCGGACGTACTCCACAACGCGAGCGGGGGGCGCCTGAGCGTCGTCGCAGGGAACGACGAATCGCGGGCGCGTTTCGGTCTGGACTTCGACGTTCACGCTGCCCCCTTCCCCAGCTGCTCAATGATCTCCCTGTCCCGGTCGGAAAGCTCGATCTGAACGGTGACCTTCACCCCCTTCCCGAGCAGATACGCGCCCCACACCAGCGCCCCGTAGGGGCCGAGCGAGAGCAGGTAGTCTCCACCCGGCATCGGCACGGAGATCGCGCTTGGCGACGCCGCCAGGGCCCCCGGATCGGGGTCGGCGGCGAACGCCCGCGCCAAGCACGACGCCAGCAACAGCACCGGACCAATCAACAGAAACGCCCGGCTCACGCCCCACCTCCCATCGACTGCGCGGCCTGCTTGATGGCGTCGGCGAAGGCGTTGACGAGGAGCTGGTCCTTCGCGGGGTCCACCTCGGCGGCCTTCGGCTTGCGGGTGCGGGCAGGTTTCGGCGTCGTCTGCACGTTCATCGGTGCCGCAGCGGGCGGCCACACGGGCTGCATCGAGACGGTCGGCCTCGAGGTGGCGGCGGGCGCCCGGCGAAGCTCGGAGCCGGGAACGGTGTCCGCGAGGTCGGTCCCCTCGCGGAGCACGTTCACAGTGCCGTCAGCACGAACGTCCTGCACGATCCAGAACTGGCCCTGCCAGCTCACCCGGTCGCCCCAGGTCCAGCCGGACTCGCGCCGACCGATCCCGGTGGCAATGTCGTCAGGAGAACGCGGTGCCATCGCGATCTTCTGCTGCCCACCCGCGCAGGACTTCGCAGCCCGCGCCGCCGCGAGCGACACGCGCTCGGAGATGCGCCGGAGCGTGCTCACGATGTCGGGCTTTTCGCCTCGCTCGAAGGCGTCGCGCGCCTGCGTGTAGGCGTCGGCGCCGCGGCGCAGATCCTCCCACGCCATCTGCTTCTCCTTGCCAGAGCACAGCGGTGACTTCACCAGCGCCTCGGCGAGCCGGAGCAGCTTCGCGGCGCGCGTGAGCAGCTCGGGCACCTCGGTGGTGCCCCAGAGCGAGTCGGCGTAGCCTTCGAGCGCCTGGGCATCCTTCTCCACGGACGCGGCGATGTTCGCGACGGACGTGGGGCAGGACGGGGGTTGCGGCGACGGGATCTCCCCCAGGGTCGGCGCGAGCTGCACGCCTGGCATCCCGGTCAGGCCGAAGCCGTTGGCGATGTCCGGGGAGACGGTCGCGGCGGGGGCCCTTCCGCGCGTGAGCGCGCTGGCGTGCTTCTCGGCCTTGCCCTTCTCGCGCAGCCCGAACTTCGCGACGAACGCGCCGACGTCGTTGACGACGAGCCAGCCGTCTGCACCCTCGATGGCGCGGAAGCTGGACTTGCCCTTGTACCGCTCGGTGGGGTCACGGGGATCGGGGCGGACGCGCGGCGGGTACTGGGTCGCGAAGTCGGCGTCCACGGCGTTGCGACGGTGGGTGTCGCGGAAGGAGCACGCTTCGCTCACCAGGCCGACGACCATCCCCATTCCGGAGGTGATCGCCTCGGTCAGCGCCGAGCGGGTCAGCGCCTCGCGCTTCGCCGTCGAGAACCACTTCTGAGCGCGCTCGAAGGTGGCGGTCCAGCGGCCGTCCGGCTCGGACCTCAGATGCAGGGTGCCATACGACGCGACCCGGCGTTCGAGCTGCACAGACGGCGTGCCGTCGTCGCAGAGCAGCGTCCCCTTCCACACTCCCTTGAGAGTGGCGGGACCGGCCGCGGGCGGGTTGGCCTTCATCCGGCGGATCTCGGCGACGGCATCGGCCGGGGCGGCATCCAATTCGGGCGCGTGCGACGGGGCCAGTCCGAGATCGGTGCGCCAGACCTTCGCTGGCTCCTTCTTCACCTGGTGGATGAGCAGCCCGGTGTTGTCGCGGGGACGCATCGCGAACGCGACCTCGCCGCCGCAGCCGTGGCCGTAGGCGAGCAGGACGCGCGGGACATCCTCTTC
>CAIMSU010000179.1 GCA_903844155.1 uncultured Pseudomonadota bacterium | reverse complement strand
CCCCGATCTTGCGCGGAACAGCGCGCTGGGGGGCCATTGCTCTCGCCAATCGCGCGCTTTCAGCCACTTACGAGGTGAATGTTTGCCGAGCGCCAGCAATGGCCCCCAGGCCCCGCACCGCTGTTCGTCACCCCGCAGCTCGCGCGCAGGGGCCCACGGCCGTTCCGCAGCAGGGCGTGAACGAGCGCCGGGCCGAGCGAGGCCGCCAAGGGAGCCGCAAGGACCCGCGCCGGGTTACCCTTGCTTCCCTCCCGAGGATCCCGTCATGGAGAAGGACCGCATCGAGTTTTTCCGGAATCTCCTGAATGAACGCCTGCGCGCGCTGCTCGCGGAGGCGGGCGCCACGCTCGGCGACCTGACGGACGACCAGGAGAACCTCGCGGACGCCCTGGATCTTGCGTCGATGGAGTCCAACCGGGACTTCCAGCTCCGGATCCGCGACCGCGAGCGCGTGCTCATCCACAAGATCAAGGAGGCGCTCGTGCGGCTGGACGAGGGCGAGTACGGCCTGTGCGTGGCGTGCGGCGAGGAGATCGCCGAAAAGCGGCTCCAGGCGCGCCCCGTCGCCACGCATTGCATCGATTGCAAGACGGAATTCGAGCAGCTCGAACGCTCATCGCGGGAGCTGTGACGGGGGGCGCGCCATGAGCCAGCCGATCACGACCGCTGTCCTGCCCGTTGCGGGCTGGGGAACCCGCTTTCTGCCCGTCACGAAGGCGGTGCCGAAGGAGATGCTGCCGATCGTGGATCGGCCGTGCATCGCGTACGTCGTCGCAGAGGCGGTGGCGTCGGGGATCGAGCACATCGTGCTGGTGACGGCGCGAGGAAAGACGGCGATGGAGGACTATTTTGACCGCTCGCCGGCGCTGGAGCTGGCGCTGGAGGCGGCGGGGAAGTCCGACCTGCTGGCGGAGGTTCGGGCGATCGCGCGCCAGGCGAGCATCATCAGCGTGCGGCAGCACGAGCAGCGGGGCCTCGGGCACGCGGTGCTGCAGGCCGCGCCCGTGGTGGGGGAGAACGACTTTTGCGTGATGCTGCCGGACGATATCGTCGACGGGCGGGTGTGGCGTGAGGAGGGCGGCGCGCTGCACCGGCTCCCGAGCGGCGACGTGCCCGCGTTGGGCCAATTGTTGGCCGCGCGACGGGAGACGGGCGGGGTGGTGGTGGCGCTGAAGGAGGTCCCGCGCGCGGACACCCGCCGGTACGGGATCTGCGCGGGCGACTGGGTCTCGCCGGGCCGGATGAAGGTCGACCGCATGGTGGAGAAGCCAAAGCCGGAGGAGGCGCCGTCCAACTTCTCGATCGTCGGCCGGTACGTGCTTCCCGGCTCGATTTTTGAGCTCCTCCGGGCGCAGGCGCCGGGGGCCATCGGCGAGATCCAGCTCACGGACGCGCTGGCGGTGTACGCGGGGCGGGGCGAGGCGCACGGCGTGGTGTTTTCGGGAGCGCATTTTGATACGGGGAATCCTGTCGGGCTCCTGGCCGCGAACCTGCACTATGCGCTGCGACACCCGGCGTTCGGCGAGGCGGCGGCGATCGCGGTGCGGCGCTCGCTGCCGTAGTGGACGACGTTTTTCGGCGGGCGATCAAAGGCGTTGTGCGCGGCTTGTGGACGATCGAATACGCGATCCGGCGGCGCGCGCGACCGCCAGCCTATGCGCTCGCGGGCACGTGCGAGGGGTGCGCGAAGTGCTGCGAGCAACCGACGATCCGGGTGGGCTGGGCCACGTTTCGGGTTCGCGCGCTCAGGGCGCTCTTTCTCGGCTGGCAGCGGTCGGTGAACGGTTTTGAGCTCGTGGAGGCGGTCGCCGCGGAGGTCGGCGGGTCGGGCCAGTTCCGGTTTCGTTGCCGGCATTTTGACTGGGAGGCGCGAAAGTGCCGGAGCTACACCTCGCGCCCGTTCATGTGCCGGGACTACCCGCGGGCGTTGCTGGATCAGGCGTGGCCGGAGCTCTTTGAAGGGTGCGGGTACCGGCCGCTGGCGAAGAACGGGGAGCGGCTGCGCGACGAGCTGGTGCGGCGTGGGGTCGAGGGCGAACGGCTGGCCGAGCTGGAGAAGCGGCTGTTCTTGCGGTGAGGGAGCTACACTCCCGGGATGGATGAGCGTGACGCCATCGCCGCCCGCGTGGTGCAGAACGCGCGGACGCTGTCGGTCGACCCGGAGGGGACGTCCCCCGAGCAGGCGGTGGGGCCGTGGACGCTGGAGGTCTACCCCACGCTCCGGTGCAACCTCGCGTGCCTTTTCTGCGACACGACCGACCGCCATCGGCCGCCCCAGAACGAGCTGGACGCCGGGCGCTGGGCGGCGATCGTGGACGAGGCCGCGGGCATCGGCGCGCGGCGGATCATGGTGCTCGGCGGCGGCGAGCCATTGCTGGCCACGGCCACGCCAACCATCTTTGAGCGCGCGAAGGCCCGGGGGATGCTCGGGTTCCTGACGACGAACGGGACCCGTCTCGGCCGATTCGCACCGTTGCTGGCGGATATCGGCTGGGACGAGGTGCATGTCTCGATCGACGGGGCGACGGCCGCGACGCACGACCGGCTCCGCGGGCAGGCTGGGGCGCTGCGGCAGAGCGTCCGCGGGCTCTGCTCCCTGCGGCAGCGGGCGCCGACGATGCGCCTCGGGCTGCACACGGTCGTCACGCGCGAGAACGTCGATGAGCTCGTCGCGATCGTGGATCTGGCGGCATCGTTGGGGTGTCAGCGGGTCGAGTTTGACCACCTCATCGCCTACCGGCCAGAGCAGGTCGCGCTCGCCCTCTCGCCCGCGGATCGCGCCCGTCTGCCTGCGGTCATCGCGAGCGTCACCGCCGTCGCCGATGCGCTCGGCATCGTCACCACCGCGGCCTCGCTGGCGAGCGTCCGTGGCGTTTCCGCCCCGGCGGCCCCGTCAACGATGGGGGGGCTCGCCGGCGCGCCCTGCCTGAAAGCCTGGCATCACCTCGTGATCCAGGCCGATGGTCGCGTGTCACCGTGCTGCGTGCTCGCGGGCGAGGGGGCGGTCGTCGACGACGTCGACGTCGCCAGCGCCTTCGCCAGCGATCCCTTCCTGCAAAAGGTGCGGGCCGGGATGCTGGCCGGGACGCCGCTCGCCCGCTGCCGAGAGTGCTCCGAGAACATCCTCGTCCACGAGCGCGCCATCCGCGACCGCCTGCCCGCCGTGGACCCCGCATGAACGTGAACCTGGAGCTCACCGACCACTGCAACATCCGCTGCCGGATGTGCAGCCAGAGCCTGCGCGACGAGGCCCACGGGGCGCCGATGCGGTTCATGGACTTTGAGACGTGGCGTCGCGGTCTTGCCGGCCTCGCCGGTCTCCCCGACGTCCACCTCTGCCCCCACTGGCTTGGGGAGCCGACCCTCCACCCCGCGTTCGACGGGTTCGTCGAATACGCCTTTGCCGTCAACGGCCCGAACCGCCTGTTCCAGCGCTTCAAGCTCCACACCAACGCCGTCATCCTCTCGCCCGAGCGCTCGCGGCGGCTCGTGCGCCTGGCCAACGCGCCCCCGGGTCCGGCATCCGCGGCGCCGGGAACGTTTGAGGCGGTCCACTTCTCGATCGACGCCGCGACGGTCGCCTCGTACGCCTTCGTCAAGGGCGCGGACCACGGCGAGCGCGTGTTCCGGAACGTGGCGCGGTTCATCGAATTGCGCGGTGCGGCTCCCTTTCCGGTTGTCCATCTCACGATGGTCGTGCAGGAGGGGAACCGGGGGGATGCCCGGGCCTTCGTCGACCGGTGGACGAGGGTGCTATCCGCGGCAAACCGGTCGTTTCGCGTGACAGCCGACTGGCCGCCCTTCGATCAGGACGCGATCTACCTGCGGCGCCTGAACACCGGCGATCAAGCGGGCGCGGATGCGTGGCACGCGCAGGCCTGCCGCGACGTTGGGCTCGTTGGTACGGCGCGTCCGCCCGGGAGTTTTTGATGATGTCACTTCTCCTGCTTGGCTGTCTCGGCACGCTGCGCTCGGCGTCGGGCGAGGATGAGGTGCGTGGCGCCCTCTGGTTCGCTGGCCGGGAGGGGGACCTGACGGGGACGGACGCCAGCGCCACCACGCCCGTGGAGGCCCTCGTCCTCGTCTCGAATTCGTCGCTGCCGTGCGCGCCGGAGAGCGTCGTCGACGACCCGAGCACCGGCATCGACGAGGCCGCCGCCGCCAAAGAGTACTGGCAACAGCAGGTCGCGAGCGCCTTTCAACGCGAGGGCGCGATCCTCGTCCTGCTCGGCGCATACACCTGGAGCGACTCGCTCACCGGGGACTACACCGTCGCCCCGACCGCGCTCGAAGACCACCTCACCGAGCTGGCGACGACGCCGCGCGTTGGTTTTGGGGCGTGGATGCGGGTGAACGAGGCCGCCGTCGACGACTCCTCCGGCCTCTTCTACGCGTACCGGGACACCAGCGTGGACGTCGACCCCGGCGCGGGCAAGACCAGCACCGTCACGCTGGACGTCCTCGGCCATCCGGCGGACGAGCTGGCCGACGGCGTGACGCTCTCGGGCTCCTTTGACCTGGAGCCTTCGGGCATGGCCGGCGATTTTCGCGCCACCCGCTGCCGGAACGACGCGCTCTACACAGCCGTCGTTGCGCAGGAGGTCGCCCTGCAGTATCTGGTGAATTGACCGCCTGCCGCGACGCTGCCCCCCACCGCTCTGGAGCCCCCATGTTTTCCTTCGTCGCCGCCCTCGCCCTCTCCAGCCACCTCGCCCACGCCGGCTCCGAGATCGGCACCGACAAGAAGTTCGGCATCGGCGGCTCGACCGGGGACCCGTACATCGCCGTCACCGGCAAGTACTGGCTGAACGAAAAGAGCGGGATCGTCGGTACGTTTGGCACGACCATCGTGTACCAGACGCTGCGGGTGGACTACGAGAGCAACATCGTGACGTTCGGCAAGGACTGGAGCTTCGGCCAGCTCCCGCTCTACTGGCACGCGGACCTCGAAGTCGGCGCGTACACCCCGTATTACGGCCTCTACCCGCGCTTTGCGGTCGGCGGCGGCGTTGGCGTGGCGCTGCAGTTTGACTCCATCCCGGCGGAGGTCTTCTCAAACGTCGGCCTGACGGGCGGCTACAGCAGCTTCTGCGGCAATTCCTACGGCGGCGCCTACGGCACCGGCTTTGCGCTGTTCTGCTACATCAACCCGATCGCCACGCTCGGCGGGCGCTGGTACTTCTAGCGCCGGGCGCGATGAAACGCGCGGCTACGGGTGTAGCAATTCCCGGTAGATCGCGTCGAGCTCCATGGCGAGGGCGTCGAAGGACAGCGCAGCGTCAAAGCGTGCGCGGCAACGGGTGCGCTGCGTCGGGTCGGCGAGGACGCCTCGGATCGCCCGGGCCATGCCCTCGGCATCGCCGGCTGAGAAGCGCGCGCCGCAATCACCAAGCACGGCCGTGAAGGCGGGGATGTCCGTGACGACCGGTGGCGTGCCCGCGGCCATCGCCTCGAGGACGGCGACGCCGCAGACCTCGCGCACGGAGGCCTGAAGCAGGGCGTCGGCGTTGGCGATGAGCGCGAAGGCGTCCGCGGGGAGGAGGCGGCCGTGGAGGCGGACGGCGGGCCCAAAAGCGGCGGCGCGGGCGAGGATCTCGGCGTGGAGGGGGGCGTCGGTCCAGGCGAGGTGGAGGACGGCGTTGGGGTGCGTTTTGAGGAGGCGATCGAAGCCGGCGAGGACGGTGAGCGGGTCCTTGACGTTGTCGAGGCGGCCGACGCAGACGAGGGCGGGCGAGCCAGGGAGGCCGAGCGGCACCGCCCCGGGGACGAGGACGGAGGTCTCGAGGATCGTCCGGACGCGATCGCCAGGGTAGCCGCTTTCAATCCAGGGCACCGCCTGATCGACGGTGGTGAAGAGCAGGCGATCGACCTTCGAAAGCGCGAGGCGCTCGGCGACGCGCCACCCTGGACGTCGGGCCGGGGCGCCGCCATGGAAGTGGGCGAGGAGCGGGCGAGCCAGGCGCGAGAGGGCGAGCAGGTTGGGGTAGAAGACGAGGTCAAAGCTGTGGATGAGGTCGGGACCGACGCCGGCGTTGAGGCTGCGCACGGCGCGGACGAGGTGGAGCCCGGGCGTTCGGATGTGCGGGCTGGGGTCGCCGGCGAGGTGGCCGACCGCGCGCAAGGCGGCGACAGCAGGGTCGGGGCGACGAAACTGCCAGCGGACACCCTCGTCATTGCCGTCCCCAACGCCGTCGACGACGTCCGCGTCGAACGTCGCCTCGACGACCACGTCGACCGTCCAGCCCCGTCGTCGCAGCGCGGTCGAAAAGCCGCGTCGGGTCACGTCGCCGGCGATGAACCGGGCAGGCGTGGTCCAGCCCGGGTCGTTGCGCAGGCTGACGAGGGCAACTCGCGGGCTCAAACCTCGACCAACCCTTCGGCCGTGACCGCGATGCGCCGGTCGCCGGGCTCGGGTCGGACCGCGCGCCCGCCGGTAAATCCGCCGTACGCAGGCAACACCCCCACGCGAGAGCCGAGCCAGAAGCACGGAAAACGCTCGGCCAGCCGGCCGCGCCCCAGAACGACGGCGGGGTGCAGGTGCCCGCACCAGGTGTAGCAGTCGGGGCTGGGGACGGGGTGGTGGGTGAAGCGGAAAGGCCCCTCAGCGTGGCCCTCGGCGCGCGCGTGGATGCGCCAGGCCGCGGGGATGCCGGCGCGGTCGTGGTTGCCGAGGACCAGCTCCACGTCCACGTCGAGCGCGGCCCGCCAGCGCGCGACCCGCTCCACGACGGCGTCGTTGAGGCCGGCCGAGGCGTGGACGAGGTCGCCGAGGATCAGGAGGCGCGCGGCGCTCGTCTCGCGCACGAGTGAGGTGAGGCGCAAGAGGTCGGCATCCAGGTCCACGTCGGGCACCGGCAGGCCAAAATGCCGGAAGGTGTCGGTCTTTCCAAAATGGACGTCCGCGACGAGCGCGGTCCCAACCCCGCCCGGCGCCCACAGCACCCCGCGGTCGGCCAGCAGCGTGACCGGCTCACCGGCGACGGCGATTTGCACGCATGTCTCCTCTGCTTCCGCCCCGTGGCTCTCCTGGCAGGCCCGTCCGCTTGGGCGGCGGGGGTTCCCGGCTCTGCGCCGCCTTCAGGCGCTGCGTCGTCGTCTGGCTCGTCGCTTTGTCGCCCTGCAGGCGGTCTTCGATCAGCGGCATCGCCAGCGGCGTCGGCTCGGTCAGGGTGCGGCGGACGATGCGGCAGGCGGCGATGCGGGCGAGGGCCTCGCGCAGGCGTCCCTCCTCAAAGTGCACCTCCAGCACCTCGCGCCGGGCCTGGGTGAGCAGCGGGTTCTCGTCGTCGTACCGCCGGAAGACGTCAAAAAGCAGGCTCGCGGAGGCCTGCACCTGGCGACCGGTGTTGCGCTTGTGGACGGGCCCGAGGTTGACGAAGCCGGCGACGCGGGCGACGTCCCGGAACCGGCGGCGCGCCAGCTCGGTCGCGTTCACGCTCGCGAGGATGTCGTCGAGTAAGTCAGCTTCGCTGAAGATCGCGGGCGTGAGCAGGTCGTCCCAGTCGATGGGGTCGGGCGAGAGGAGCTCCATCCCGTAGTCGTTCACGCAGATCGCCAGGGTCAACGGGAGTTTCCGGCAGAAGCGCAGGGCGAGCAGCGCGCCGAGCCCCTCGTGCACGAGCCGGCCCTCAAACGGGTAGAGGAAGAGGTGGCTGGTCGGGCCGTCGATGCCGGGCAGGACAGCGCTTTCGATGAGCAATTCGTCCATCTTCGGCACGTGCGAGAGGCGGGCCTGCGCGGCGAGCACGGGCGCGACGGCGCGAAGCTCGGGGCTGTCGACGGGGGTGTCGAGCATCCGGCGCACGGCGGCGCCCAACGAGCCCGAGATCGGCAGCTTGTTCCCGGGCCAGTGCGGGGTGATGCCGCGTTTTGGCTTGCCGAGCCGGACCGTCGCCACGGCGTCCTTGAGCGCCACCAGCTCCAGGTGCCGGCCCGCAAAGTGAAACGACCCGCCGCGCTCGATGCCGCCGATGAAGCTCTCGTCGATCTGCCCGAGCGTCGCGCCCCCTTGCAGCCGCACGGTGACCGTCAGATCGGAGACGATGGTGCCGATACTCGCGCGGTGCATCCTCGCGATCTCGCCGTCGGGCACGCGGTAGACGCCTTCGGCCACGTCCGGATCGTCGACGAGGACGACCTTCCGGTACTGTGGGTAGGCGCGGAGGGACTTGCCGCCCTCGGTCACGAGCGAAAGCGCCGCGTCAAAGCCGGCGTCTGTGAGGTCGCGGTAGCTCCAGGCCGTCCGGACCTCGGTGAGCATCGCAGCGCGTGAAAATCCGCCGCCGAGCGCGCAGGTCACGAGGTGCTGGGCCAGGACGTCGAGCGGAGCTCGCAGGGGCGTGCGCGCCTCGACCTCACCTCGGTTCAGGGCTTCGCGGGCGGCGGCGATCTCCACAAGCTGCAGGGCGTGCGTCGGCACGCAGAGCACGCGGGAAACCGCGCCAGGCCTGTGTCCTGAGCGTCCTGCCCGCTGCATCAGCCGCCCGATCCCCTTCGGCGACCCGATCTGCACGACGCGCTCCACCGGCGCCAGGTCCACCCCGAGGTCCAACGACGCCGTCGCGACGACGATGCTGACGGTGCCGTCGCCGAGCCCGGCCTCCACGCGCTGGCGCTCGGCCGTATCAATGGAGCCGTGATGGATGCCCATACGCGGGGCCCACTCGGGGCGCTGTCGCTCCAGCGCCTCGAACCAGAGCTCGGCTTGCGCGCGCGTGTTGACGAAGATCAGCGTGGACTTTTCGGGGTCGAGCCAGGCGCAGAGCTCTGGAAGGAGCGTCTGCCCGAGGTGCCCGGACCACGGCAGGCGTGCGACGTCCGTCGGCAGCAGCGTCGCTACCTCCACGAGGCGCCGGATGTCTGCGCGCACCATGGTCGCCCGCCCCCGAGCCCCCACCGCCGCCTGCGCCGCCTCCGCCACATTCGCCAGCGTCGCCGACAACGCCCACGTCTGCACCCCAACGCCAAGATGCCCCACAACTGCGGAGAGCACTTGTGGTACATCCTTCTCCCCCGCCGCAGCGAACCTTCGCAACCGCGCGGCCGCCAGCTCACATTGCGTCCCGCGCTTGGAGTCGAGCAGCTCGTGCCATTCATCAAGGATCAAGCAGCGGACCCGCGCGAGCCGGGTCGGCGCGTCGGGCTCCGAGAGCAGCATCGACAGCGACTCGGGCGTGGTGAGCAAGACATCGGGCGGACGCAGCTTCTGGCGCGCGCGGACGTGCGAGGCGGTGTCGCCCGTCCGCGATTCGACGCGCAGCTTCAGGCCCATCCCGTCGACGGCGTCGGCCAGCGCATCCGCGATGCTCCGCGCCATGGCCTTGAGCGGTGTCAGGTAGATGAGCTGCCCGCCGTGATCGGCGATGTCGCAGAGCGCCGCGAGCGTGGCGGCGTAGGTCTTGCCGGAGCCCGTCGGCACGTGGATGAGCCCGCTCTCACCGCGGTCCCAGGCCTCCCACGCCGCGATCTGGAACGCGGACGGCGTCCAGCCGCGAGCGGTGTAGAAGCGGGCGATGCGGGCGTCGACCATGTTGCACGGGTATTGCGGCGCTCGGATCCGCAGAGGGCGTTTCCGAGCGGACCGGTTGGGGCGGTGATGGCGGGGCGCTACCGGCGATTTTGGGCGGGTTAGCGAGGCGCCATGAAGATCCTCTACGGCGTTGTCGGCGAAGGGATGGGGCACGCGACGCGGTCGCGCGTCGTCATCGACCACCTGCTGCAGCGCGGGCACGCGGTCTCCGTCGTCGCCAGCGACCGGGCGTACCCGTTCCTCTGCAAGGCGTTCGCGGGCCGCGACGGGTTCACCGCACACGAAATCCATGGCTTGCACCTGGACTACAAGGACAACGTCCTGAACGTCGGCAAGAGTGTGCTCTCGAACCTCACCGGCGCGCCGCTCGGCATCGCCCAGAACATGGCGACCTACTTTGACGCCGCGCTCCGCCGCAGCGACCCGCAGGTCGTCATCTCCGACTTTGAGAGCTGGGCGTATTTTTATGGCTTGAACCACTGGTTGCCGGTGCTGTCCATCGACAACATGCAGATCATCAACCGGTGCAGCCCCCCGCCGGAGATCACGTCGGACCCCAGCTTCCAACTCGCCAAAGCCGCGGTGAAGGTCAAGCTCCCGCACGCCTGGCACTACCTCGTCACCACGTTCTTCTACCCGGACGTCCGCAAGGACCGGACGACGCTCGTGCCGCCCATCCTGCGCCCCGCCATCCTCGCGGCAAAGCGCGAGCCCGGCGACCACGTCCTCGTCTACCAGACCGGCAAGAACAACCCGGGTCTCGTGCCGTTTTTGCAGCGTCTACCCGGGAAGTTCCGCGTCTATGGCCTCGGGCGGGAGGGCGAGGAGCAGAACGTCTCGCTCCGCCCGTTCTCGGAGCAGGGCTTCGTCGACGACCTGCGCACCGCGCGAGCTGTCGTCGCGGGAGGCGGGTTTTCGCTGATGAGCGAGTGCGTGCACCTCGGCGTGCCCCTCTACGCCGTGCCCATCGACGGGCAGTACGAGCAGGAGCTCAACGCGCGCTACCTGACCGCGCTCGGCTACGGCGCCTGGTCGCGGACCTTTGACGAGGAGAAGATCGCCGCGTTCCTCGGGAAGCTCCCTGCGGGCTCGACGTACCTGCCCCAGGACAACGGGCGCACGCTCTCGGCGGTGGACGCGCTTTTAGGGAGTCTGTAGCGCCCGATCACGGCGGCTTCCGGCCGACGACCGTGACCATCAGCCACCGTCGCGCGCCAACGCGCTGTCGGTGCCACGTGACCGTCGTGTCGCCGAACCCAAGCACCTCCAGCATGCGGCAGAGGACGGTCGGCCCGAGCCCCCACCACGTCTCCATCGGGGCGTGCGCCGCCCCGTCCGGGAGGAACCGGAGCGACGGCCGCCAACTCCGCGGAGCAGCCCGGTTCAACGCCCGGAACGTCACGCCGGCGACGGCGGGCGGCAGGACGTGTCGGGCCAGGCCAGCCATCGGCTCGGTGATGATGATCGCCTCGCGGGTGAGCGGGGCGACCCGCGCGAGCGCGGCGAAGGGGTCGCGGAGATGCAAGAGGACGCAGCCGAAGGTCGCGACGTCGACGGGTCCGATGCTGGTGGGGACGGTGTAGGCTGCGGCGTGGACGAGGCGGGCGGCCGAGGCGTGGATGCGGTGGCAGAACCAGAAGGCATTGTTCAATCAGACGATCCGCTGGCGGCGCTCCTCGGGGAAGGTCGGATGGGGCGCTCCGGCGTAGGGGACAAGGTCCCAGTCGTCCGCGGGCGAGAGGTCGCAGGCGGTGACTCGCGCGCCGCGTTTCTCCATCTCAAAGCAGAGGAACCCGTCTGCTGTTCCCACCTCGAGCACGTCGCGGCCGGTCAGGTCCACGTGGCCGAGGTAGTCGGCGACGCCGCCCCGCAAGTCCACCTCGCCGAGCACCTCGCCGATGCCGGGCAGCGACATCGCGTGGTAGAACCCGCAGGAGTCGATGTCGGCGACCTGCCGGGGCTCGGCGTACGGGCCCGGGGGCTCAAGCGGCGCGGTGGGGGGCACGAAGGGCCGTATACCGGCCTGCTGTGGGGTGAACAGCAGTCCAACGTCCCCCCTTTGTCGTACACTCCCCACCATGCTCCCTTCCCTTGTCGCGCTGGCATTCGCCCTCTCGTCCGCCCTCGCCGCCGCCCCCGTCGCCCCGACCGTCGCCCCTTCGCCCGCGGATCCCGGCCGCCAAGCCCCGGAGATCGCGTGGCGGCCCTACTCGGACGCCGCGTTCGCGGATGCGAAGGCCCAACACAGGCTCGTCCTCCTCGACCTGCAGGCGGTCTGGTGCCACTGGTGCCACGTCATGGACGCCGAGACCTACAGTGACCCCGCCGTCGCCACGTTGATCGCCGATCATTACGTCGCGCTGCGCGTCGACCAGGAGTCGCGACCGGACCTCGCGACGCGCTACGAGGACTACGGCTGGCCCGCCACGATCCTGCTCGACGCGGACGGCAACGACCTGGCCCGTCGACGCGGGTTCATCCCGCCGATCCCGATGGCGTCGATGCTTTTAGCGTTCGTGGACGATCCGACGCCCGGGCCTTCGGTGACGGGGTCGGGGGGGCCGCCGCCGGCGCCGGGGTCGGGTGCCCTGCCGCAAGCCGTGTTCGATTCGGCCCTCGCGACCTGGAACATCGGCTACGACGTGAACATGGGGAGCTGGGGCTTTGACCAGAAGTACATGGACGCGGACTCGGTGGAGTACGCGATGTGGCGGGCGCAGCGGGGCGACGCGACCGCTGCGGCCGAGGTGAAGCAGACGTTGAAGGCGCAGGAAGCGCTGTTCGACCCGACCTGGGGCGGTGTCTACCAGTACTCGACGGACGGGGACTGGGCGCACCCCCATTTTGAGAAGATCATGACGGTGCAATCCAACAATCTCCGGCTCTACGCCCTCGCGGCGGCCGCGGACCCGAGCTGGACCCACGACGTCGGTGAAGTGCGTAGGTTCCTCGCGGCCTTCTTGACGTCGCCGGTTGGCGCCTTCTACACCTCGCAGGACGCTGATTCGGTCCCCGGGCAGCACTGCGCCGACTTCTTCGCCCTGGACGACGCCGGCCGACGCACGCTCCCCATGCCCCGCGTGGACCAGCACAGCTACGCGCGTGAAAATGGTTGGGCGATCGCCGCGTTCGCGCAGGCCTACGCGGTGACGGGTGAGGCGGACACTCTGGCGCGCGCGCTCAAGGCCGCCAACTGGGTCGTCGCGAACCGGTCCCTGCCCGGTGGTGGTTTCCGCCACGACGAAGCCGCCCCAGCGCCCGACGTGGGCGGCCCTTACCTCGACGACACCCTGGCGATGGGCAACGCCGAGCTGGCGCTCTACGGGGTGACGGCCGACCGCGTCTGGCTCCAGCGCGCCCGCGATGCGGCGACCTTCATCGCGGCGAATTTCGCGTCCCCCGACGGCCTCGGCGTCCTCCCCACCCCACCCCTCGCGCTCGGCGCCCATGGCCCGGCTCCCGCAGTCGAGAAGGATCAGAACGTGGCCTGCGCCCGGTTTGCGAACCTGCTGTGGCGCTACACCGGCGATCCCGGTGAAAAAGCGCTCCTTGACGGCGTCCTCCGCTACCTGACCTCCCCGGACGTGGCCGTGAACCGACCGGTCGCGGGCACGCTGCTGGCTACGGCCGAGGCGGGACAGGCGCCGCTGCATGTCACCGTCATCGGATCGAAGAAGGACAAGACCGCAAAAGCGTTGTTCGCCGCGGCGATCGCGTCGCCGACAGCGTATCGACGGATCGAGTGGTGGGACCAGAAAGAGGGGCCGCTGCCGAACCCCGACGTCGACTACCCGCCGATGAAGCAGGCCGCGGCGTTCGTGTGCAGCGCCGGGTCGTGCTCCGCGCCGACGAGCGACCCCGCGGCGTTGAAGAAGCTCGTCGCCGCCCATCTGGGGGATTGAGCGGGATAGGTCGCCCGTCCGCGTCCCTCGTCCCCCAGCCCATGAACGCCCATGCCCCCCGCCCTCGAGCTGAAGAAAACCGGCATCCGCTTCGGCGGGCTGCGCGCCGTGAGCGAGCTCGATCTCGTCGTCCCGGAGGGCGGTTTGATCGGGTTGATCGGGCCGAATGGCGCGGGCAAGACGACGGTGTTCAACCTCATCACCGGCATCTACCTGCCCACTGAGGGCGACATCTGCTTTGACGGCCGCTCGCTCCTCGGCATCGGCCCCACGAAGGTGGCGGCTGCGGGCATCGGCCGGACCTTCCAGAACATCCGGCTCTTTCCGGGCTTGACCGTGCTTGAAAACGTGACGGTGGCGATGAGCCGGCACAGCACGGCCACCCTCTTTGAGCACGTGCTCCGCGTCGGTCGGCACGCACTGGACGAGGCGCGCGCGGTCGACGAGGGCCAAAAGCTGCTTGAAACGTTTGGATTGACGTCCATGCTCGACCAGCCGGCGGACGCCCTGCCGTACGGTCTGCGCCGTCGCCTCGAGATCGCGCGTGCGTTGGCGACACAGCCGAAGCTGCTGCTGCTGGACGAGCCGGCGGCGGGAATGAACCCGTCCGAAGCAGATGATCTGATGCACCTGGTGCGTTGGGTGCGGGACACCTTCGGCGTGAGCATCCTGCTCATCGAGCACCACATGCCGGTCGTGATGGGCATCTGCGAGCGGGTCACGGTGCTGGACCACGGCGCGCGAATTGCCGAGGGCACACCGCAGGAGATCAAGCGCGATCCCGTCGTCATCGAGGCGTACCTGGGGACAGACGCGGGCGCGCAAGGGCACGGCGCCCCGAGTGAGGCCGGATGAACGCGCTTGAGATCCGCGGCCTGTGCGTCAGCTACGGGCCCATCCACGCGTTGCGCGACGTCACCATCGACGTGCCCGACAGGCAGATCACCGCCTTGCTCGGCGCGAACGGCGCCGGGAAGACCTCGCTGTTGCGCACGATCTCGGGCCTGATCCAACCCAAGGCGGGGTCGATCCGGGTGTACGGCGAGGAGATCGCCGGCGCTGAGCCGCACACCATCGTGAAGAAGGGCATCTCCCAGTCGCCCGAGGGCCGGCAGGTTTTTCCGAACCTGACCGTGAAGGAGAACCTTCAGTTGGGCGCCTACACACGGAGCGACAAAGCCGGCATCGCCGCCGACATGGACCGTGTGTTGACGATCTGGCCCCGGCTCGGGGAGCGGCTGACGCAGATGGCGGGCACGCTGTCGGGGGGCGAGCAGCAGATGCTCGCGATCGCCCGCGCGATGATGGCGCGGCCGAAGGTGCTTCTGTTGGATGAGCCCTCGCTTGGGTTGGCGCCGGTCATCGTCGCCGGGATTTTTGAGACGATCGCGGCGATCCACAAGGAGGGGACGACGGTGTTGCTGGTCGAGCAGAACGCCCACCTCGCGCTCAAGATTGCGAGCATCGGCTATGTGCTGGAGACGGGGGCGATCCAGAAGTGTGCGCCTGCGAGCGAGCTTTTGAATGATGATGCGATCCGGGCGGCGTACCTTGGGGGGTGACGGGGTACAGTGAGGGATGGTTCTTCACGCGCAGCTTTTCTTCGGGGCCAATCTGGTTCTGGCGTTGGGGCCGACGGTCCACGCGGGGGTGAGCCTCTCGGCCGCCGGCACCGGGGCGCTCTCAGCGATTCCCGTCGGGGCTCGTCGGATACCGATGGACGAAGGCCGAGGATGGCCTCGAGTACGGCGGTCGCACGCGGTTCATCGGCCTTTTGGCGTTGGACGTGATCCGGCGGGATTCAGGCATGAACGCCAGCCTCGGACCAGCCGTTCCACCCTTGCCGGAGGTGATTGAGAACTGACCGGATTGGTGCGGGCACCGCCGCCCGGCGAGGCCCATCGCGCTACTCCGTCTCCCATGCTGCTCCTCCTCCTCACCCTCCCCGCGCCCGCCCTCGCCCACGACCACGGACAGATCTACGTCGGCGCGAACCTGATCATCGCGACGGGATCGAAGGTGCATCTTGGGCTCTCCGCGTCGGTCGCCGGGGCGTGGACGTTCGCGGAGGTGCCGATCGACCGGAGCTTCACCGTCGTCGCCCCGGTCGTCGGGCCGTGGGCCGAGCTGGGCTGGATCGCGGGGGAAGGTCGGTTCGAGGCGGTCGGAGCCAGTTTTGGCGCGGCGTATCCGCTGACCGGGAGCCCGGGCGACTGCGTCGGGTACATTCCAGCCGTCGAGGCGGATGGCGTCCTCGGTTATCGCTGGACAAAGGCGGAGAATGGGCTGGAGGGCGGCGGACGGGCGCGGTTCATGGGTCTCGGCGCGGTGGATGTGGTCGGCGCACCGCGCGGACTCACACTCTCCGCGGGGGCGGCGGCCGACCTGCTGCCGGAGTGCTTCCTGCTCTGAGGGCGGCCCGACGCGGAGCCGCCGGCCGGAGCACTGCGACGGCGAACGCCGACAAGGCGTTCAAGCGGCGTAGCCCGCCCACGGAGGACGCCCGCAAAGGGCGGCCGCGAGAGGGGTGTGCCGAGCGCCGGGATCGGCGGGCGGGTCCCGTCGCCGCGTCGGCAAATCGCAGGCGCGTTGCTATCGATCGGCCGGCGCGGCGATTCCACGTCAGCGCGCAGGCCCGACGACTTACGGGGCGGCGATCGTTGGCGCGCCATGTCGAAAAAACGCGTCGGGAAAAGTTTCGCGATTTTCGGGGTTTCGCTTGGCAAAAATCCGGGGGGGGGGGTGGACTTTGATCATCCGGCTCCGATCCTATGGCCTGCCGCTGGGAATCAAGGTTCTTCCTGCCACATCCACGTCCGGAGTCCGCCCATGCCCGCCGTCCTCTCCCGCTTCAAGAAGTACCTGCTGTTCTCCAAAGTCCGCTGCACCACGAACGGCAATCTCATCAGCTCGCCCGTCTACCAGGACATCGACGGCATCGACGAGCTCACCGACCTCTCCGATGTCGAGGAGCTCACGCTGTTCTCCCTCCAGGAGGGCGGCACCAACCTGTTCCGGTGGAACCTCTACATGTTCGGCGGACTCACTCGCGCGTCCGAGGTCGCCGCGGGGCCCTGGCCCATCGGCACGACCGTCGCCGGCAATTCGTCCATCCGGCAAGCCGCGTACACCACGATCGTGAATTTCTACCCGGCGTCGCGTTTTGTGCTCGGCACCGGGAACTTCTCCGGCGGGAACAACGAGATCGGCACCGTCACCGCCTGGCTGGGCGTGAAGCGGGTCGGGCAATAGGCATGACGTCGCTCGACGAGCCGGCGTCCAACCTCCCGGATCTGGCGCTCGCGGACGTGCCGTCCACGGTCACAGGGGACGGCCGCGTTACCGTGAGCGGTGAGCCGATGACCGCACCCCTCCAGTCCGCGCCCACCTCCTCTCAGCCGCGCCTCCCAGCGACCCGGCTCGTCCGAGCTGCGCCGCCCCGGCTCGGGCTGTCGGCCGCGCACGGGACCGGCCCGCTCGGGGGTGAGCCCGTCTGCCTGCCGCACCACCACAGCATCGACGGGCAGGTGTACCACGCGGTGCCGGGGGAGCCCGAGTGCGGCCTCGATACGGTCATCCGGATCGGCAAGCGTACGACGACGCCGCGCGTGATCTTCGCGACGTTCCGCGCCAACGGCGTGGTGCCCCACCCGCTCGGCGCGGAGCGTGATGGCGACCCCGCGCGCATGTTCACCAGCCGACGCCGCGCCTCGTACGCCACGGCCGAGGCGCTCGGCCCCGAGGAGACGGTCGCGGTGAACCCGTTCTTCGGCGTGGCCGAGGGGCTGTGCCCGCCCCTCCGGGATGGTGACGAGCGGGACGACGCCCAGGCGGGCAAGAACGGCACCTATCAGGAATTCCTTGATGACATCGTGGCCATGAGCGCCGGTCGGGTCCGGCGGTCGAAGCTGTGCGACCTCTGGTGGCCGTGCCTTTTTCCACGCGACCCGACCAGCGCGCTCTCCTACCAGGACGGGCAGCAGATCCCAGCCCCGGCGGACATGGCGGCCTTCTTCACGACCGTGAATCCGGACTGCATGGCGGCGTTCAATGCGTTCGTGCTGGCGGCGGCGGCATCTCCCTCTACTACGACGACCTCGCGACCTACCAGCTTGTGAGCGTCGTGCCCTTTGTCACCCCGGACCCCACCGACACCGATGCCAACGGCTATGAGGCCACGGACGTACCCTTTTGGCCCGCTCTCGGGGCGGCCGCGCCCGCGGTTCCCGTGGTGAAGGTCGTGCCGGCGGCGACCTCGGGTCGGGGGATCCCGCCAGGGTTCCCGTCGCCCGTCGTGGGCGCGGCCGGCCGGTGGGCCCTGGTTCACCGGCCCGATCCCCACCGTGGGGCGGGTGGGCGTGGGGGCGACCCTGCTGACCCCCTCGCCGGGCCACGCCACCGTCGTCTCGCCGCCCGGCACGGTCGAATTCCAGATCATCCCGGCAAGCCCGACAACGGCGCCGGTTCCCGCCTTCATCCTGACCAACGTCGCGCTGGCGCGCGTGGAGGACACATGATCACCGCCGTGATGGCCCTGCTGGCCTGTGTACACGCGAAGCCAGATTCGAGCGGACCTGATGCCGTGGCGGACTCCGCGACGGCGGCAGACTCTGCGGCCACCGGAGATACGGACAGCCCGATCGGCTCGGGCGATTCGGGCGATTCGGCCAGCTCTCCGGATTCCGTCGGCTCGGCGGACTCGGGAGATTCTGGCACGCCGCCACCCCCCGCGCCGATGACGACGGTGGTCGTCGGCGAGGAATACGAGGTGCTTGGAATGGCCGCGGACGGTGGGCTGGCCGCTTGGTTTAGCAACGGTGATCCCACCCCGTGGAGTGCGGACTGGGAGGGCGTCTTCCGTGCAAGCGACTTCACGATGTGCGGCATGCAGGCCGGGGTCGCGATGTGCTCCGACGATCCAAACTGGGACGGTTGGCGACCGGTGACCCCCCCCACCCCCATAGGCGCTAACTTACTTGACACGTCAAGAGTTCCGGGTGAGTCTGCGGCATGCACTCCGCCCGCCGCCGCCACGCCTCGACCGCTACCTCGCACGCTGATCTCATCGACGGGGCCTGGGACGACGTTTTGGACCT
>CAIMSU010000178.1 GCA_903844155.1 uncultured Pseudomonadota bacterium | reverse complement strand
GGTTCCAACCTCGAATCTACCCCGGAAACCGCCCTGTGTCTAGGCAAAATCGTGCCTAACATATTGATATTACACAATACTGCTGTCGTCGGATCTCAGCCGCACCCATCTCGAACCGCCACGGCTCGTCCGCGTCCTGCTCGATCACCTCGATCTGACCGCCCTTGATGCCCAGGTGCCCGCGGTCCTCAATGACGCGGGCGTGGATCGTCATCGCCCCGAAGGGGAACGTGACGAGGTCGCCGGGTCGTAGATCGTGAGCGGTCACGGTCAGGCGGCCGGGAACCCCTCGAAGGCTCGCCGGATGAAGTTCAGGAACATCCTGCCACGCGGGTGGCGGAGTAGCGCCACCTCGGGGAACCCGTGGTCGATCGGAGCCACGACGCCTTCGCCACGCTCCCAGGGGTACTCCGCGTTCCCCGGCACCGACTCGCGATCCACCGCCGGGGCGAGCTGCTCGATGGGGCGGGCGAGCGGCGCGAAGTCCTTACGGATGCTCTCCAGCTGTGCGTGCCGTCCGTCGTACTCCTCTCGCATCTGCGGGGAGAGCAGGAAGGCGTTCAAGAACCTCGGGAAGCCGACATGACTCGTCAGAAGCGCGGCGGTGTCGGCAGAGGTGTCGCGGAAGCGGTACGCCTTCGCCAGCTTCTCCGTGGCCATCTGCAAGAAGTGCAACGAATGGCAAGCAGGCACGTCATCGCGCCCTTGAAGCTCCGCGAACATGCTCCAGTCCGAGCGACCCTGTCGGTAGTAGGCCACCGCCCACTCCTCCCGCGTCGGCATCGCTACGCCGCAGACGGAAAATACTGCTTGGCCCCGGCGATGTCCCAGCCGCGCGGGATCTTTCCGCTGCGACGCAGCTCTGCGAACTCGTCCGGCGTGACCTCCGCGATCAGCGTGGGGAAGGGCACGTCGCGCGTCGGCGCGAACCCGTACGCCTCGAAGCTGCCGGTCGCGACGGTTTGGGCGTTGACCTCGATGAGCTTGATCGGCTCCTTCGGGTCGGCCTCGTTCTCGTTCGTCACCCGGTACACCGTCACGAGGCCGGGCTCGACCTTGAAGTGCCAGTTGATGAGGTCGGCGGCGATGGTGTCCTTGTCGGGCATGGGGGCAGATCCTTTCGGTAGTCTATACCCGGCGGCGCTGATCGGGAAGGTTTCGCCGGGCATCGAGGGCCACCAGCGCGGCGCTGGCGGTCGCGCGAAGGTGGCGGCGAGTCGCCGCCGGTCGTCAACATCGCCGTCCAGAAAGCGACCGGGGAGCGTCGCCCGCGGGAGTTCGACCGGGAGACCGGGCCATCACTCGTCGTCGCCCCCTTCGCGGATTCTGGCCTTGAAACCTCGCGGTCTCCGTTGAACGGGATCAATTCGGTTACGCAAAACGAAACTCTCCCACTTGAACTACACACCTTTGCCGTCGGCGACCGGCTGGGCCAAGCTTCTTCTTGATCGCCCATGATCTTCGATTCCCGCATCCACGGGTCCAGTTGAAGTCGGCGGGTGTGGCGGCTCCCGTAACGACGGGTTCCGGATCACCACGGGCGAGCGGGCCGTGGCGTGGCGGGGAACGCTGCCCGTAGGCGGACAACCCGTCCACCGTCGGCCGCACGCACGCGTTCGAGACGTGGGCGCCGGACGCGGTTATGATGCGGGCATGACCGCGTCCCCGCTCGCGCAAAAGGTACTGGCCCTCCCCTACACTGAGCGGGAGCGCCTGCTTGTGGAACTGCTCGACAGCCTGCACGACGGCGACGGGGAGAAGGCCCTTGCGTCGAAGGACTGGGACCGCTCGTGGGCGGGCGAGCTGGACGTGCGCCTCAACGGCATCGAGGCGGGGACCGTGGGGACTGTCCCCGCCGATCAGGTGCTCGCGGAGATGCGGGCGGGCGTCGTGCCTGCTCGCCGTTGAGTTCCACCCGGAGGCTCGCGCAGAGCTCCTCGGGGAACGGGCATGGTACCTTGAGCGAAGTGAGCAGGCCGCGCTCGGGTTTGACACCACCATTGCCGCCGCTGTTTCGCTGATCGCGGAGACGCCCGAGGCCGCAGCGGTCTGGGCCCCGATGGCCCGCCGGCGCGTCCGCAGGTGGGCGCTGCGGCGCTACCCGTTCTGCCTCTTCTACGTCGTCGTGGACGTGCGCGCCGTCATTCTGGCGGTCGCCCATGTTCGGCGTCGGCCGGGGTACTGGCGGGGCAGGCTGGAATCATCCCCCTGAAACCTCGCGATCTACGTTGAATCGGGATCGTCGTCGTTACGCAAAACGAAACTCTCCCACGAGTTCTTCACACCGAGCAAGGTGGCGAAAGAAGTCGCCCGGCTCGTCGCCCCGCTCGTCCCGAGCCTCCCGCACGACGGCCCGACCGTCCACGCTCTGGAGCCGTCGGCGGGCATC
>CAIMSU010000177.1 GCA_903844155.1 uncultured Pseudomonadota bacterium | reverse complement strand
CAGCCCGGACGCGCACAACACCGTCACGGGCTTCCAGAACACCGCCGCCATGTGGTACCCCACGACATTCACCGACATCAGCGCCAACACCCTCGGCAAGCAGCTCGTCCGCGCCGTCTGGGTATGCAAGCTCACCTCCGGTTCCACCCTCGCCACCGTGCGCGTCGCCGGCTCCATCGACTGGATGTCGCCGTAGGCTGACCCCCGCCCTGGAGCCGCGATGCCCGTCATGTTCCTGCCCTTCGAGATGACATTCACGGCGCCGTGGTCGACGGCGCGCGTCGCGTTGCCCGATTGGCAGGAGGTGACGTGGCAGCACGTCACCCAGGCCCCGGTCACGAATCTCGCCAGCCCTGCTGCCGGTAGATCGTGGCAGGCGTTCCAAGTGATCTGGCGGCCCAGGGACTCCACGCCGGAACTGGTTGACGAGGGGGCGACCGCCGCGGCGGTCGTCGTCGTTGGAGCCGGGATCTCGGAGACAAGTCCGGCCGGTGCGAAGCCCCTCCCTGACGACGAGGACGGTCGGCCATGAGCACTGCCGTCTCGTCGTCGACGCCCGGCCTGTCCAGCGGCGTTCGGTCGATGATCGGCCGCGACAACTCGGGCACCGGGTCGCTGATCCATTCTCCGTTCCGCGGGCAGATCGGCAACGGCTCCGACGGGGCCTGCTGCTCCGGTTGCTCCACGTCGTCCACGAAGCCTGGCTGCGGCTCGAAGGCCGCGGGTGCGAAGGGGTTGGCAGAGCGTGGTCCGGGCACAACGTCCGATGGCGCTCACGAAGGTGTCTCCGAGGCGAGCGTGATTCTCGGCCCGAGATCGCGGCACGGGTGGGGCTCGGAGGGGGCCCACGAGGGCGTCTCGAAAGCAAGCGTCATCCATGCACCGCGCTCCAAGCACGGCCAGCAGTCCGTCAGCGTCGGATGCGGCGCCGGCGGCGGGTGCGCGGGTAGATGCGCGAAGGACGGGCTCGGAGCCTGCAGCACCCGCTCGGATGGACAGTTGATCGATGCAGATGCCATGGCCAGGTTGCCAACAGGGTGGCATGGGCGGATGGGGGGAAGCGACGACAACGAGATGACCGTACTCTCTCCTGGGTTTGGTTCCCGTCGCCCCCGCAGCAGCACGCAGAACGCCCGGATGGACTACGGGCTGACTTACCATCCGAAGGACCCCGGCCCAGCCCCCGATTTGCCGGCCACCGACTGCGCGTGTGACACGCCTGCGATCTCGATCAGTAGCGATGTGAGGGATGAAACCGTGGTGACGGTACGCACCAGCTGTGACGAGTATCAGGACCTCGTGAAGGCAGCTTGGCAGCTGTTAATCGACAACCAGGACGTGTGCCGGGACGCGGCGGAGCAATATCTGACGTTTCGGACCGATTTTGATGACGTCATACAGGGATACACATATGTGTTGGGCCTGTTCTTCGCTCGGGTTCCGGTCAGCGTGAATTGCACCGCGCTGCTTACCGACGCGAACCCTACCGGGCACTTTAGCGATCAGTCTGTGGGGACGAGGATCGACGTCGACACGGACTACCTGGATCAGTTGAAGACCCTTTGGGACGCCGCACGCACTGAAGCAGGGAGGGGCCGACAAAAAGGCCAAATGTGCGCGGCGCTGGATCTTGCGGCCACCTTCCTCCACGAGCTGAGTCACATCTTGGGCTATGCCTTCGGGGACAGCTCTTGCGGGGGCTATCAGAGCTATCTCGTGGAAAACTACTTTCGCTATCACGCGATGCGAAACAATTGTGTCATCGGCTGGGGATGTTGCAATTGGCGGTGGCCAGAGACCGGGAGCAGCAACCCCGCAGCGTATGGCAACTACAACATACTGGTGTTCGATGATAGCTACAACTCCTGCTCGTATCGCATTGACACTGCTGACCAAGGCGGATTTCGCCACAACCTCTGCCGAAACGGGGGCGCGCGGTGCGGGGCGTCCTGATGCTGATGTCGTTCGCAACGGGATGCTCGGCTGGGCAGCCAGACTATGGACTTAGTTGCACGAGGTCGGCAGATTGCCCGCCATCGCTCGAATGCCTGCCAACCGTCGATGGGAGGGACTCCGGGCTGACCGACCACTGCACGCAAGTCTGCTCATCGACCGCGGATTGTCCTCATTGTTTCGATTGCCTTGAGTCTGGGGTTTGTTCGGTCGCGGGAAAGTGCGACAAGTAGGAGTCATGTCGTACCGGCTACTGGTCGCATCGGCCGATCACGGAGCAGACTCCGGCCGCGAGACAAGGAAAGCAGGGCGGACAGTCGCTGGACAACGTGCATTGTTGAGTGCAACTCATTGCAGTTCCGGAGTCGGGACTATCCGCCGACAAACACTGCAAGGGCGTCCTACAGTCCCCGTCCTGACCACAACTCCCGCCGTACCCGGGCGGCACATTTGTGCACGCGGACAGGCTCAAGGCGATGGCGACAAACCTCAGCACTCCGCGTTCCCATCCCTACAAACATTGTGACGTGGGCCACCCGGATCCTCTGTGTCAATTCGGTAGGTGTCGGAATTGAATGCCTCGTCGAAGACCAGAATGTTGTAGTTGCCGTAAGTCGCCGGATCAGCGGTCGGGTTGGCGGCCTGCTCCCCCAGCAGGCGCCAATTGCAGCATCCCCAGCCGATGACGCAATTATTTCGCATGGCGTGATACCGGAAATAGTTCCCCACGAGGTAACTGACGAAGTGGCCGTCCGCAGTATCGCCGAAAGCATAGCCCAGCGTGTGGGTCAGTTCGTGAGCGAGTATCGCCGCTAGGTCGAGCGCCGCACACATTTGGCCCTTTCGCCGACCCTGCCCAGATTCGGATCGGGCCGACTCCCAGAGCGTCTGCAACTGCGTCAAGTACGCGATGTCGATCTTGATATGGTGACCGGACGTGTCGGCGCTATAGCGGCCATTGACTGCGTCGGCGGCGAGGAGGTCCTCGCAGGTGATACTCACGGGAATCCGGAATTTGATGCCCAGTACCCAAGTGAACCCTTGCAATAGGTCCGTGAATTCGTCCGCTGACCAGAGGTATTGCTCTGCGGCGGCGCTCAACACCTCCTGGTTGTCGAGCAGGAGTTGCCACGCCGCCTTGATGATGTCATCGAACTCCGAGCATGCGGATTTGACTGTAACCACTACCTCATCCCGCACATCGCTACTGATCGAGATCGCGGGCGTGTCGCACGCGCAGTCGGTGGCGGGCAAATCGGGGGCTGGGCCGGGGTCCTTCGGATGGTAAGTCAGCCCATAGTCCATCCGGGCGTTCTGCGTGCTGCTGCGGGGGCGACGGGAACCAAACCCAGGAGAGAGTACGGTGATCTCGTTGTCGTCGCTTCCCCCCATCCTCCCGTGCCAGCCCTTTGGCAGTCTGGCCATGGAGTCTGCATCGATCAACTGCCCGTTCGAGCGGGTGCTGCAGGCCCCGAGCCCGTCCTTTGCGCATCTGCCCGCGCACCCGCCTCCCACCCCGCATCCGACGCTTACGGACTGTTGGCCGTGCTTGGAGCGCGGCGCATGGATGACGCTTGCTTTCGAGACGCCCTCATGGGCCCCCTCCGAGCCCCACCCGTGCCGCGATCTCGGAGCCAGAATCACGCTCCCCTGGGAGACGCCTTCGTGAGCACCATCAGACGCTATGCCTGGACCACGCGCTGCCAAGCCGGTCGCACCCGCCTTCTTCGCGCCGCAGCCGGACTTCGCGGAAGACGAGGAGCAACCTGAGCAGCAGGCCCCGTCGGAGCCGTTGCCGATCTGTCCGCGGACCGGAGAATGGATCAGCGACCCGGTGCCCGAGTTGTCCCGGCCGAGCGTCGACCGGATGCCGCCGGACAGCCCGGACACTGACGACGAGACGGCGGTGCTCATGGCCGACCATCCTCGTCGTCGGAGAGGATCTTCCCTCCCGGCGGACTCTCCGTGGAAGCGTCGACTTCAGCGACGATGCTCGCCACGGCGGTCGCCCCTTGGTCAGCCAGCTCCGGGGTGGAGCCCCTGGGCCGCCAGATCACCTGGAACACCTGCCACGATTTGCCGGGAGGAGGGCTGGCGAGATTCGTGACCGGGGCCTGGGCCTGGGTGACGTCCTGCCACGCCACCTCCTGCCAATCGGGCGACGCGACGCGCGCCGTCGACCACGGCGCGCTGAATGTCATCTCGAAGGGCAGGAACGTAATGGGCATGGCGGCTCCAACGCAGAGGGTCAGCCTACGGCGACATCCAGTCGACGGAGCCGGCGACGCGCACGGTGGCGAGCGTGGAGCCGGAGGTGAGCTTGCATACCCAGACGGCGCGGACGAGCTGCTTGCCGAGGGTGTTGGCGCTGATGTCGGTGAATGTCGTGGGGTACCACATGGCGGCGGTGTTCTGGAAGCCCGTGACGGTGTTGTGCGCGTCCGGGCTG
>CAIMSU010000176.1 GCA_903844155.1 uncultured Pseudomonadota bacterium | reverse complement strand
GGCGACATGGCGGCCTACTGGCAGTTCCACCGGCGGCAGGAATTTTGGAGAAATCATGCTTCATGCTACGCAGATGCCGAAAGAACATGGCTCTGGCAGGAGGCGGCTTGAGCGTCGTCGAAGTTGAGCCGCACCCGTTCGAGATGCCGGCCGAGGAAGTCGTGGGAGAGTTTCGTTTTTCGCAACGGCCAGCGTCCCATTCTGTGTGAGAACCCATCGATTAAACCGCTGATATTGCCGGCCGTCGGTTGCCCCGGGTTCAGTGCCACTCGAGCCCAGCGGGATTGTGGGCCGCGGAATGCCGCCCGACACGGGCGCACAACGACCGCCCTTACCAGGCCTCGGGGTCGTTCCAGGGGATCTCACCGCCAAGCCAGAGATATTCACGGCCAATTGGATGGTTCCAGTCGGCGCCGCCGACCAGCACGTCCTGCACGCCATCCCCGTCGAAGTCACCCAGCACTCCCGACAACTCGACCCCTTCGGCGTCGGCGCCCTGGAGGTTCAAGGTCGCGGCCGGCAGCGGCAGATCGACACCGGCATAGCCGCCCGAGGGGATGACCAGGGCGTCCCCGCCAAGCGCCGTCGCCAACTCCGGCAACCCGTCCCCGTTAAGATCCGCAACAGATCGCGGATAGTCACCGCCGAGAAAGCCCTGGTCCATGCCGCCCAGGAAGGAAGCGAACACGAGACTGTCCTCCTCAGAAGCAGTCGCTGCCAGATCCGTGCTGCTACCGGAGATCAGCGAGATCTGCCCCTCGTGAAGATAATCCACGCTGGCCGTTCCAACGTCAGTCGCCCAGTCCTGGTACCCGTCGCCGTCCCAGTCGCCGATGACTGCGACGCCCATGTCGGCGGGTGACCCAGGGTCGACGATTGTCCATGCCAGAGCGTCGCAATCGGCCCCGTCGGCGTTGCTCAGATCTAGGCCGTCGAGCAGGACGTCGCGCACCGCGCCGTCTGCACCGTCCCCGCCCACCACGATGTCGGGAAGCCCGTCGCCGGTGATGTCTCCGACAGCGACGTCAAAGATTCCCGCACACGGAATCTTTGTGCTGTCCCCAGCGGAACGATCCTGGACTGAGGAGATGTCGGGTCCCCCGTAGAGCAGGTACAGGGCACCGGGGCCAGTGTCAACACCATTCGAAAAGAACACGCCGTCTGAACGCCCGTCGCTGTTCAAGTCCACGTCGGTGGCTGGATGCCAGTTGTTGGGGAATCCGTCCCGGTAAGCTTCGCCGAACCACACGACATCCGCCGCGGTGACGTCCTCGTTGAGCCCCCAGCGGCTCGGAGGACCGAGCGCCAGCCCCAGAATACCGGTGTAGTCCGAGGCGGGGAGCCACAGATCCGGGTAGCCGTCCCCATCGACGTCGCCCGCAGGGAATGCGCTTCCCAAGAGGGCCGAGTAACCCGCGTTGCCGTGCCAGGAAGCAGAGGCGGCGGCGCTGCTGTGCATCCCGGTTGTGATCGGCTGGCCGCCGCGGACGAAGTAGACGCTGCCATAGTCGCTCTCCGGCGTGAAGTTCGGGCCTGCCAGCGTGAGGTCGTCGTAGCCGTCTCCGTCTAAATCGCCCGCGAAGCAACCCCACCAGACATCATGGGTCCCGGCGTCGACGTAACCATCCCAAGTCCCCTCCGCCAGCAACCCGAGATCCTGCGGGTTCGAACACGCGCCATTGTCGTAGGGATCGCCATCGCAATTCCAGTCCTTCTCGTCGCAGAGTTCGGTAGCGCCGGGGTTCAGGTTCGGGTCGGCGTCGTCGCAGTCGGTCCCGCCGGCAGCGGCATCCGGATAGCCGTCGCCGTCGGCATCAGGCAGGGCCGTGTCCCGCGCAGAGTCCGTCGAATCGACCGTGTCGCCGGAGTCGGTGGTCGGGCCGGAGTCCGCACTCGTCGTGGAGTCCGTCGCGGCTGCGGGCTTGTCGCCGACACGCTGCCCCACGCAAGCGAGCGCGAACAGCGCCAATATTACCACGCCACCTCCGTGCTCTGCACCCCCGTTCCGCTACTACCGTAGTAGAGCAATGGCGGGCTGCTCGTCCAGTCCATCGTGACCCCGTTGCCCCGCAAGCTCTCCAGTCCCTCGGTCGAGAGCGTCGTCGTGGTCCAAGTGTAGGTCCCGCCCAGCGGGCGCAAGCTCTCGTCCAGGAAGGGGTCGGGTCGGCTGCAGGACACACCGCCGTCCTCGCACACCCTCTCGGTCACGGCGTTGACGGCCGGCTGGATGAACAGTGTCCGGTCGATGTCGGGGACGGCCAGGACGGAGGCGATGTCGTAGTAGTGCCCAGAACCCGGCGCGACCACCTCGATCTGGTCGGTGGTGGAATGGGCGACGCTGACCGAGCAGAGGCCACCCATCCAGGCGCCTTCGTCTTGGTTCAGGGCCCCCCACACCCACAGCCGCTCGGCGGCGGTGCTGTAAGAAAACCACGGGTTCATCGCGATTCCCTTGAGTTCCAGGCCCTCGATGTGACAGCCAGCCGTCGACAACGTGGAGATCGGGGCCCAGGAGCCAGTGCAGGATGTGCCGCTGCAGCTGCCGTTCGACCAGGTCACCTGCTCGACACCACCAGTTCCGTCGTCCGCGTTGGATTCACCGCCCAGGAACAGGCTGATGGTGTAGCTGGTCGAGTTGGTGTACGTCGTGGACACGGGGTCGACCACGATGTGTACCTTCTTCTTGTAGAAGTCGGTCGGTGCGCCGGTCACCTCCGTCCAATCGGCGCCGCCGTCGGTGGTGAACATCAGCGCGCCGCTGTCGCTCCCGTCGACCTTGAAGGTGGCGAACGCGACGCCCTCGCCGGCCGGCCACTTAGTCACGTTCAACCCGACGATATCCGTTGGAACGCCCAGCGGATTGCTGGAGTGGTCGAGAAGTTGCTTGCCGTACGCCGCTCCTGATCCGTCGCACGGCGTCGTCGACATCGACCCGTCCTTGCAACCGACGTCCCCCGCGTCGTCGATGAACCCGCCATATTCGTGCCAGAAGAGTGGTACACCCTCTGAAAACGGCATAGAACCGGGTTGATCTCTCGATCCAACTCGTTCCGGAAGGTGTGCCATGGGTGAAGCGTATCACGGCCCGATCCCGCTCTTCAACGCCT
>CAIMSU010000175.1 GCA_903844155.1 uncultured Pseudomonadota bacterium | reverse complement strand
GACGGCGAAGGAGCTGGGCACGAAGTTCATCGTGCGGCGCTCCATCCAGGACATGCTCGCCAACCCCGTGTTCTGCTCCGACCGCTGGGCGCCGAACCCAGCGTGGGACCCCAACTTCACCGTGTCGGTCGAGCCGATCGTCACCCGCGAGCAATGGGACGCCGCGAACGCCGCGCTGCGCGGACGGGCGAGGCCCCCGGCGCGCACGGTCATCTACGACTACCTGCTGCGCTCGGTGGTGTTTTGCGCCCATTGCCAGCGAAAAATGCGCGGACAAACAACGATTAGGGACCGGAACATGTACTATCGATGCGAGTTCGCCAATCGGCCGCAAGTGAACTGTCCGCGCTGCACGGGGAAGGGCAGCATCCGCGCCGACCAACTGGAGTCGGTCGTCTGGAACTACGTCAAGCAGCTGATCACCGAGCCGGGCTACTTCCGGGCCGAGGTCGAGCGTGCCGTGGACGCGGACGCGAAGAAGAACGCAGCCGGGGCCGACGCGGCGCGCACCCTGCGCGCGGATCTGGAGCGGCTCGCCCTGGAGCGCGGCCGGATCCAGGCGGCCTTTCGCAAGGGGCTGTACTCGGAGGACGAGCTGGCGACCGACCTGGAGACGATCGAGCGGGAGCGAGCCCCGCTCCTGAACCGGCTCGAACTGTCCCAGATGGACGAGCGCAATCACGGGGCGCGCTCGGCCCGGCTCGCCGCCGCGGACAAGCGCCTCGCAGCGATGCGCGCGGCGGTCGAGACCGTGGACCGCAACCAGCAGCGCGCCATCATCGCGGAGCTGATCGAGCGGGTCACCGTGGACACCGAAACGCGAGAGGTCGAGATCCGGGTGCTCGTTGGAGACGCGCCCGTGACGGATGAGTCGCGGGTGCCCGGAGCGCCGGGGGGACCGGGCAGTGACGGCGGGGCCGGGCCAGCGCCGCACAGCTCGAAGGGCGGGCGGCGGAAGGTTTCGGCAGGTTCACAAAGTTACGGGAACGGACTCTCTCCTGAATGAGCCCGCGTTCTTCGGGCGCGGGGAAGCCCGGCGGGAACTTGCCCGATGCGCCCTGGATCGAGAGCCCGCCCCAGCCGGAGTAGCCGGCGAGGACCGCGCGCTCCTCGGGATTCGGGGTGCGCTTCTGCGCGGAGAGGTTCGCCGCCGTCGCCATCGCTGCGATGTTCGCTGCGGTGCGCTTCGAGGCGGTCCAGAATTCCGGGATGTCCTCGACGGGGAAGTTGGCGTTGTTCGCGGCCTCCATCCTCCGAAGGACCGGGCCGAGGTTCTGCTCGATGACGACTTCGAGCATGGAGCGGTTCCGGTCCACGAAGTCGTCGAGGTACTCGATGTCCACGCCACGCGGGAGGCGCGTGCGGACGATGGGGACGACGGCGTCGAGGAGCTGGGTGGCGGCGGTCATACGGACTCCTGAACCGCAGCGAGAGCGCGCGATGATGACGTGATGGCGCGGCACGCGGCGCGTTGGGATCCGGCCCGGGCGGCCCTGCCACGATACTCAGGCCCCCCCGGAGATCGGTCCCGATGGCAGATGGCGTGTTGCTCACGGAGATCCGCGTCCTCGTCCCGTTCGAGTCGGACGTGGCGCTGGAGGTTCTTGAGCGTGCGTCGCACAACACGCGACGACGTCTGGAGCGCTACTTCGAGGAACGAGGGGCCGGCGAGTTCGTCCGCGTGGAGGTTGTCGTCGAGCCCGGCTCCCTCAAAGGCGCGTTGCGGGTCACGATTACGCGGCTGGGAGCCCTCTTCCTCCTCTATGGTGGGCTCCGCCAATCGTTCGACTACTTGGTTTCCGACACTGGGTACGTGGCCCAGCAAGCGTTCCGGCTGGCGGACTACGCTACAGCGCCGATCTCGGCGCCAGTCACATTCCAGGAGGAGGACGGGCCGGTCGTGGCGATCGCCAAGGTCCTCGACCGGTACGAGGACGGCCTCATGCCCCGGCATGTGGCAATTGAGATGATCGAAGTTCAGCTTGCGCAGATCAATGATGCGAAGGATCGGGAGGTGCTCCTGGCCGCGCTCCGCGAGCTGCTCGATGAGCGGAATCCACTGTGGTGGGATCCAAACCATCCTCGGCATCGCAGCACGGATGCGCCGCCGGCTCCGGACGACTTCGACGGCCCTCCTCCGCGTCCCAGGACTCCGCCCGAGCCAACAGGGAACGAAGGCGACGGAGGCGCGCCCCCGACCAAGGGCGGTGGTCGGAAGGCCTCGACGGCGAAGCGACGGCCGAAGGGTCGATGAATCGAGCCGCGAGATTGGGGTCACTGTTCGCCTCCCGCATCCAGCAGCCCCGGCGTCAGCACCTTCACCGCCTCGGCCGCCTTCATCGGATCGACCCCGCGCTCCAGGGCGAGGATCCCGATCACGAACATGTTGAGCAGCCAGAGGAGCAGCATCGCCCACGGCACCCAGCGGAACGGCGGGTTGTTGCGGACCTCCCGGATCTCCGTCTTGAGCTCCCCGAGCGCGGCGACCACGGCGGCCCCGTTGCCACGGATCTCGGCGACCAACGCAGCCTCCAGCGGCGTGAGAAACCCCTCGGCGAGTTGGGCCGACAGCGTCGGCCGGGGGCCGACGGGCGGGGCAACGGCGGGAGGGATCTGCCCCACCGGCGTCACCGGCTCGGACGCGGCGGTGGCTTCGGAGTCGGCGTTCACGCCCCACCTCCCATCGATTGCGCGGCCTGCTTGATGGCGTCCGCGAAGGCGTTGACCAGGAGTTGGTCCTTCGCAGGGTCCACGTCGGCCGCCTTCGGCTTCCGGGTGCGCGTGGCCTTCGGCGTCGTCGGAACCGACTGCGGTGCGGCGGCGGGCGGCCAGACCGGCTGCATCGAGACCGTCGGGCTCGGCGCAGGACCGGCGCGGCGCAGCTCGCTCGCCGGAGCGTTGTCCACGAGGTCGGTGCCCTCGCGGGCGATGTCCACGGTCCCGTCGGCGCGTGCATCGCGAACCACCCAGGTCTGACCCTGCCAGTTGACGCGGTCGCCCCAGGTCCAGCCGGACTCGCGCCGACCGATGCCGTTGGCGATGTCGTTCGGCGAACGCGGTGCGCTCGCGATCTTCTGCTGTCCCGCCGCACAGGACTTCGCCGCACGGGCCGCAGCGAGGGAGACGCGCTCGGAGATCCGCCGCAGCGTCGTCACGATGTCCGGCTTCTCACCCCGCGCGATGGCGTCGTACGCGCCTGGGTGTAGGCGTCGGCACCGCGGCGCAGATCGTCCCACGCCATCTTCTGCTCCTTGCCCGAGCAGAGCGGCGACTTCACGAGCGCCTCGGCGTGCCGGAGCAGGCGTCCGGCGCGGTTCAGGAGGTCGGGGGCCTCGGTCGAGCCCCAGAGCGAACGCGACAGCTCCTCGATGGCGGCGGCCTCCTTCTCGGTGCCCGAGGCGATGTGGGCCAGGCTCGTGGGACACCCCGGCGACTCCGGCATCGGGATCGCCGAGAGGGGCGCAACGCTCATGCCCGGCATCCCGCCGAGCCCGAACCCGTTGGCGATCTCTGGGGACACGGTCGCGGCCGGAGCCTTCCCACGGGTGAGCGCGCTGGCGTGCTTCTCGGCCTTGCCCTTCTCGCGCTTCCCGAACTGGGCGACGATCGCGCCCACGTCGTTCACGACGGTCCAGCCGTCGGCCTGTTCGACGGCCCGGAAGCTGGACTTGCCCTTGTACCGCTCGGTCGGGTCGCGCTGCTCCGTGGGCGGGCGGTAGGGGTGCTGCGCGGCAAAGTCCGCGTCGACCGCGTTGCGACGGTGCGTGTCCCGGAAGCTGCACGCCTCGCTGACGAGGCCGACGACGAGCCCCATCCCCGCGGTGATCGCCTCGGCCAGCCCGGATCGTTCGACGCTCTCCTGCTTCGCCTGGCTGAACCACTTGCCCATCCGGTCGAACGTGGCGGACCAGCGCCCGTCAGGCTTCGAGGAGAGCTTCAGCGTGCCGTAGCTGGCGACCTTCCGCTCGAGGAGGACGCGCGGCGTGCCGTCGTCACAGTGGAGCTGCCCCGCCCACTTGCCCTTCAGGGTGGCGGGACCGGCGGGCGGCGGATTCGCCTTCATCCGGTGGATCTCGGCGACAGCGTCCGTCGGGGCCGCGTCGAGCTCGGGCGCGTGGGACGGCGCGAGTCCGAGGTCGGTGCGCCAGACCTTCGCCGGCTGCTTCTTGACCTGGTGGACGAGGAGCGCGGTGTTGTCGCGGGGCCGCATGATGAACGCAACCTCGCCGCCGCAGCCGTGCCCGTAGGTGAGCAGCATCCGGGGGACGTCCTCGTCGGCGCCGATGATGTTGAGGCGGAACTTCTCCATGACGATCACCCTTTCCCGAGCTTGGGAACGACGTAGAAGGCGGCCCCGGCGAGGCCGAGCAGACCGAGGAACCAGAGCCAGCCGCCGCCACCGGGCGGGTCTGGAGGCGTGGGAGGGACGGACGACGGCGCGGTGGCGTTGATCTTCGCGATCGCGTCGGCGAGGGAGGGGTCGCGCTCGACGAGGGCGATCTCCTCGGAGAGGGTCTGCGCCTCCTTGTAGTGGACGACGGCCCAGGCGATCCCGGTCAGCGAGACGGCGATGACCGCCGCCCCGATGACGATGGCGATGATGACGACGGGGGCGACGCCGATCTGGATGGCCCCCGTCTTCTCGGCCTCGGTCGCCGGGCGTTCGTATGCCGAGTAGCCCTGGGCGTGGGCGGTCCACATGGTGAGCAGCTCGACGGTGCGGCGTTCGAGCGCGATGAGCGTCGGGTCGGTGGGGTTCTTCGCCCGCGCCTGGATGACCTTGACCTGGGCCTGCACGATGCGGCGTCCCGAGTCGGCGAGCAGCGCGCGGTAGCCCGCGACCACGCGGGCGAGCGGCTGTGGATTCGACGCGAGGTACGCCTGTACCTGCGAGAGCGACTGCTCCGCGCTGATCCGCATGGCGTTCATCCGTTCGAGCACGGACGAGGCGCTGACGGGGAGGGTGGTCGCCATGATCAGCTCCGCCGGGGCGGGCAGTCGCAGCCCGCAGACGGCGCCGCGACCGGCGCGGGTTGGGCGTAGGGCGGACCCGCCGGAACCTGCGCGGCCTGGGCGGGTGCGGCTGGCTTCGGGGCGAGCGCCTTCTGGATCTGGTTCTTCACCAGTGGGTACAGGAGCAGCGGGAGGATGCCCACGTTGTCCCCGGCGATCTTCCTCGCCGCGTCGTCGGACACGAGCTGCACGATGAACAGGCCCGGCTGAACGGTCGCGACCATCGCCCGCTGGCCAGGACGGGTCTGGATCTGCGCCCCCGTCGCGAGTGGGACCGGCTTCGACCAGCGCGGCGCGACCAGGCGCTCGGCGCGCTGCATGAGGTCCCGGAGCGGGCGCTTCCTGGCGGGCTCCGCACCGACGTACCCGTCGAGCCAGTTGCCCTCGGTCGCGGCTTCGTCGTCGGCAGGCTCGGCCGCGTCCTCGACGCCCTCGTCCGACTCCTCGGTCTCGCCGGGCTCGGCCTCGGGAATGTCGTCGAGCGCGGCGTCGGTCTCGTCCTCGCCGGGCTTGCGGGCACGGGTCGGGGTCTTGGGCTTCCATCCGAGCGCCCGCAGATCGCTCATCACGATCGCGAGGTTGGTCTTGGACTTGCGGACGGCGCCCTTCCAGCCGAGCGTGTGCCGGATGCGGAGGTGAGCGATGCGCCGCTTGAGCGCCCGCGCACGGCGGAGCTTGCGACGGATCTGCCGGTCCTTGGCCGACACCTTCTTGGGACCGGCGATCTCGCCTGCGAAGGCGGGGCCGGAGACGACGCGGGCGCGGATGTAACGAGAGTCGGTGGTCATGGACGGGCCCTCCGCGCCGCGAGCTGGCGGCGACGCTGGATGATGGAGTGACGTTGGACGCGGCGAACGTGGTCGGGGTCGCGACGGATGCCAGCGAGGCGGACGCGGGTGACGATCCGCTCGTGGCATTCTTGGCCCGTGAGGCGCTCGGGGAGCATCCCGAGCCGCGCCGACGGGTCATCGAACCAGACGGCGCCGTTCACCGTGTACCGGACGATGCAGTGGTACATGCCGTGCTCGCCCTGGCGGACGGCCGTGGTGAGCGCGACCTCGGCCGGGATCGTCGTGAGGTTCGCAGCCTTCGCGGCGGCGTAGCCCGGGTCGCGCGGCGACAGCGCCTTCCAGCCTCGGGCGATGAGCTCGCCGGCGCGGGCCGCGGCGAGCGCGTCACAATCCTCCCACCCCTGCGCCAGGAGCTGGATGTAGTCGCTCCAAAGCTCCTCTTCCTCGCGGTCGTACCTCACGCTGGTCGCGTAGAGCAGCGGCAACGACGGCCGCTCGCGCAGCAGCCGCGCATTGCAGCGCGCGAGCCAGTTCAGCAAGCTGACGGCATCGCGTTCGTTGAAGGTGAGGGCGACCTTGATGATCACGAGGTGTGCTCCGGTTTGGGCGCGAGGTTGGGAGGGAGGACGAGGCGAATCAGCTCGGGGAGAGCTGGAAGGGCCCGGTGGACACGATGTCGATGCTGGCGTCACAGGTCGGGGGCGTAGTCCCGGCGACGGTGACCTTCGCGCGCACCCACGGCATCAGCAGCCCGTTCGGGGTGTCGATGATCTCGGCGTAGACCCCAGCGGCCGTGCGACCCGTGCCGAGCGACACGTCGAACCAGAGCGCGCCGTCGACCGAGCCCTGGATGATGAGCTGGGCCGCCGGCGAGCCCGACCCACCCACGACGTTGAGGTTCGACACGAAGCGGTAGTCCTGGGCCGCGTCCGTCTGCCCGTCCGTCTGGTCGGGGAGGATGCGGTACGGCTTCCCAACGGTGGTGACCGTGACGGGCGTGGCGTTGGGGATGTCCAGCAGCTTCGAGGCGAAGCGGTTGCAGTAGCACTTCATGGCGGGAGTCCTCGGGAATCGGAAGGGGTGGGTCAGAGGTGGAGCAGGAAGACCACCCGGTAGGAGAAGGAGCCCGAGGGCAGCACGCACCGCACGGTGGCGGCGTCGCCGAGGGGCACCCCCGGGGCGGGCTGCTTGTCCACGGCGTACCGGGCGCGGGTGGTGGCGTTGATGTCGAGCAGCTCGACGAAGGTGGTGGGGGCGACGGTCGAATCGGAGACTTCGAGGCGGGCGAAGCGCGCCCAGGGAGGTGGAGTCACGTCGACGTTGCCGCCACCCCCACCGATGAGCTGCGCGCTCGATCCGCGGACGGTCCATTGGTTCTCGGTGTCACATTGGCCGTCCGCGATCGCGGCCCGCGCCGAGATGCTCGCGGAAGTCGAGAGGTTCGACCCGAACACCTGGAGCATCGTCGCGTGGACACAGACCCGCGTACACTTGGGAACATCGAGGTAGGCGGTGCGCTGGGCACCCCCGCCGCCGGACCAGACGAGCTTTGCTTCCCAGGGGGAGCCCTCGTCTGACCAGAGGTCGATGATGCGCCAGTCGCCGTCTCCGCTCCCGATGGACTGCGCCGTGAGCACCTCGCCCTCTGCCCCCGGGTCCCCGGCGACCAACGAAGCCGGGAGCTTCGCGGTGCCAGATCGACGGGAGAGCTTGCAGGTGCCCACGGTTCAGCCCCCGATCAGCAGTGCGGGTTCTTGACGCGCGCCTTGCCGTAGAAGCTGAGCTTCAGGGCAGCCGTCGTCGAACCCGCCGTGTAGTTGATCGTGACGGGGACACCGGCCCGGAGCACGCGGCCACCGAACGACGGCCCGTGGTACGCGGTCGGCGCGATGAGCGCGGCGTCGAGGTTGTCCAGCACGACCGGGTCGTCGCCCGAGATGATCGTGTTGATCGTCGCCGCCGAGTCGCCCGTGGCGAAGATCTTCGACAGGTGCAGGCTCGTGCGCGGCGTGAGCGTCATGCTCATCGACTGCCCGACGGTGGTGGCGACGATGCCGCTGACGGTGACGTTGCGCTGCACGATCTTCCCCTTCTTCGCGTGGTGGAGCTTCCGGCGGAGATGTCGGTTCTTCTGCTCCAGCTCCTCCTCGCGGGTGTGGAGCCGTCCCTCGCGGCGACGGAGGCGCTGGATCCGGCGCTCGCGGCTGCCTTCGCTGCCGAGGTCGTCGCCGAGGTCGTCCCCGGTCTCGTCGCCGAGGTCGTCGCCAAGGTCGTCGCCGAGGTCGTCCCCGGTCTCGTCGCCGAGGTCGTCACCGAGATCATCGAGATCGTCGTCGTCGTCGTCGTCGTCCGCGCCGAAGTCGGGGGCGGAGCGGTCGTCCATGCGGAGCGACGCGCGGAGGGAGGTGCGATCGACGAGGCACTCGCCGGAAGCGGTGAAGGTCACGAGGGCCCAGATGGGTGCGGTCATGGCAGTTGTCCTTGGGTGGAAGCGGTGAAACGGAGAATCAGGGATGTGGAGGTCGGGAGGTGGGGATCAGCGGCGGCGGGCGAAGCGGTCGGAGCGGCGGCCCGAGACCTCCTCGTCCTCCTCGTCCCGGCGGGGGCGGTGCGGGTGACGGCGGCGGCCCTCGATGGCCTCACCCTCGGTGCCCGGCGTCATGCGGACCATGCGGGCGATCTCGCCGATGTCGTCGCCCTTGACCTGTGCGGGCGCGGCGGCGGGAGCAGGAGCTGCCGCCGCGTCGGGGGCCGGAGGGGCGGCCGGCGTGTTCTTCTTCTCCGCGAGGGCCTTCCCTGCGTGCCGACCGATGCGGCCGATGCCGGTGGCGAGCAGGCCGTTGCCGAGGGCGAGCGCGTGGGCGCCCCCTTTCCCGGACATCGTCTTGTAGAGGCCGTAGCCCCCGAGCAACAGCCCGCCCGCGGTCCGGACATCGACAGGGCCGATGTCCATCTTCTCCTCGCCCAGGTAGCCCTCGGCGAAGGACGCCGCGAAGACGACACCCTGCGTCTCCGCGGTGGCGATCACCGCGTCGGCGAGCTCCTCTGAGACCTCCTTCATCTTCGTGAAGCGGCCTCCCATGCTCTTGACCCTGCCGAGGGCTTCGGCGAGCACGCCGGCCTTCTTGGAGTCGGGGATCTTCTTGCCTTCGATCGCGGCTTGCAGGGTGTCGCTCATGGGAGTTCCTCGGAGGGGTGGATGCCGGACGATCCGGCGGGGAGTCGGGTGCCGGTCGGTTCCGGCGACACGGACAACTATGAGCGCGAAAACGGCGTTGGAAGGGCATTCCGCTTACCACCTCCTACAGCACGGGCTGGGGCTGGGCGTGGTTGGCCAACAGCGCGGCGCTGCTGGCGGGGCTCAGGCCGCTGTTGGTCGGGACCGGGCCGCTGAAGGCGGATCGGTGACCCGTTGCAAGCGCTGTTGGGGAATCAGGGCCGCGCTGTTGGCGTCAGGTCAGGGCGTGGTTGACGCGGGCGGCGGCGCTGAAAGCGGGGCGGTAGGTGCCCGGCGCGGTGCTGTTGGCGGGGGCTGAAAGCGCTGTTGGGGGCTGTAAGGCGGAATGTTCGGGGAATTCGGGGTGGGCGAGGGCGTTTCAGCGAACCCGCCGGGGAGCACCTGCTACGTCACTGGCAGCCTGCCGCCCGGAAGCTATTCCATGTCGGCCAATTCGACTCGGGGGCGGACGGGATCGTGCCGTCGGCCCGCACATTCGTGACCGAAAAGCCGTCTTGGTTCCAGACCGTCCCGGAGCGCCTAAACCCGTCCGTGTCGTGTAGGACGCGAACGTGAACCTCGTGCTCACCCATTCCGAGGTAGACGACGTCGCTCGCCCCGTCGCCGTCCAGGTCTGCCACCGAAGGCCCCTGCGCGCAGAATGGAGAGGAACGCGCCGAGGCAGCCAGCACGTCGCCGGAGCGGCCGTCGAGGATCTCGACGCCATCTTCGGAGGAGAGGAGAAGTTCTGCGGCGCCGTCACCGTCGAGATCGTAGGCCGTGACGCCGTTCGTCACGTAGAACGTCTCGGTCGTCTTGTGCCGCCACATCTGGACCCCGTCGGCGTCGAACACCACCACGGAGTCCGCAAATGGCACCGCGATGTCCGGAGTCCCGTCCCCATCGAAGTCAGCGATAGCCGGCGGACCACCGCCTGTCTTAGCCACCGACCAGACCTCGGTGCCGTCAGCCGTCAGCCTGACCACCGCGGTGCTTCGGGCCACGACGATGTCCGCGAGTCCGTCCCCGTCCAGATCTGCGACGGCGGGGTACCCGTCGTCCCCGGTCGACCACACCGTGTTTCCGTCGGCGTCATAGGCAGCATTTCCCACGACGAGGCTCTGGATCGAGCCACGCAGGTTCGCGGCGACAGAGATCGGCGATCCGCCAGCGACGCTCGTGCCCCATCCGCCGCGCCCTTCGGCGCGCTGCTCGCCGGTTTGCCCGTTCACGATGAGCCGCCCGTAGTAGACCTCGGGCAATCCGTCGCCATCGAGGTCGGCGATCCCGACTCCGCCACACGCGGGCTTCACGCTCCTCGGGGCGTCGGCGGTCCAGTACCGCGTGCCGTCGCCGTGGAAGGCGAGGATGCCGACATCGGTGGTCACGACAACCTCAGGTGCTCCGTCACCGTCCAGATCCCCAAGGGCGGGGATGGACATTTGGGCGACGTTGGCTGGCGATTGCTGCCAGAGCTCTGCGCCATCGACGCCCGCGTACGCGGCGACCACCCCCGTGCCCACGGAGGTGACGACAACGGCGGGGAGCCCTCCGGGCTCCAGCGGCCCGACGACAACGCCTCCCCACGGCACACCCGACGAGTCGAGCGAGGCGGACCACGTTGTCGCGAGATTCCACGCCGGGCTCGCTGATCCGCAGGCGTCGCCCGTGGTCGCGCTGTCCATCGTGTCGCCGCTCGTGTCGTCGCCCGGCGCCGGATCGCCCTTCCCGTCAACCAGGTGGTTGTCGACGGCGCACCCCACGAGGATGCACGGGAGCAGGCAGCGAAGATGCACGAGAGAGGGTAACGCCCGCCGGCCACTGTGTTCCGGGCAGTCTGGCGACCGCAGGCCGATCATGCCTCGGAAGTGTCGGACGCATCGGAGCAGCCCGCGTCGGCGGCATCCGCTCGGCCGTCACCGTCGTTGTCGATGCCGTCGTTGCACTCGGTAGCCCCGAAGCCGACTTCAACGGTGCCCGAGGTGCAATCGGGATCGTACGCGTCGATCCAGCCGTCCCCGTCGTCGTCGATGCCGTTCGTGCAGGCTGCGCTGCTGCTGCTGGCCCCCTCGCTGTCGTCGGCCCCGTCCGTGCAGTCCGGGTCCCCGCGACCGGGACGGCGGCTGGATGCGGCACAGCCGCCCGTCGGGGCGCAGAATCGGCGGTCTTGTGCGTCGCCACCACGCTGCCGCGTACGGCGATCGGAGGCGTAGGCGCAGCGAGAAGGGAATCCGAAGCTGGGGGAGGGAGAGGGACTCCGGCGCGCGTGAGGCTACGCGCGAGCGCGGCGACGCGCTCCCTCCCGGCGACGTCCGCCGGTTCGGGCAAGCGAACGGGCGGGGCGGCTCCGACGCGGATCTCCCAGGTGGCTCCGAGGTCGCGAACCTCGACACGAGGTTCGCCCGTACATCCTCGCCCCGCCCCCTTTCCGCCGACTTTTTTCGATTCTCTCCGGCCGCTCGCGCGCTCAGCCGTCCGACGGTCGGCGTCCCACGTCCCGCTCGGCCTTCCACACGTGCGGCGTGAGAACGTCTTCGCGGTTC